>JAFZQR010000058.1 GCA_017620295.1 Bacteroidaceae bacterium
AAGGGCAAATGGATCAGACCACAAGACTACGCTAGTACGGACAGCCTCTTCTATGCTACCAACAGAGCGTTGGCAGATATCGGAAAGGGATTGTCTATTCAGTACTTGCATCATGTAGCTTAATTTTGATTACCTACTTAAATGATTAAAGTTTATCTAACTGAGAACTTGTAGGCGCAATGGCTGAAGTACTTCTGTTCAGGCTTCAGGTTGGCAGCTGGCCAGTTGGCACCAGCCTTGTTTGGGCTGTCTGGATACTTCTGGCTCTCCAGGCATACGCTCACGTGCTTCGGGTACTTGATGCCATGCTTGCGCAGGATGTCGGCATCCTTGCCCACGCCCTGGAAATTACCAGTATAGACCTGGATACCAGGCTCGTTGGTGAACACCTCAAGATAGATACCAGTCTCAGGGCTGTAAAGTGCTGCAGCCAGGAGGCTGTCGTCGCCCTCACCTGTCTCGTGGTTGTAGGTGTTGAGGCAGAAGTTGTGGTCGATACCTGTGGCGTTCTTAATCTGGCAGAAGGTGGTGTCGTCCACGACCTCAGACAGAACCCTTGCGTAGCGGAAATCAAATGGAGTACCCTCCACAGGAAGAATCTCGCCTGTTGGGATATAGAACTCATCAGACGGAGTGTAGTTGTCGGCATTGACATACAGCTCCATGTTTGTACCTACACGGCTGGGATCGCCATTGAGGTTGAAGTAGCAGTGGTTGGTTTGGTTAATCACAGTCTCCTTGTCGGTCTCAGCACTCCATGTGATGTCAAGAGTGTTGTCGGCAGTGAGCTTGTAGATGGTTGTTGCATGCACCTCGCCAGGGAAACCATTATCGCCATCTGGTGAGACAATAGTCAGGATGAGAGTGCTGTCGTTGTAGGTGTCAACGTTATAAACCTGATACTGCCATCCAGTAGGACCACCGTGCAGGCAGTTCTCACCATCATTGGCAACAAGCTGGTATTCAACGCTGTCGATAGCGAAGCAGCTGCCACTGATGCGGTTGGCATAGCGACCTATGCTAGCTCCATAGTCGGAAGGACTGTTCTCGCTGTCGGCATACTGCTTAACATTGTCGTAGCCAAGCACAACGTCCTTCATGACACCGTCGCGGTCGGGAACCATGATGCTCACCACACGTCCGCCGAAGTTGGTTATGCACACCTCCATGCCGGCGGCATTCTTAAGTGTGTAGAGGGCTGTAGCCTTACCGTTAATCGTGTCCACGAATGCTTGTGGGTCAAGTCCGCTGGCTGTCTTTTCAGCCACGGGTGCTGGATCGCATGCTACCAGCATAGCCAAAGCTGCTGTAGCTGCGATTGTTCCTTTGAAAAGATGTTTCATGGAAATGATAATGTATGTTGTTAAGTTAAGTTGTAGGCAAATGCGTATAGACAGTTTTACACAAATCTATGCCCCAAAGTTAGGACATATTTCTTTATGATGGTGTATGAAACACACTTTTTTTTGAAATATGCAATAAAAATTGCCTGTTCACAACATACAGAAGCCCCGTCGGCAAACAAACGTTCACCGACGGGGGTATATACACCATATATTATTATAATAATGTATAGAGTCTCGGGACTTTGGCGCTGGCTTATTCCTCGGCCTTCTTAGCTGCCTTCTTGGCGGGAGCTTCCTTGGCAGGAGCCTCAGCCTTTGCAGAAGCCTTCTTAGCAGGCGCTTTCTTGGCAGGAGCCTTCTTTTCGGTATCGCCCTCATACTTCTTCAGACGTGTCTGCAGGCGAGTAATCTCCTTGTCCTTAACCTCAATCTCCTCGCCTTGGTTGCGGATGGTGGTGAGCAGGGCATTGAGTTCCTCGTTCTCAATCTCAGAGGGATAGAGAGCGTTTACACGGTTGATGAAGTCGCCAAGGATGTTCATATAGTTGGTGAACGCATCGTAGGGGCTGTCGTAGAAGCTGCGATACATACCAACGCTCATCGGCTTGGTGGTCATGAAGCGGAAGTTGTTGCTGGCCTGAATGCGATCCCAGTCCTGAGTGATGCGGCGGTCCTTGCAGATGAGTACACGCTCGGCCACACTATAGAGCTTGTTGAAGGCTTCACGCTGCATGACGTTTCCGAGCCAGCAGCTGGTGTCGCGCTCCTCGTCGTTCCAAGACATTGGGAACGGCACGTCAATCTGAGCCACACTCTTTGTACGGGCAATAATCTCGCTTGGAGTAGCGAACACTATGCCACGCTGCTTGGCAGCTGCAGGCAGAGCCTTGATGAATTCCAGGATATTGCTGGAGAGCGGCTGGAAGATGCCAAGTGCGCAGAGTTCCATGAAGATGTTCACAATCTGCTCATCCTCGGGCAACTGCGAAATCCAATCCATGTATGTATCAGCGAAGAGCGGGTACTCGTTCCAAGAAGAGTTGTTGAAGCGGAGAGAGATGTCATCGCTGAGCTTATAGTCACGCAGCAACAGTTTCAAGTTGGGGTTCTGGTTGCAATGATAGAGGAAGTGAGGACTCTTCCAACCCAGGATGTGCTTGGCACCCTCGGCAATCATACCCTTGTAACCCATAGATGCAACGAGGCCACCAATGTCGTCAGAGTAAATGAGAGAGCTGTTGCGCAGAACGGTTGGCTTCTTGCCGAAGAGTTCTTTCATCTTCTTGGCCTGACGTGACACCTCATCGCGGAACACATCCTCGTTGGCCAGAGAGCTCAGACCATGGCTATAGGGTTCTGCGAGGAATTCCACACAGCCGGTTTCGTTCAACTCCTGCAATAACTCAAGCACCTCAGGAGCGTAATTTTCAATGAGTTCCAATGCGCATCCAGAGATGGAGAATGCAACCTTGAAGTCCTTGCCGTAGAGCTTGGTCATTTCAAGGAAGGTGCGCAATGCTGGGATGTAAGAGCGTTCAGCAGTCTCTGTGATGCCACGCTCATTCTCATAGTCATCGAAATAGTAATGGTCCTTACCTATCTCGAAGAAGCGATAACGCTTCAGATGTATGTTTTGATGAATCTCAAAATATAGGCAGATTGTTTTCATAATTGTAATTGAAACCTCACCCCCCAGTCCCCCTCTCCGAATGGCGAGGAGGCGTAGTTACCTATGAGGGTAAAGGACTATTCATAATGAGGTTATTATAATATGTTGTAAATCTCTATTTATAGGGTAAGGTATTAATATCTCTCAAGCACCTGATCATAGAGTTTGCGAATGCGTTCGCCCACCTTCTCCCAAGTGATGCCGTCCACCTCTTTCTTACCCTCAACCTGCAAGTATTCGTGCAGGGCAGGGTTGGTGCAAAGCGAGTACATGGCATCGGCCATAGCATCGATGTCCCAGTAGTCGGTCTTGATGCACTTGTCGAGGATCTCAGCGCAACCGCTCTGCTTGGAGATGATGCTTGGCACACCGCTCTGCATGGCCTCCAGAGGTGAGATACCGAAAGGTTCTGAAACCGAAGGCATCACATAGACATCGGAGTCGCGGAATATCTCAAACACCTGCTTACCCTTCATGAAGCCTGGGAAGTGGCAGCGGTCGGCAATACCGTAGGCAGCTGCCATGTCAATCATGGCGTTCATCATATCGCCCGAACCAGCGAAGCAGAAGCGCACGTTGTTAGTGCGATCCAGCACACGCTTTGCAGCCTCGATGAAGTACTCAGGTCCCTTCTGCATGGTGATGCGGCCCAGGAAGGTGATGACCTTCTCCTTACGATCCTTGTAAGGCAGACGCTGGTCCACAATTGCCTGCAGCTCCGGTGCCAGAGGATAGACTGCGTTGTGCATGGCGAAGCACTTGGCCGGGTCTTGACCGTAGTGGTTGATGACGGTCTGACGAGTCAGCTCAGACACACACATGATGCAGTCGGCATTGTCCATACCGTTGCGCTCGATGCCGTAAACCGTGGGGTTGACATTGCCGCGAGAGCGGTCGAAGTCGGTGGCATGAACGTGAATAACCAATGGACGTCCGCTGACCTGCTTGGCATGGATGCCTGCAGGATAGGTCAGCCAGTCGTGGGCATGGATGATATCGAACTGCTCTGTGCGGGCTACAACACCTGCTATGATGCTGTAGTTGTTGATTTCCTCGGTGAGGTTGCCGGGATAGCCTCCAGCGAACTCCATTGCTCCGAGGTCGTTAACGTGCATATAGTTGAAGTCGGCATAGATATGGTCACGATAGCGGAAGTAGTCGTCTGGCGACATGATGTTGCCCACACGCTGCTGTACGTAGTCGTAGTTAACGTCGCGCCATGCGATAGGCACGGAATTCATGGCTATAATCTTACATGCCGAGCGGTCTTCATCTCCGAAAGGCTTTGGCAGACAAAGCATTGTCTCCATATCGCCCAAGGCATGAAGTCCTTGTGATATACCGTAATTGGCGGTGGCAAGTCCACCGAATACATGAGGAGGATACTCCCATCCGAACATTAATACTTTCATAGTCGTATATTACGATTATACAATCTCACAATTCCACAATTACTAAGGATAGTTACCAGTTGCAATTGTCCGATTGTAAATTGTCAAATTGTCAAATGAGGTTAATCCATTATATATTTATCAAGCAAATTAACCACTCGCATTATCTCGGCCACATTCATAGCAAACGACATGGCTCCGCGTCCGTGGAACGGTGGGTTGCCGTCGAACAGCTCGGGAATAGTGCCAATGCAGTGGTAGAAGAGTTCCTCCTCATAGCCTACTAGCTGACGCTCCACGAAGCCTACGCGGGAACGTCCATAGATCTTGAGGCATGCCTCCATGTAGAAACCTGCCAGCCAAGGCCATGCTGTGCCCTGATGGTAGGCGTAGTCACGTTGCACCTGAGGACCGACATACATAGGATTGTAACCGCCACTCTTTGGAGAGAGAGAACGCAGGCCCTTCGGAGTAAGCAGTTCCTTGGTACACATGTCCAGAACGCCCTTCTTCTGCTTTGCATCCAAAGGAGAGTAGTCGAAGGCGCAAGCGAATATCATGTTTGGTCGAACGCTCCAATCCATCATGGTGCCATCAACATAGTCGAGCAGATAGCCGTACTCGTTGAGGAATGTGCTGATAAAGCTCTCCTTTGTCTTGGCTGCCAATTGCTCCAGAGGTGCAGCCTCAGCCTCGTTGTTCATGGTGTGGCATACCTGTGCGCTGAACATCAGAGCATTGTACCACAATGCGTTGAACTCAACGATGTAACCAGAACGAGGAACGATAGGATGTCCACCCGACGAAGAGTTCATCCAAGTGATGGCATGGTCACGTCCGTTGGCATATACCAGACCGTTTTCGTGTACAAAAAGATTTGGGTGACCGTCATTGATGAGATAGTTCATGATGTCACGCAGCAACTGGCCGTACTTCTCGATACAGCCCTTGAGCGACACGAACTTACCGTACTGCTGAATGCACCACACAGCCCATAGCAGCACATCGGGATGTTCCATCTCATAGATGCGAACTGACAGAGGCTTACCCTCTATGAACTCACGGATGCCCTTCTCTGCGGTTGCCATGACCTTCTCGAAGTGGTCAACCTCGTTGTTGGTCAGCGTCAAGCCAGGAAGAGAGATGAACATATCGCGTGCACGGCACTTGAACCAAGGATAGCCTGCGAGGATGTATGTCTCGCCGTCGCGGTAGTTGAGGAACTGATGGGCCGAGTTGACCAGACAGTGGTAGAAGTTATCGCGAGGTGTACGGATATTAACCTCGAAATCAGTCAGAGCCTTCAGCTCAGTCGGCTTGATCTCGGAAAGACCAGCACTGAAGATAACACTCTCACCCTTCTTGATGTCGAACTCAAAGTAGCCTGGAACATAGAGGTCTTCGTTGCTGGCATAGCCGCGCTCCTGCTCCTTGGGATATTCCACTCCTCGATACCAGTCGGGACGGAACACCCACTCGGCTTTCTTGCTCAACTGCATGTAGAGTTCAGGATAGCCTGGGTACATGCAGGTCTTGATGCCATTCTTGACTGGCTGGTAGTCGCGGCTGGCACGTGAGTTCTCATGTGTGAACTCACGCACACTGCGGAAGGCTAGCCAAGGCTGCAGACGCAATGTGGTCTTGCTGTGGGCTTCGAGCAGAGTGTAGCGGATGATGACACGATCCTCGAAATGCTGGAACACCTGTTCACGCTTCAGGATAACACCTCCCACACGATAGAGAGTGGTGGGAACCTGCTGGCAGTCGTAGTCGCGGATGTACTTATGTCCGCGAGGGCTGTAGTTGTCACCTTGATACTTGTGCAGTCCAAGGTTAAACTCTGCGCCATGCTGAACCACAGTGGCGTCAAGGGAGCTGAGAAGAACATGGTTCTCATCGTCCAACTCAGGTACGGGCACCACCAGCAAGCCATGATACTTGCGAGTGTTGCAGTCCAGAATAGTGGAGCAGCTGTAGGCTCCAGAACGGTTTGAACGCAGCACCTCCTTCTTCAGAGCCTCCTCCAGGTTGGTCATCAGAGTCTTGTCAAACTGTAAATAGCTCATAAGGTAAGGTAATTGGTTATTTAATATGTATAGAGTTTCCGATTAGTAAATCTTCATGAAAACCGTCCAAAATTAGAACATCTTTCCCACGTGCAAAAATTATTTGGCAACAAATTAACTTTATCACTTGTCTAAAGTATCAAAATGCTGTAATTTTGTGCCGTAAAACATATTTTCAGACTTTGCCAGCATGGTTAAAACTGTAAAGAAGTCCATACCACTTAAAGAAATGCTCCCGCTACTAAGTGCTATCTTCGAGCCTCTTAGCGAAGCACAGAAAGCACTACTTACACGGAATGCTTCCATACACACATACAAGAAGAACCAGCCCATCTACGTAGAGGGCAACGAACCCACTCACCTGATGTGTCTGGTGTCTGGTAAAGTTAAGATTTTGAAGAACGGTGTTGGCGGTCGAACACAAATAATGCGTGTCATCAAGCCTGTGGAGTATTTCGGCTACCGTGCGGCCTTTGCCAACCAGAAGTACCTGACGTCTGCTGCCGCCTTTGAGCCGTCCCTCATCGTGAAATTCCCGATTTCCTTGATTGAGCAGGTACTGAAAGAGAATGCCAAGCTTGGATGGTTCTTCATCCAGCACCTGTCTGTTGACCTCGGCACAGCCGATGAGCGAACTGTGAACCTCACCCAAAAGCATATCAGAGGCCGTTTGGCAGAATCACTTCTATTCCTGAAGGACAACTACGGACTGGAGGAAGACGGCTCCACTTTGAGCATCTACCTCAGCCGCGAGGACTTGGCCAACCTGTCGAACATGACCACCAGCAATGCCATTCGAACACTCTCCATCTTTGCCAACGAGAAAATCATTGCTATTGATGGACGAAAAATCAAGCTCATCGACCAGTCACGACTGGAGAAGATCAGCACTGTCGGCTAAACCTCTCCCCCACTACTCCAAGACCAATCGCAGGCTATCAGCTGCCACGCGGGCCTGCAGCCAGTCATGAAGCCGCGCTTTTTCAGCTGCAGGAAGTGGAGTTTTCAAATCCACAACCGACATCACGTATGACGCCTCCGATACGGTATCCATGCTGGCCGTCACCACCTGCGCTAAAGTCAGGGACTGCACCTGCGGGAATAGAGCCGCAAGCTCAGGACGTAGCTCAGTACACAGCTGCTCCAAATCCATATAACGACTCAAGGCCTGCTCCGACGCTTCCAACTGCTGTGTCAGCGTTGACACCTCTGACGACATTTCCAACAGTTTCTGCCGCTCACTTTCACGTGTAGAAGCTGCCTGGCTGCGCTGAACTGACAGGAGCAGGCTGTCCGACTGCGAGCCCTGTATGACAGCCAGCCCATAGCCATCCAAGCCATATAGCCCCATGTGGCGACGCGCCGCCTCCTGAGTTGCCTCTGTAATCTCACGTCCCACAGCCACGATTCGCAGTGTTGATGTCTCAGCGTCAACCTCGCTACTGATAACCTGAGTTCCCTGCTGCGAGAGTTCCGTCTTGATGAAATTACGCACATTGTTGTCAAATACACTGCGGCGCACGATGCCTACAGTCATTGCCACAGCTGGCAACATTGTGACAACGACGACACCCCATATTATGCGCTGCGCCTTCTTGGCTATAGCAGGCGACAAGAACTCACGCCTATGGAACTGCATCAGACGCACTCCACCGTATGTGGCAAGGCAGATGAACACCGTGTTGATGAAGAACAGATAGAACGCACCCAGGAAGTAGAGCAAATGTCCTGTAGCCAAACCATAGCCTGCCGTACAGAGAGGAGGCATCAATGCCGTGGCTATCGCAACACCAGGAATGACATTGCCTTTTCCGCCAGTGCAGAGAGCAATGATACCGGCAGCACCACCGCAGAAAGCTATAAACACGTCATACACCGTGGGGGATGTACGAGCCAGCAGCTCCGACTGGGCATCGCCCAGAGGCGTCAGCAGGAAATAGACAGTGGCTGTTATCACACTTATCAACGTTGCCACACCAAAGTTCTTGGCTGAACGCTTCAGCAAGTCCAAGTCATTGATGCCTACAGCCAGCCCCATACCTATTATAGGCCCCATGAGGGGGGAGATGAGCATCGCACCGATTATGACTGCCGTAGAGTTCACGTTCAAACCCAGCGAAGCAATCAATATGGCACATATCAGCACCCACAGATTAGCTCCACGGAAGGACACACCTTTACTGATCTGCTCTATTATCAGCTCTTCCTCATCCCGGTCGGGCATAAGATTGAAATATTCACGCACCCGCTCTGTAATACTATGACTTGTTGACATTGTAAAAACATATTTGTGATGGGGCAAAGGTAAACATTATCTTCGGTCAGCACAAAATTATGGATTATTTGTTTGCACGTTCCCCGAAAAAGCACTACCTTTGCCCGCTGTTTGGAAGAAGTAATTATTGGAAATTACAAAAGGAAAGAAGAAATGTCAAAGATTTGTCAAATCACAGGTAAGAAGGCGATGCACGGAAACAATGTGTCGCACTCAAAGCGTCGCACTAAGCGCGTTTTCGACGTGAACCTCTTCACAAAGAAGTTCTACTGGGTTGAGGAAGACGCTTGGATTAGCCTCACAATTTCAGCCGCTGGCCTGCGCTTGATTAACAAGATTGGATTGGACGCAGCCATCAAGCAGGCTGCAGAGAAAGGCTACCTCTAACCTTCAATCATTAACACCTATCACTAAATCAATCAGACAACACCATGGCAAAGAAAGCTAAAGGCAACAGAGTACAGGTGATTCTTGAGTGTACAGAGATGAAGGATAGCGGTCTGCCCGGCACATCTCGCTATATCACAACCAAGAACCGTAAGAACACAACAGAGCGTCTTGAGCTCAAGAAGTACAACCCTATCCTCAAGCGCATGACCGTTCACAAGGAAATAAAATAACCCTTATCACACTTAAACACTTCACACTATGGCAAAAAAAACCGTCGCCACCCTGCAAACGGGTAAGACAGATGGCCGCTCATATACAAAGGTCATTAAGATGGTGAAGACCGAAAAAGGGTCTTATTCCTTCAATGAGCAGATGGTTCCAAACGAAGCCGTTCAGGACTTCTTCAAGAACTAAGCAGCAACCCTACACTATTACTATCGAGTAGGAGGAAAACGAAGTAGTTTTCTTCCTACTTTCGTTTTCCGACCTCTCACACCACCGTACATGCGGTTCCGCATACGGCGGTTCCTAACACGGATGCAACTTCACATAATAATCTACAAGGCACGGGTAGCC
>JAFZQR010000059.1 GCA_017620295.1 Bacteroidaceae bacterium
TGGATATAGTAAAATAATTTTGAACACCTACTTATCACCATGAATACAGAAGAAACGAAACGTCGCGGCTATGCTGTGGGAGTGCAGACATTCGATTGGATACGTGAGCGTGGTTCAGTGTATATCGACAAGACCGAATACATTTGGAAGATGGTCTCTACCGATGCCGTGAACTTCTTCTTGAGCCGACCGCGCCGCTTTGGCAAGTCGCTGCTGGTCGATACGCTGTGCTGCTACTTCGAGGGTCGCAAGGAGCTGTTCGAGGGACTGTATATATATGATAAGGAGAAGGAGTGGAAGAAGTACCCCGTCATAAGGCTCGACTTGAGCAATGGCAAGTACTTTGAGAAGGAAGGTGTACATCCCACTATCAACGCTATTCTGAGGCAGCAAGAGCGAGAGTTCGGCATAACTAATCCTGTTGACCCGACAAATTACGACTCGCGCCTTACCGAACTAATACAGACAGCCTATGAGCAGACAGGTGAGAAAGTGGTAATTCTTATTGACGAGTACGATGCTCCCATGTTGGACAGCATCAACAATTTGGAGCTTCAGGACTATATTCGCGACCGTATCCGCAACCTGTTTTCTCCGTTGAAGGCACAGGCCAAGTACCTACGCTTCGTGTTCCTCACAGGCATCTCCAAGTTCTCGCAGCTCTCGGTGTTCAGTGAGCTGAACAACCTGCAGCAGCTCACCTTCGCACCAGAGTACGAGGGCATCTGCGGCATCACCGAGGAGGAGCTGCTCACAGAATGGAAGCCAGACATAGAGCTGCTCACCGAGAAACTTAACAAGCTATACAATCGCTACGGCATCAACTATACATACGATGACACCGTAACGAAACTGAAAGAAATGTACGATGGCTACCATTTCTCCGATAACTTCACCGACATCTATTGTCCCTGGAGCCTAGTGAATGCTTTTGCAATGGGGCGCATACAGAACTTCTGGTTCTCCACAGGCACCCCTTCAATGCTCATAAACGTGATGCGGCAGCACAACATCAGCATACAGCAGATAGAGCATTTCCGTGCCAGTCTGGACAGGTTCGATGCTCCCACAGAGCGCATCAGCGACCCTATACCCGTTCTGTTCCAAAGTGGCTACCTCACACTGAAGGAGTACGACCCTATAGAGAATGAGTACGTGCTGGGTTTCCCAAATGGTGAGGTGCGCGAGGGGTTCACGAAGTCGCTCTACAAGTTCTACATGGAGGACTATGTAGGCAGTCAGGATGCACTGGGTAGTGCCTTCAAGCGACTGCGTCGTAAGGACATCACCATCGAGGGATTCATAGAGTGCCTACAGCTATGGTATGCAGGTATTCCATATAGTATCACCGACAAGAACCAAAACGAGCAGCTATACCAGTCGCTCATCTACGCCGCTTTGATGGGCTTCGGTGCTGACGTTAGTGCGGAGGAGCAGACCTCGGATGGACGTATGGACATAGCCCTGAAGCTGCAGGATGCCATCTATATCATTGAGCTAAAATACAACAAGACGGCAGAGGCTGCCACCGACCAGATTATCACCAAGAACTATGCCGCACGCTTTGCCTCCGACCCTAGGCCAGTCATAGCTGTAGGGCTGAACATCAGCCAGGATCGCCGCACGATAGACAGTTATAAAGTGGTGAAAGTGAATTCTCGTTAACATATATATGTATTACTAATGCACCATAATATTTTATGCAATCATTCGCAGAAATAGTTCAGACGCGCCGCTCAATGCGCAAATATACCGACGAACAGCTAACCCCCGAACAGGTTGAGACGTTGCTCCGAAGTGCCTTGATGTCACCCTCAAGCAAAGGCAAGCATGCCTGGCACTTCATTGTTGTTGACGACAAGGCAATGCTGACAGCTCTCTCTGGCTGCAAGGCTGTGGGAAGCGACTTTGTCAAGGATGCTGCCTTGGCAATAGTAGTTGTGGGTGACCCGCAGGAGAGTGATGTGTGGATAGAGGATGCCTGCGTGGCAGCTACGGTGCTGCTTTATCAGGCAGAGGATCTTGGGCTAGGTGCCTGCTGGGTACAGCTACGCAATCGCACTGCGGTCGATGGTGAATCCACTCAGGACATCGTGCGCAAATTGCTCAATATTCCCGATGACCTTCAACCAGCGGTAATGGTAGCCCTGGGACATAAGGGCATGGAGCGTAAACCCTTCAACCCCGACCGCCTGTTGTGGGAGAAGGTACACATTGGAGGATTTGAGAATTCAAGGATTTGAGGATTGGAAGAATGCTGCGCGTTTGTGTCATAGGTTCGGGCCGTGTGGCTCAGTGCATTATCCCAGCTCTGCGTGAGGCAGGGTTGGACGTCGTGGAGCAGTGGAGTAGGGCAGATCGCATCACAGTGGATGCCGATGTCTATTACTTCTGCATCAAGGACGATGCGCTGCCAGAGGTCGTGGCACGGTTCCATCATGGTTTTGAAGACAGACTATTCATTCACAGTTCAGGCTCCGTGCCAATGAGTGTGTTTGCTGACGCAGGTCATCGCAGAGGCGGCGTACTCTATCCGATGCAGACATTCAGCAAGGGACGGAGTGTGGATTTCTCCAAGCTGCACTATTTCGTTGAAGCCACCAGCAAGGCAGACCTCTCAGTCGTAGAGCAATTGGCTTTGGCTCTGGCTGATGACAATGTCTTCAATATCCACCGTATGAACAGTGAGCAGCGTAGGCATCTGCATCTGGCTGCTGTGTTCGCATGCAACTTCGTTAACCACTGCTGCACTCTTGCCGAGGACGTTCTCCGTCCGTCTGGCATGGATTTCTCCGTGATGCAGCCTCTGCTTGAAGAGACTGTGGCGAAGCTGCAAGCACTTTCTCCCAGGGAGGCACAGACAGGACCAGCTGTGCGATGGGATGAGCAGGTGATGACCAAGCATAAAGAACTCCTGGCGGAGAACCCGCTGGCATGTCAGATATATGAACTAATGTCAAAAAGCATACATGATAAACTATGATCTCACCCGCATCCGTGCACTCTTCTTCGATGTAGATGGAGTGCTGAGTGCGGAGACAATAGCGCAGGGCGATGATGGTGAACCCCAGCGTACAGTAAACATCAAGGACGGCTACGCCCTCCGGCTGGCTCAGATGCAAGGGCTGCACATTGCCATCATCACAGGGGCGCGTCCCGAAGCCATCCGCACCCGCTATTCGCGGTTGGGTATCAACGATGTGTTCCTGTCGTGTTCAGTCAAAATCAAGACATACGAGCAGCTGAAGGCCAAGTACAATCTGGCTGATGATGAGATCTTATATATGGGCGATGACATACCCGACTATGAGTTGATGCGACTTGTGGGTTGTCCGGTATGTCCTGCAGATGCGGCTCCAGAGATTAAGGCCATATCCATCTATATATCCGACAAACGAGGTGGCTATGGCTGCGCCCGCGATGTAGTGGAGCAGGTGCTGAAGGCACAAGGCAAGTGGATGGCAGACAAGACTGCATTTGGTTGGTAAGAAACATACAGTATAATGGATATCCAGAATAAATATAGACTGATTCTGGCTAGTAACTCGCCACGCAGGCGTGAGTTGCTGGCGGGATTGGGCCTACCCTTTGAGGTACGTGTGTTGGAAGGCATAGATGAGAACTATCCAGTCGAATTACAAGGTGGGGACATACCTTTATATATATCGCGTGCTAAAGCTGAGGCTTACCGCAACAGCCTGCAGGACGATGAACTGCTGATAACAGCCGACACCATCGTATGGCTCAACGGACAAGTCTTGGGCAAGCCTCATGACGAAGCTGAGGCCCGACGTATGCTTGTCATGCTATCGGGCAACACCCATCAGGTCTTCACAGGAGTGACGCTTACAACCACCACAAAACAGGTGAGCTTTGCCTGTTCATCTGATGTCACTTTCACCACTCTCACCACCGATGAGATTGACCACTATGTCACCCTCTACCATCCTATGGACAAAGCTGGAGCTTACGGCATCCAGGAATGGATTGGCTACGTGGGTGTGGAGTGTATCACAGGTTCGTTCTACAATGTCATGGGCCTGCCCATACAACGTCTCTACCAAGCCTTGAAGAGTTTCTAACTGTTATCAATAAGATAAGTAGGTGTTCACAATTAGTTTTATGTATTTGTTCAGCTATTTGGATGCAGATTGTTCTTTTCTCCGAGGGAGCAGAGCGGGCTCTGTGACTGAGGATAAAAGGAAAAGATGCGCCAAAGAGCGAACAAAGACATGAA
>JAFZQR010000060.1 GCA_017620295.1 Bacteroidaceae bacterium
AGCTATTTGAATGCAGATTTTTCTTTTCTCCGAAGGAGCAGAGCGGGCTCTGTGACTGAGGATAAAAGGAAAAGATGCGCCAAAGAGCGAACAAAGACATGAAAGCACCTACAATGCTGGATATAGTAAAATAATTTTGAACACCTACTTATCATAATGCATACACCCTCTCATACACGCCCCCTCATACTCATAACCAACGATGACGGCTATACTGCAACTGGCATACGTGATCTGGCACGTGCAGTCAGCACCTTTGCGGATGTAGTTGTTGTTGCTCCAGACGGTCCACGCTCTGGGGCGGCGTGTGCCATCACTCCAACCGTCCCTGTTTACTATGTAGGGCCATACGATGACCTGTCGCTGGACGGTGAAACCATATACTCCTGCTCTGGCACGCCTGTTGACTGCATAAAGCTGGCTATGGAAGAGATCGTACCTCGCCAGCCAAACCTAATACTGAGCGGCATCAACCACGGCGACAACGCATCTGTCAGCTGCCACTACAGCGGCACAATGGGTGCAGTGCTGGAAGGCTGCCTCAAAGGCGTTCCATCCATAGGTTTCTCACTATGGCTGCAACACGGCGACTGGTATGAGAAGGAGCCTATAGGCGAAGACGTGATGACTGCCATTGGCGCCCTTTGCCAAAAGGTCATAGAACAAGGACTCCCAGAAGAGGTATGTCTCAACGTAAACCTTCCATCCATATCCAAATTCCGAGGGTGGAAAGTATGCAGGCAGGCTCGTGGACGATGGAGCGGAGAATGGGCTTCGGCAAGCAACCCGCGAGTGGATGGACGCCACTTCTGGCTCACAGGAAGTTTCATCGACCTTGAGCCAAACGCTAGCGACACCGATTTTGCAGCCTTACGCAGCGGCTACTGTTCAATAGTGCCAATAACCATAGACATGACTGCCTACAATGCCATAGAGGCAACAAACCAATTACTTCTATGAGATACTACATCATAGCGGGTGAGGCCAGCGGTGACCTACACGCCTCCCATCTGATAGCTGCACTGCGAGAGCATGACCCACAAGCTGTTTTCAGAGGGTTTGGCGGCAACTATATGGAAGCGCAAGGCATGGAGCTGGTACGCCACTATAGCGACCTTGCCTATATGGGCTTTATCCAGGTTGCGCTACATGCAAGGACCATACTTAATGGACTAAGTCAATGCAAGTCCGACATCAAGGAATGGCAACCTGATGTGCTGATACTCGTGGACTATCCCGGATTTAACCTTCGCATAGCCAAGGATATTCATTTAGCAGCTCTTTGTCCTGTTTATTATTACATCTCACCAAAGATATGGGCGTGGAAGGAGGGACGCATTAAAGCCATCCGCCGTGACATTGATGAGATGTTTTCCATTCTTCCCTTTGAAGTCGATTTCTACGAGAAGAAACACCACTATCCTATCCACTATGTAGGAAACCCGACCCTAGACGAGGTGTCGCACTTCCGTGCATTCCACAACATGAGCTATACGGAATTCTGCAACATCCATCATCTGTCCGACACACGCCCCATCATAGCCTTGCTGCCAGGAAGCCGTAAACAGGAGGTCAAAGACAACCTCCCTTCGATGCTTGATGCAGTAAGCCGATATTCAAAAGACTACAACATTGTGTTAGCTGCCACGTCATCGTTGAATAGCACTGATATATACAAGACAATCCTCACAGCCCACAACGTTGAAGGATTGCTCACTCTCACTGACAACACATTTGAATTGCTGTCACACAGTTCAACTGCCCTTGTGACCAGCGGTACAGCGACATTGGAAACGGCAATATTCAACGTGCCACAGGTGGTATGTTACAACACACGTGCAGGACGATTTGTCAACTGGGCACGCAGGCATTTTCTCAACGTACCGTTCATCTCACTGGTCAACCTCATTGCAGGCAAAGAGGTTGTACCAGAACTGATAGGCAACAACAACATGAATGCACAGACTCTCCAAAGCTGGCTTGAAAAACTCTTACCAGGCGGTGCTGAGCGCGATAACATGTTGGCTGGCTATCGTATGATGATGAACAAATTGGGGTCTCCAGGTGCTCCAGAGCGAGCAGCCCAAATCATGTTGACACTATTGAATAAATAGCTCAGAAGGAACACCTGACGCCAGCAAGGATAACCAGTCCTGGCTGTGGAATATTTCCTAGGTCGTAATAGGTGTGATTAGTCAAATTAGTGGCCTCTGCCCACAGTTCATAGTGAGGCTTCGTCCAACGGAGTTTCAAGTCTAAGGTCGCATAAGGCGCATAGCCAACAAGCTGGCCCGTGCTGACAGCATTCTCGTATTTGATATAGCTACCACAACGATCCTGCCATCGCAGGCTCCATGCAGCCGTGAGACGTGATACCAGACGATGGTCGAGCGTTGCCACAAACTTATGACGCAGATACTCCATAGCGTAGTTGGATTTGTAAATCTCTGTTTGGTCGCGGCGATGCTGATATATATAGGTATAACCTAGACTCACACTTCTCACCCAACTATGGGATGACTGTGCCTGCCATCTGCTTTCCGCCTGGGTGCCCATGTTGTCTAGGTCGAAATTGGCACTATGGAAAACATCATCTGCTTTGTACATGACCCAGTCAATAAGGTTAGAGCCGCGATGATAGAAGCCCTTGGCAACTGTAAGGAGTTGTCCACCATAGAGTGAAGTCTGCCATCTAACACCTAATTGTAAGCTATGACTCACCTCTGCCTTCATGCCTTGATTACCCTCATGGGTGGGACTCTTGTAATAAAGGTCTGTGAAGGTGGGCAAGCGAAAGCCTTTGTTGTAGGATGCAAACAATCGCAACGAGGCCATAGGTGTGAAAGCCACATCTATACCTGGGTATAAATGGAAGCGAGAATCAAAGCGGGTATTCATATTTGCCAGCAAGCCTGCACTAATCGTCCAGTGTGGCAACAATACATTGTGTTCGATGCTCAACGATATGTTTGTACGCTCATCATGGCGGGTATAAAACGTTGCATCCTCGCCACCTACACGTCTGTACTGGCACTCTACCAACGGGAGGCCAAGGCTCGTACTATATATCCCCTCTTCACGCAGTTCGCCACTGACAGCTGTATGACCTGCGACCCAGCTAAAATCAAGACCAACACGACTGCCATAGACATCTGTAAGATGGAAATTCTCACCTGTGGAGGTAGAGCGTATCAGTTCGAAGTTATCAAAGGTACGTGTCCAAAACACCTCTGGACGCAGACGCACAGCTCCCTTACTCTCAACTCCTATACTGGAAATGAAGCGGTCATTGCGTTCATATTGATTAGGATAAGCCGCACTATAAAAAGTATTTGCCCCATAGCTTTTGCCGCTCCAGCCGCCTTGAAAATGGATGTTATAGTCACTATTGTTATACTGGCACTGCAGAAAAGCATTACCACGGTTGAAATCGCTGTTAAGTGTTGCACCGTCGGATCGTTGCCATGTACCCGACAGGCTCGTACTTAACCGACCGGCCTGTATGCCTAGACGTGCATCAGCCCCCGCTGTCCCATAGCTGCCACCATGCACCCCAAGCTGAATATTGGTTTTGTCGTCGTGACGAGTCACTATATTGATGGCTCCGCCAAATGCTGAAGCGCCATAGACACGTGAAGCTGCACCCTCCAGCACCTCTATACGCTCTATGTCGCTAAGACTGACTGGGAAGTCAGCCGCCAGATGCCCTGTGTGAGGATTAGTGATGTTGAGACCATTAAGAAGAATGGTGATTTGGTCAAATGTGCCACCATCTATGCTGATGTCCGACTGAATACCAAAGCCTCCGCGTTGTCGGACATCTACCCCCACGGCAAGCTTCAAAAGATCATTGACGGTCTGCACCGCAGCCGCCTCTATCTGCGCTCGAGAGATAACGCCAACTATACGAGCAGACTGCAACTGAGTCAGTGGAGCCATCGAGCCAGCCACGGTAACGGCATCCAGCTCATGGTCATCAACGGCCTCTTCTGATTCTGTCTGGTTGCGATTATCTGGGTTGCCAATCATAGCTGATGCCTTACTTAGATGAACGCTGCCCAGCATAGCTACAGTGAGAACACCTATGCGTACCTCACGCCCCAGGCTGGCAAACACGGCATAGCCGCCACGACAGAAACGTTTGAACGTGGCTACATTGTGTGAAACGATTGATGTGTTGCTGTACATATTATAAAGGTTAGAGGTGCAAATATATAGCTTTTTCCGCTGAAAAATGTGCTGCATACCCGATTATTTGTACCTTTGCAAGTCTAAGACAGCAACTTACATCCTATGAAAAGACTATTTCTCTGCACCATTTTTGCATGTTGGACTGCAATGGTTATGTCACAAACCATCACCGTGGCTTCATACAACATACGCTACAAGAACTCTGAGGACAGCATCAGTGGCAATGGTTGGGAGAGACGATGCCATGTGATATGCGACCTGATAAACTGGGAACAACCACTTGTATGGGGCGGACAAGAAGTGTTACACTCCCAACTCACAGACATGCTGGCTCGTTTGGATAAATATGATTACATAGGAGTAGGACGCGATGACGGACAGGCACAAGGCGAGTATGCTCCAATCTTCTATCGCAAGGAGAATGTGAATCTTTTGGAAAGCGGATACTTCTGGCTGAGTGAGACACCCGACCAACCGTCACTAGGGTGGGATGCCGCTTGCAAACGAATATGTACCTGGGGACATTTCCGCCTGCACGACTCCCAACAAGAATTTTTATTCTTCAACCTTCACATGGACCACGTTGGTGTCACAGCCAGACGCGAAGCCGCCAAACTAGTAATGAAACGAATTGCAGCAAACGACAGCCACCTGCCAGCTATACTAACAGGTGACTTCAACGTTGACCAGGAAAATGAGATATACAGCATCTTCACACAGTCAGGACTGCTTAACGATGCTTTCACAACGTCTCGGCTACACTTTGCTGAGAATGGAACATTCCAAGGCTACCACACTGAGCGACACACCACAGGCCGTATTGACCATATATTTGTAACAACAGACATTACGGTTGACGCATACGCAACGCATACCGATTCCTACTGGACAGAAGAGGACAACGGCACACAAAAGCAGAGACTTCCATCTGACCACTATCCAGTATTCGCGCGTATAGCACTACCAAATCAACGATGACACAACACTACGATGTTATTGTAGTCGGAGCAGGCCACGCTGGATGCGAAGCCGCTCACGCTGCCGCCACAATAGGTGCAAAGACCTTGCTCATCACAATGGACATGAACAAGATTGCACAAATGTCGTGCAACCCAGCCGTAGGCGGCATAGCCAAAGGACAGATTGTCAGGGAGATAGACGCTTTAGGAGGAATGATGGGGCTGGTCACCGATGCCACTGCCATCCAATTTAGAATGCTCAATCGCTCCAAAGGACCCGCTGTATGGAGTCCACGGTCACAATGCGACAGGGCAAAATTTATATGGGCCTGGCGCGAGGTGCTGGAGAACACACCAAACCTGAATATATGGCAAGACCAAGTAAGGAGAATTATAGTAGATAATCGCAACGGAAAGACATCTATAACTGGTGTTGAAACATACCTGGGACTCACATTCACTGCACCTGCCGTTGTCATTACTGCTGGTACATTCCTCAACGGACTTATGCATATAGGGAGGACACAACTACCAGGTGGTCGCTGTGCCGAGCCGCCATCGTTGGAACTGTCCGAGAGTATTGCTGCACAAGGCATCCGCAAAGGTAGGATGAAGACTGGAACTCCTGTACGCATCGACGGACGAAGCGTGGACTTCAGCCTCATGGATAAGCAAGACGGAGAGACAGATTTTCACCGGTTCTCTTATCTGCCCCATAACCATCTGGACAACATTGCATGCTATTCGTCCAAGCATATCAAGGCAGATGCGAACCGACCACTTGCACAGCTGCCATGCTGGATAACATACACCAATGAAGACGTACATGAACGCCTAAGACAAGGGCTTCCTGATTCGCCACTTTATAATGGACAGATTCAAAGTATAGGGCCTCGCTACTGTCCTAGTATAGAGACCAAACTTGTAACGTTCCCTGACCGCAACCAGCATCAGCTCTTCTTGGAACCAGAAGGGACTAGCACTCAAGAATACTATCTCAACGGCTTCTCTTCATCGCTTCCAATAGACACACAGATAGAGGCCCTAAAGCAGATACCAGCTTTCCGCAACCTTCAAATATACAGACCCGGCTATGCCATAGAGTACGACTTTTTCGACCCTACACAACTCCACCACACACTTGAGTCAAGAGTGGTTTGTGGACTGTACCTGGCTGGTCAGGTCAACGGAACAACTGGCTATGAGGAGGCCGCCGGCCAAGGACTAGTGGCTGGTATCAATGCCGCTATATCCTGCAGCGGAGGCACCCCCCTTACCATGCACCGCGACGAGTCATATATTGGTGTACTCATAGACGATCTAGTGATGAAAGGTGTGGATGAGCCCTACCGTATGTTCACGTCGCGAGCCGAATATCGTATTCTGCTACGCCAAGACAACGCTGACGCCCGTCTCACCCAGCGTGGGCATGAGCTTGGGCTGGCCACTTCGGAGCGGCTGGCAATATGGCAACAGAAAGAGAACGACATAGAACGGATATACAAGCTAGCCAACAGCACCTCAGTCAAGATGAACACCATCAATGCTGTACTGGAAAGCATGGGACAACCTCTGCTAACAAGAGGATGCAAACTAATGGAGCTATTGGGACGCCCTGGGCTGACCATCAACAACCTTTTGCCACACATCCCTGAACTAAGACACTTGACAGACACCATCAAGGAATCCAAAGACGAGGTTGTTGAGGAAGCCGAAATCAGGATCAAGTACCAAGGCTACATTGACCGAGAAATGGAGCAGGCACAGAAGATGCATCGACTCGAAGACATACGCATTCGAGGACACTTCGACTACTCCACCCTACAGAGCATATCCACCGAAGGGCGGCAGAAGCTACTGCGCCACGACCCAGAGACGCTGGCACAAGCATCACGCATACCAGGGGTCTCGCCGTCCGACATCAATGTCCTACTAGTGCTAATGGGACGCTAAGGTTTCACGTGAAACAACACAATATTCCACAACAAATAAAGAACAATATGAACAACGAGTATCTCTTGAAGAACCTACGCAACGTGCCAGACTTTCCAATTCCTGGCATACAGTTCAAAGATGTGAGCACCCTCTACAAGGACAGCAAAAGTCTTCGCATCATAGTCAACGAGCTATACGACATCTACAAGAACAAAGGTATAACCAAGGTCGTTGGTATAGAGAGCCGAGGCTTTGTAGTTGGAGCAGCACTGGCTTACAAACTTGGAGCTGGTTTCGTGATGTGCCGCAAGCCAGGAAAGCTGCCTGCTGAAACGCGGAAGGAAAGCTACATGAAGGAATATGGCAAGGACACAATAGAAATACACACCGATGCCATTAATGAAAAAGATGTTGTGCTGCTGCACGACGACCTGCTTGCCACAGGCGGTTCGATGCTCGCCGCACTCAATCTTGTAAAACAGTTCAAGCCCGTCAAAACCTACATCAACTTCATTATCGAACTGACAGGAGAGGGACTAAACGGACGCGCCGTATTCCATGACGACACAGAGATAACAACGCTATTGCGGATATAGCAGACGCGATGGACAAAGACAGAGAAGAACACATAAAAAGCATATTGCAAAGACTACCTGAAGCACCCGGAAGCTACCAATACTTCGATGCTTCAGGTACCGTCATATATGTGGGTAAGGCCAAGAACCTGAAACGACGAGTATCGAGCTATTTCAATCGCGACCACGAGTCTCGCAAAACAGCTATGTTAGTGTCGAAGATTGCAGACATACACTACACAGTTGTCAAGACCGAGGCCGAAGCATTATTATTGGAAAACCAGCTAATAAAAAAGTTCCAGCCGCGCTATAATGTCCTACTCAAAGACGGAAAGACCTACCCTAGCATCGCCGTTACACACGAATACCTGCCTCGAATATTCAAGACACGACAACGCAACAAACGAGGAGCCGACTATTTCGGGCCATACAGTCACATGCCAACCCTCTATGGACTGTTAGATTTATTCAAACAACTATTCCCAATACGCCGATGCCACACGCCAATGTCAAAAGAAGGCGTGGAGAAAGGCAAATACAAGCTGTGTCTGGAGTACCACATGAAGAACTGCTTCGGCCCCTGTGTTGGCAAACAGACACAAGAGGAATACATGCAGTATATCGAAGCAGCAAAACGCATCCTTAAAGGAGACACAGCAGCTCTGCGTAAGGACATGATGGAGGAAATGAAAAAGCTTGCTGAAGAGATGCGTTTCGAAGAGGCACAGACACTCAAGCAACGTTACGACCTAATAACATCTCATCAAGAAAAAAGCACAGTCATAACAGACAGCACACACAACATTGATGTCTTCAGTATAGACACCGATGAAAAGATAGCCTACATTAACTATCTTCATGTCGTGGAGGGTGCAATCACACAAGCGTTCACTTTCGAATACAAGAAAAAACTGGACGAGGAGCCTGAAGAGCTGCTAGTACGTGGCATAATGGATATGAGAGACCGTTGGGGTAGCAAAGCCACAGAAATAGTTATACCGTTCCATGTGGAACTACCCATCGATGAATTGACAATTACAACGCCTGTAAGGGGAGATAAAAAGCACTTATTAGAGCTTTCAGAAATGAATGTGCGGCAGTATAAACTAGACCGCATGAAGCAGCAGGACAAACTCAACCCTGAGCAAAAAGCCGTAAGGCTGATGAAGGAAATACAGGAACACCTGAACCTACCATCTTTACCTATGACCATAGAGTGTTTCGACAACTCCAACATCTCCGGCAGCGATCCTGTGGCTGGTTGTGTCGTATTCAAGAAGTGCAAGCCCTCGAAAGAGAATTATAGGAAATATAACATAAAAACTGTTGTTGGGCCAGATGATTACGCTTCAATGCAAGAAGTTGTCCGACGTCGATACAGCCGTATGATTGAAGAAGTCTCACCCCTACCCGACCTTATAATTACCGACGGCGGTGTCGGACAAATGAACGTTGTGAGAGCTGTTATTGAAGGTGAACTTGGACTAAACATCCCCATTGCAGGACTGGCAAAAGATGACCGTCATCGCACGCACCAACTCCTTATAGGCAATCCACCAATGGCTGTTCAGTTGAAACAGAACTCAGCTTTGTTCCGTCTGCTAACACAGATTCAAGACGAGGTTCACCGATTTGCTATCACATTTCACCGCGACAAGCGTAGCAAACGACAGCTGCATTCTGAGCTCGACAGCATCGATGGAATTGGACCAAAGACAAAGGAAAAACTGTTGAAGACTTTCAAGAGTGTAAAGAGAATAAGAGAAGCAACAGTAGATGAAATTGCAGCTGTCATAGGACTAAGCAAAGCCACTGCACTCAAGAATCAGCTATGATAACCGCCCAATCAGCACCCCTAACTATGACATATGGTGGGTTCTATTAATTCCCACCGATTATGATTAATAAATATGACACACATCGTTTTGTCCTCTTTTCGCTCCTTTTTGGCGCATAATGTCAGCTTCTTCGGTCACATAGCCCGCTATGCTCCCTCATCAGCTGCCATTCTGCACACAAAAAATAGCTTAAAATAGGACAAAGCGAATTAATAGAACCCACCATATAAAAAAAGCACAACAGAGGGCTTATTAAACCTGCCGTGAAAGCTGTCATTATCTGCTGAGGAAACGACTCTTTTCTGCTGAGAAATTGATTCATTTCTGCCGAGGAAACGACATACTTCTGCCGAGGAATATTTACCCCCAAATATCAAGAAATCAATTTTCTTATTATTGGGGGTATAATTTGTAGCAAAAGTAATACCTTTGTGGCATAGAATCCATCTCATGAGAACAGTAATACAAAGGGCAAAGGATGCAAGCGTTAGCATAGAAGGTTCCGTAAATGCATGTTTTAACGGACAGGGACTTGTAATCCTGCTGGGCATAGAGTTATCAGACACAGTGGAAGACGTAGCATGGCTGGTGAGGAAAATCAGTAATCTCCGCATCTTTGACGATGAGAACGGCGTAATGAACCGCAGTATTCTCGACATTGATACACAGACTAACCACAGGGAAGGCAACATCATTGTGGTAAGTCAGTTCACGCTGTTCGCTTCATACAAGAAAGGCAACCGCCCATCATGGCTTAGGGCCGCTGGACATGAACATGCTGTTCCGCTATACGAAGCTTTTCTGAAAGAAATGGCAGACGCGTTGGGCAAACCAATTGGACACGGTGAATTCGGAGCAAATATGCAAGTGCAGCTAACCAACAACGGACCTGTTACCATAATCATGGACACCAAGAACAAGGAATAAACTCTTAAACCTATATATATACTATCATGTCAGAACATCTAACACTCAAACGTGAGGACATGGAGATGCGTAGCAAGTATGACCAGGCACTCTCCAAGTACGACCTCAACATCAAAGACGAAGAAGTACGTGAAGCTGTCAGTCGTCTGATTAGCGAGAAACTGGAGGAAAACAACACACCAGAGGTCAAGGAATTCCTTATGGGCAGCGTAGAGCTGACTACACTGAAAACTACAGACTCCGAAGAGAGTGTACTAAAATTCACAGAGCGCGTCAACGACTTTGCCTCAGCCTATCCAAGCCTACCACACGTTGCTACCATCTGTGTCTATCCATGCTTTGCACAAATTGTATCACAGAGCCTGGAGGTTGACGGTGTTGAGATTGCATGTGTCAGCGGATCGTTCCCAAGTTCACAGGCACTCCTTGAGGTTAAAGTTGCCGAGACTGCATTAGCCGTTCACGATGGAGCCACAGAGATTGACATCGTGATGAGTGTTGGAAAATACCTCAGTGGCGACTACGAGACCTTGACCGATGAAATCGCAGAACTCAAAGCCGTTTGTGGTGAACACAAAATGAAAGTTATTCTGGAGACTGGTTTGCTGCCGTCCTATGCAGATGTGAAGAGAGCTTCTCTGTTAGCAATGTATGCTGGAGCAGACTACATAAAGACATCCACTGGCAAAGAGAAGCCCGCTGCAACACCAGAGGCTGCCTATGTCATGTGTCAAGCCATCAAGGAGTACTATCAGGAAACAGGTATCCAAATCGGTTTCAAACCTGCCGGAGGTCTCAACACCGTTAATGACGCCTTGACCTACTACACCATCGTGAAGGAAGTTCTCGGACCACAGTGGCTCACCAACCAATGGTTCCGTCTTGGCACATCTCGTCTGGCCAACCTCCTGCTAAGCGAAGTGACTGGTAAGGAGACAAAGTTCTTCTAACATCCTTCACAGCATACTATCATCATAGTCCTCCCCCACTCGACCTGTGAGGGGGGACTTTTGCATTTTCTGACCTTTTGTGGCTCCAAAATTCGCGGCCAACTGACCGACTCAATGGTTTTAGTCAAACGTCAGAGGGGTAATAAATAGCCAAATCAATTGAAACACACACATTTGAATGCTTTATTTTTGCACAGCAAAATTGCAAATCTAGCATTTCGTCCACCTATGGTTCCCAATTTCACCTCAAAAGCCACAACAAAGCCAGCCAATCGTTCCAATTTGGTGCAGATATAAAAAAAACAGGGAGACATAGTTTATCGCCATGCTCCCTTGATAAGAAGAAGTCTCCTACGCAACCTCACGCGTAAGATACAAGCTTATCTGATTACTGAACAGCTGCGTCCAGCTCAGCACCAGCCTTGAACTTAGCCTGCTTCTTGGCAGCGATAGTAATCTGCTGCTTTGTCTGAGGGTTAACACCAGTGCGGGCAGCACGCTCGCTAACAGAGAATGTGCCAAAGCCAACGAGAGCAACCTTATCACCAGCCTTCAGAGCCTCTGTGATGGAAGCGACACAAGCTTCAAGAGCCTTCTTAGCATCAACTTTTGTCAAGCCTGCCTTTTCAGCAATGGCATTTGTAAGTTCTGTCTTGTTCATAATTGGATTTTGAAATTTGGTTAGAGAATATAAAATTAGTTCGTTTAACGGTAACAGTCTATTTCAAAAGGCATTTACGAGCGCAAAAGTAGGTAAAGTTCTGTCATGTACAAAGTTTTAGGTAGAAAAAAGTGGCTTTTAAGTTAAAATAAGTTGCCCCTAACGAGGTTTCGGTACAAAATATCTACTTTTGCACCTCCAAAATAGTGAAAGACTATGAATTCAATGCCTCCCGTAACCAAACACATCATTATTATAAACCTGCTGATGTATTTGGCTCGTGTCGTGGCCATGCGCTATGGCATCCACTTTGACGACCTGCTTGGTTTGCACTTCTGCCTGGCACCACACTTCAAACTATACCAGTTTTTCACATACATGTTCGTCCACGCCAGCGTCATGCATGTGTTCTTCAATATGTTTGCCGTGTGGATGTTTGGACGTATCATGGAGCGCACAATGGGTTCACAACGATTCCTATTCTATTATATAGTATGCGGACTAGGAGCTGGAATGGTACAGGAGGTGGCTCAGTTGGCTGAGTACCACCTCACAGGTATGTCGGCATACGAGCTAGTGAATACAGGCGAGGGCGTGATTCCTATGACTTCTTATCTGAACCTATGGAACACGGTTGGAGCGTCGGGTGCCGTTTATGGCATACTGCTGGCGTTTGGCATGACATATCCCAATGAGCTAATGTTCATTTTCCCTCTCCCCCTCCCCATTAAGGCTAAATGGTTCGTGATTATATATGGTGCGCTGGAATTGCTGGAAGCTCTTGGCAGCACATCAGATGGCATAGCTCACATGGCTCATCTTGGTGGTATGCTGTTTGGCTGGTTGCTAATCGTATATTGGAAGCATCATCCGCGTCGTGGTTCCACGTTCTACGGCGGTGGCTATGGAGGCTTCGGCAGCAACGGAAGTAATTTCTTCACTGTCTATGAAGATGTCACCAATGCAAAGGATCGCGGACCAAGCCTATGGCAACGGATAAAGTCTTTTCTCAGCCGGCGCAAACGCGACAAGATGAAAATTCACTTGAACCACGACAAGCACGGCAGCGACATGGAATGGAACGCCAAGAAACAAAAGCAGCAAGAAGAGGTGGACCGCATACTTGACAAGGTCAAGAAACACGGATATGGTAGCCTGAGCGAAAGCGAGAAGAAGATACTGTTTGATGCCAGCAACAGCGACAAATAGTGAGAAACCAGACACAGCTGTTAGCAAGAACCACAAAAGATTGGACACTAAGAAGACCATAAAGAAACAAGCTACTAAAGCGTGGCAGGTAATAGTATGGATGGCAACAATAGCCAATGTCATTTTGATATTGATGCTTTGGACATGTTGTGCCATCACCTATCTTAACCCCGCTGATCATCCACGCCTGAGCTTGGTGACACTGGCTTTTCCCGTCTTTTTGCTAGCAAATATCCTATGCATTCCTGTCTGGCTTATAATCAAATGGAAACGTCTCTGGCTCCCACTTATTGGAATTCTTGCATGCTGGTCGTTTATACATGACTACTTTCCACTGAACCTCTCATCCACGCCACCAAAAGAAGGAGCATTGAAAGTGCTGTCATTTAACTCAAAGGCTTTTGGCGGCAATGATGCAAATCGCGATGATGGACACAACTCAGTTGTAGAATACTTGCTTAACAGTAATGCCGACATCATCTGTCTGCAAGAGTCAACCATCCCCTCCAGCAAAAAGGAGGCACTAATCCAGCAGATGGAGGACAACGACTACTACAGTTACGATGCCGTACAACAATTCGTGTTCACACGACTGCCCATCCTCTCTTCAGATACACTACAAATCCCCACCCGAACCAATGGTGGACAAAAACTGTTACTTGACTACAACGGTGACACTATTCTCTTAATCAATATTCACTTCGAAAGCAACCACCTCTCAGCCGAACTCAAGAACCAATACAAGGATGCACTGCGTTCAGCCGAGGCCGACACATTGAGAAAAGAGCTGAAGCCAATGGTTGGAATGCTGAAAACAGCAGCGCCCTACCGTGCCCAACAAACAGACATTGTAGAGGAGATTATTGAAGAATGGCTTCCCCGTCCCGTAATTGTATGCGGAGATTTCAATGACACACCTGTCTCCTATACCCTGCGAGTGCTGACCCAACATTTGGATAATGCATACGAGCAAAGTGGTTTCGGTCTGGGTTTCACCTTTCATGAACGCGGCTTCCCGGTACGCATAGACCACATTCTGTATTCACCATCCTACTTTCGCAGTGCAGCCTCACGCATAGATCACGACATGGACTATTCCGACCACTACCCTATCATAACATATTTGATACCATTGAAACAGTGATTTTTATGGTTTGTTACAACCATCTACACATTAAAAAGAGGGCAAAAAGCCTCTGAAATATCAAATAATCTATGATTTAGGCCGTTGGCTACGTGAAAAAGCTGTATATTTGCGCGCAATTTTGCGGTGAACAAAATACAATTATCAATAAATAACACAAAAATGCAAAACAAAGGATTTGTAAAAGTCTTCGCAGTTCTGCTGTCACTTGTGTGCCTTTTCTACCTTAGCTTCTCTTTCGTAACACGTCATTATGACGGTATTGCGGATGAGATTGAAGCAACACAGGGCGAGGATGCCAGACGAGTTTACCTCGACTCTATGGCAAACGACACCGTCTATATGGGCGTGTGGACTCTTCGCGAATGTAGGGAGATGGGCATTGGCCTCGGTTTGGACCTCAAGGGCGGCATGAACGTGATTTTGGAGGTTTCAGTTCCTGATGTTGTAAAGGCACTGGCCGACAACTCTCAGGACGAGAATTTCAACAAAGCCATTGAGCAAGCCAAGAAGGAAACAGAGGCTGGCAATGGCGATTTCATCCCACAATTCATCAAAGCCTATAAGGCTCTGGCTCCAGAAAGCCGTCTGGCTGAGCTTTTCGCCACCGCACAGATGCAGGGCAAGGTTAAGCCCAACAGCACTGACAGCGAGGTACAAAGCGAGCTGGAGGCACGTGTGCAGGATGCTATCGACAACTCATTCAACGTGCTTCGCACACGTATCGACCGTTTTGGTGTGGTACAGCCCAACATCCAAGCCCTTCAGGGCCAGCAGGGACGTATCATGGTTGAGTTGCCTGGTGTAAAAGAACCCGAGCGTGTACGTAAACTGCTGCAAGGTTCTGCAAACCTGGAGTTCTACGCTTGCTATCGTGCTACCGATGTACTGCCCATTCTGAGCGACATCAACCGCCAGCTGGCAGAAGCATCAGCAACACAGATTGAGCTACCTTCTCTGGCTGATGCCGAGACAGCAGCCGACAGCGCTGCCATTCAGGCACAGGCCGACAGCCTCCAAGAGGCAGAGATTTTGAAGAACAATCCTCTCTTCGCTCTTCTTGACCCCACAGTGGCACAGTATTATGGCGAGAACGGTTGCATTGTAGGCACAGCTCTCAAGCGCAACATGGCAGCCATCGACTCCCTGCTCAACAGCGAGTTGGCACAGCGCATCATGCCTAAGGATCTGCGTCTGTACTGGGGTGCCAAGTCACGCGACAACAAGGACATGTACTATGAGCTCTACTGCATCAAGACCGACCGCAACGGACGTGCTCCTCTGTCTGGTGACGTTGTCACCGAGGCCAAGGACGAATTCGACCAGTATGGCCGTCCATGCGTGACAATGAAGATGAACGAGGAAGGCGCACGCCTCTGGGCACAGCTCACTGGCGACAACGTTGGTCATCCCGTTGCAGTGGTTCTCGACAAGTGTGTTTACAGCTCTCCTAACGTGCAGAACGCCATCACAGGCGGTAGCACTGAGATTACAGGTTCGTTCACCGTAACAGAGACCCGCGACCTTGCGAACGTGCTGAAGAGCGGTAAGATGCCAGCCCCAGCCACCATCGTAAGTGAGGAGATTGTTGGTCCTACACTTGGACAGGAGTCCATCAATCAGGGTATGTGGAGCATGGTGTTCGCATTCATAGCTCTGATGGTCTACATGATTATCATGTACGGCTTCATTCCTGGTATGGTTGCCAACTGCGCCCTGCTGTTCAACTTGTTCTTCACCCTCGGCATTCTGACAAGCTTCCAAGCTGCGCTTACCATGAGCGGTATCGCAGGTATGGTACTTACCCTCGGTATGGCTGTGGATGCCAACGTGCTTATATATGAACGCACCAAGGAAGAGCTTCGCGCTGGCAAGGGTCTGTCTTTGGCTCTCAAAGACGGCTACGGCAACGCCTTCAGTGCGATCATCGACTCCAACGTGACCAGCATCCTCACAGGTATCATCCTGTACAACTTTGGTACTGGCCCAATCAAGGGCTTTGCCACAACCTATATCATCGGTATCATCATCAGCTTCTTCACGGCAGTGTTCCTCACACGTGTTGTCTATGACTCCATGATCAGCAAAGGCAAGTGGCAGAAGCTCACGTTCACCACACCAGTAAGCCGCAAGTTCTTTAGCAGCTCTAACTACAACTTCATGGGTAGCTACAAGCGTTCATTCTTCGTGTTCGGCATCATTGCTGTACTCAGCATCGTGCTGTGGAGTGTGCGCGGCTTCTCCAAGAGCATCGACTTCACAGGTGGTCGCAACTACACTATTGTGTTCGACAAAGACGTTGAGCCTGAAGAGATTAACGCACTGCTGGCAACAGAGTTCGAGGGACAGGCCAAGGCCATCAAGACTACCGACACTTCTGGCGAACATATCCGTATCTCCACCAACTATCGTATCACCGAGAGTGGTACAGAGGTTGACAGCGAGATTGAAGAGAAGCTGTTCCACATGCTTCAGAACGCTGACCTCCTGTCAAAGGATCTTACACTTGACAAGTTCATCAACCGCGAAGACCGAGCTGGTGGTTCTATCATCAGTTCACAGAAGGTTGGTCCTTCCATTGCATCCGACATCGTACGTGGTGCTGTTATAAGCGTGATACTCGCACTTATCGTGATATTCGTATATATCCTCGTGCGTTTCCGCAATGTAGCATTCTCTGTTGGTGCTATCACAGCATTGGCTATCGACACAATCTTCATCCTCGGTATATTCAGTGCTTGCTGGGGTTGGATGCCATTCTCCCTGGAAATTGACCAGACCTTTATCGGTGCGTTGCTGACATGTATCGGTTACTCTATCAACGATAAGGTAGTTGTATTTGACCGTATTCGCGAGAATATCGGCCTGTATCCAAAGCGTGACCGTCAGCAGCTCTTCAACCAGTCGCTCAACAGCACTCTGACACGTACCATCAACACCTCTGTCAGCACATTCATCGTGTTGCTCTTCATCTTCGTGTTCGGTGGTGCCAGCATCAAGAGCTTTGCCTTTGCAATGATGCTCGGCGTTGTTATCGGCACTCTCAGCTCCATCTTCGTGGCAGCTCCAACTGCATATCTCGTGATGGGTCGCAAGATCAAGGAAGCCGACGAGGCTTAAGCCAAATAGTTACAGGTCGCTCACAGCGATACAATAAGTCTCATGCAGGAGCCGCGCAGTTTGTGCGGCTCCTGTTATTTTGAAAAATAAGCCATATATTTGGCTGTACAGAGAAAAGGGGCTACATTTGCCGCATAAACCGACCACAGGCATGTTACCAGTACAACATATCATTACACATAATTAAGGCTAATTTTGGGGCTTATGTGGCCGAATAACGTACATTATCAATATCAGCTATGATACGCAAATTTGACTACCTTATCATCGGTTCAGGCGTGGCAGGAATGAGCTTCGCCCTGAAGGTTGCACAGAGCGGCAAGGGCAAAGTGGCTTTGGTATGTAAAACCACCATCGACGAGGCAAACACCGACAAGGCTCAGGGAGGCGTTGCAAGTGTCACCAACCTAAAGCTGGACAACTTCGAGAAGCACATCAAGGACACAATGATTGCAGGCGACTTCATCAGCGACCCAGCAGCCGTGAAACAAGTTGTGGAGAACGCCCCACAAGGGATAGCAGACCTTGTGAAGTGGGGTGTGAACTTCGACAAGAACGATCAGGGCGAGTTCGACTTGCACCGCGAGGGAGGCCATTCGGAATTCCGCATCCTGCACCATGCCGACGATACCGGCCATGAGATACAGCGCGGACTAATCGAAGCTGTACGTCGTGACCCACGAATAACTGTCCTTGAGAACCATTTTGCAGTTGAAATAATAACCCAGCACCACCTTGGACGTGAGGTAAACCGCCACATGAACGATATTGAGTGCTATGGAGCCTATATTCTAGACCCAGACACCCAGAAGATTGATACCTTCCTTAGCCGCGTGACGCTTATGGCTACAGGAGGCACAGGAGCTGTCTATGCCACCACCACCAACCCAAACATAGCCACAGGCGACGGAATAGCGATGGTCTATCGTGCAAAAGGTATTGTTAAGGACATGGAATTTGTTCAGTTCCATCCCACCGCTCTCTACAACCCCTCCGAGACACATCCCGCCTATCTCATAACCGAGGCTATGCGCGGCTACGGCGGCATACTGCGTCTGCCAAACGGTGAGGAGTTCATGCAGAAATATGACAAACGCCTGTCTCTGGCACCACGTGATATCGTTGCCCGCGCCATAGACCGCGAGATGAAGCTACACGGCCTGACCCACGTATGCCTTGACGTCACCCACAAAGACCCGGAGGAAACCAAGCACCACTTTCCAAACATCTACGCCAAATGCCTAAGCATTGGCATTGACATCACCAAGGAATACATCCCTGTAGTACCATCAGCCCATTACATGTGCGGCGGCATTAAGGTGGATCTGAACGGTGAGAGTACCATCCACCGCCTCTATGCCGTTGGCGAATGCTCATGCACAGGCCTGCATGGCGGCAACCGTCTGGCTTCCAACTCCCTTATAGAAGCTGTTGTATATGCCGATGCAGCAGCCAAACACGCCATTGCTGCGATAGACAACTACTCGTTCAACGATGCTGTTCCAGAATGGAACGATGAAGGTACAATGACAAACGAGGAGAAGGTGCTGATTGCCCAGGATATGCGCGAAGTGGGGCAAATAATGTCCAACTACGTAGGTATTGTACGCTCCGACCTACGTCTGCATCGCGCATGGACACGCCTTGACATCATCTACGAGGAGACAGAGGAACTGTTCAAGCGCGTGAAGGCATCAAAGGACATCTGCGAACTGCGCAATATGGTAAACGTAGGCTACCTCATCACACGTCAGGCTATTGAACGCAAGGAAAGCCGCGGCCTCCACTACACCGTTGACTATCCCAAGCACGCCTACGACCAGAAATAGGCATAACACATTTCATCTGTCATGCATGGACAGACAACACAGCAGGCGGCCATCCGTAAGGACAGCCGCCTGTCTTGCAATTAATTTGAAAAATCCATACTTTGAACTGTAATAATACGACACCTACAGGGTCTTATCTATAGAAATCAGCCTACCATAGAGAGATGGAACAACAGTAATGACAGACAGGGAACTCACACAACAGGTCATCATTGGCAGCCATAGTGCCTTTGCAGAGATTGTACGCCGCTATTCGGGAATGGTTTTCTCGAAGGCAATTGGCGTAACTCGCTCAGAGGAAGGGGCAGCAGAGGTTACCCAACAGACCTTCGTCCGAGCATACGAAAGCATCGACTCTTGGCGTGGCACAGAACTAGGACCCTGGCTATCTGCTATTGCCGTTCACACAGCTCTCAAACTTCTTGACAAGGAACGGCGACGGCACACATCACCCATTGATGAACTGAAACCGAATATACTCAGCAATCTGTCAACAGATACATCCTATTCTGATGAACATGAGGTTGCACTACAACAAATGGAAGCAGCCATCTCAGAGCTGTCCGAACAAGACCAGCAACTGCTCCACCTCCACTATTACGAACTGAAGAAAACCGACGACATAGCTCGTATCACAGGACTAAGCCAAAGCAATGTATTAGTGAGACTACACCGCATCCGTGAACGACTTAAAACCAAGCTACACCATGAACGAAACAACTGACCACGACCTGGACCAACTCATCAGGGAAACAATAGACCGCAGAGAGCTTCTTGCCGACCTCGACAAGCTCATAATCACAGATATGCGACGCAGGGCTCGCCGTGCGAGCATTCGTCGTTGGACACGTGTCTTGGTATTCAGTTTCGCCCTGCCTTTGGTACTGCTGCTATTCTTCGCTTGCGCATTCATTTACATAAGTGAATACGGCATATCCAATACCACCCTACTCATAATGGTATTCCCGACACTTGCACTTATATACTCCACCAATCACACACTTGAAATATTTTCGCCTGACGGGCTGTAATAAAAGCAGCTCCAATGAGTCTTATAGATGAAAGCGCTTCCAAAACCTATTTTTCAAAACCATAAATCACATCAAATAATATGTCACACTTAGAAGACCTCGCCGGCGTTTTTGCCGTTGTACTATCCCTCTCCATACCAATCGTAGCTATCGTGATGAGTATGATAAAGGACATCAAGAAGAAAAAAAGTGAAACTGAGCTTCGCCTAGCCCTCATACAGGCTGGAACCGACGCTGAAACCGCAAAGATTCTCATTGAGGAACAGCTGAAAAAGCACAACAAATACAGTGGTCTCCGCTGGGGGTGCATACTAATCGGTATGGGTCTCGGAGCTGTATGTAATTTCATAATAGACATCAACCCTGAACACAATATTTACTTCTGGTTCATCATCGCTGCTGGTATGGGTATCGGGCTGCTTACATCATTCGTGATCGAATATAATCTGACCAAGAAAGAAGAGAAAGATTGCAAAAACAAATTGTAAGCTATTCAACTATTATTATTTCAAAACATAAACTACACGGCTTGATATACGACAATCACCTTTGACTCAGGTCAATAATACTTACGGTTTTACAATAAATGGCTTAGTAAGTGTATAAAATACACTGAAAAGCCATTATTTTTGCAGCACAAAGAAGGAAGACAAACACTTCCACTAACGATCCAACACAAAAACACGTTGTTAAACGTGAAACACGACATACGGTTTTTCATGGTATTAGGTTAGTTTTAAAGGTTTTCATCCTTAGAATCCATTTCATGCGATTCGACTTTAGGTAAGTTAGTTAAGGTAATTGGATTCAGAATAACAGGCAATACGGGCGCAGTGATGCGATTGGAAATGCACAAAACACAATACTTTATTGTAGTTTGAACGTTATTCTGAGAAACTAGACACAAGATTTGTTCATAGCTTGAGGCAGTTCTTCGTGAGAAGAGCTGCTTTTTTTGTGGCGCCAACAAAACAAGTATTGCTGCTGTTTGAATTCATTCAGCGTGTTCAATGAATCTGTTCACAAGTGTGAACATCTAAATTCACAAGTGTGAATAGTTAAATTCACTAGAGTGAATATCTAAATTCACAAGTGTGAACAGATTCATACGTCAGCATAAATGATGTCATACGTCAGCATGTACAAAATCGAGTAGGAGGAAAACGAAGTAGTTTTCTTCCTACTTTCGTTTTCCGACCTCTCACACCACCGTACATGCGGTTCCGCATACGGCGGTTCCTAACACGGATGCAACTTCACATAATAATCTACAAGGCACGGGTAG
>JAFZQR010000061.1 GCA_017620295.1 Bacteroidaceae bacterium
CATTCGTCATTCATCATTCATCATTCATCATTCGTCATGCAAATATCACGCAACACCTCACTCCTTTCCCGCAACACATTCGGTATTGACGTGCAAGCCGAGGAGATTGTCGATTACAGTTCTGTTGCAGAGTTGCAGGAACTGGTCAGAAGCCGTACATCGAAGGGTACTTCCAAGCCTCTTCTGCACATAGGTGGAGGCAGCAACCTCTTATTCCTGAGTGATTTCAAGGGAATGGTTCTGCACTCACAGATTTGCTCAATGGAGGTAACAAGCAATAATAGCGAAACCGTCTCGGTACGTGTGGGAGCTGGCTGTGTCTGGGATGAATGGGTTGAATATGCCATCAGCTGCCATTGGTACGGACTGGAGAACCTTTCGCTTATTCCTGGCGAGGTGGGGGCTGCTGCAGTCCAGAACATTGGAGCCTACGGTGCGGAGGCAAAGGACTTCATCACACTCGTTGAGACTGTAGATCTGAGTTCTGGTGAGCTACGCACTTTCGGTGTTGACGAATTAGACTACAGCTACCGGAGCAGCCGCTTCAAGACAGACTTGAAGGGTCGTTACGCCGTAACCTACGTTCACTTCTGCCTGTCGCGCACCTTCCGTCCACATCTTGACTATGGAGGTCTGCGCTCGGCAATTGAGAAATCTGGTACAACAGAAGACAAACTTACAGCCGCACAGCTGCGACAGATCATCATAGACATCCGCCAAGCCAAACTCCCCGATCCCAAAGTGCTTGGCAACGGTGGCAGTTTCTTTATCAACCCTGTTGTAGAACGACCATTGTATGAGCGCATAGCTGCCAACTACGACAAAGTACCCCACTACGACATCGATGCCAAGCATGTGAAGATACCAGCCGGATGGCTCATAGAGCAATGCGGCTGGAAAGGTCGCAGTATGAACCGTGCTGCTGTCTATGAGAAGCAGGCATTGGTGCTGGTCAACACGGGCGGTGCTTCTGGCAGCGATATCATGCAGCTGTGCCGTGCCATTCAGACTGATGTACAGTCGCGCTTCGGGATTAGTATCTCTCCAGAGGTGAACATTATTGGATAATGAACATGGAGCTGCTAGCTGAAATATGGCAGACAGCAAGACGTAACAAGCTGCGCACCTCGCTGACAGGCTTCGCTGTGGCGTGGGGCATCTTCATGCTCATTGTGTTGCTCGGCGCTGGAGCCGGACTCATCAATGCCCAACGTGAGAACCAAGGAGAATGGGTGGACAATTCAATGATGGTGTTCGGAGGCATGACCAGCAAAGAGTATGAAGGTCTGAAGGAGGGACGCGACATTTCACTCAACCAAAGAGACATAGCCATCACCAGAACCAGCTTTCCCGAACACATCGACCAGGTGGGAGCCATAATATACGAAAGCAGCAACACGATTTCATACGGTCAGAACTATGTATTATCCAACCTGCGCGGTGTCTATCCAGCATACGCCACCATACAGAAAGTGAAGCTCAAAGCAGGTCGCTTCATCAACGATATTGACTTGCGAGAGCAACGCAAGGTGATGCTCATAGGCGAGAGACAAGCCAAGGAGCTGATTAAGGGAGAGGCCAGCAACCTGATTGGCAAGAATGTGAAAATAGGCAACATTGCCTTCACTGTCGTTGGCATCACACGCGACAATGAAAACGAGATGAGCAATGATGTCATCACGCCCTTCACAACCTTACGCACCATCTACAATCACGGCGACAATACAGACCGCATAATCTTCACCTTCCACGGACTGACCACAGAGGAACAGAACGAGGCATTTGAAGCTGACTATCGCAAAGCCCTGAACCGCAACCATCGCGCCGCACCCGACGACGAGGATGCTGTCTGGCTCTGGAACCGTTTCACCCAGGCCATGCAGATGGAGAACGGCACAGCCATCATAGAGACTGCACTATGGATAATCGGGCTGTTCACCCTATTGAGCGGCATTGTGGGAGTGTCTAATATCATGCTCATCACCGTGCGTGAACGAACCCATGAGTTCGGCATCCGAAAAGCCATCGGTGCCACGCCTCTGTCGTTGCTTCGCATAATCATAGTGGAGAGTGTACTGGTAACAGGCTTCTTCGGCTACATCGGCATGCTACTCGGCATTTTGACAAACTTCTATATGGACTACGCCCTTGGCTCAAAACCCATTGACACTGGGCTGTTCCAAGCCACAGTATTTGTAAATCCGACAGTCAGTATTGGCACGTGCGTCGGAGTAACCGTAGTGTTAGTAATAGCTGGAACGATAGCAGGACTCATACCAGCCGTCAAGGCAGCCCGCATTCGGCCCATCGAAGCTCTAAGAGCCGAGTAAAATCTATAAATCACAAATTATCAAATCGTAAATCCTCAAATCAGAATGGTTGACATGCTCGTGGATCTTTTTCTCCAACACAAATTGGGATAAATGTCATTCACTAATTGAGATAAATATTCATCATTCCTCATTTTTCAAACCTCATTCAGTATATACTCCCCTCTCCATTCGGAGAGGGGTCGGGGGTGAAGCCTAATCATTATATGAAAGTTGACCTCGACACATACCAAGAACTGCTTGATACACTGATGCGCAACAAGACACGCTCCTTCCTGACGGGGTTTGGAGTGTTCTGGGGTGTGTTCATGCTGGTGCTGCTCATGGGAGGAGGACAAGGGCTGAAAGAGATGTTGTCGAGCAACTTCGAGGGCTTTGCTACAAATTCAGCGATAGTTTGGGAACAGCCCACGACCCTGCCCTATCATGGCTATAAGAAAGGACGCACATGGCATTTACAGACCGATGACATCGACAGGCTGAGACAGCAAGTGCCGGAACTGGATGTAATCTCACCTATTCTCACAAACTGGGGAAGCATCGCTGTTGCAGGTGATAATCGTGTGTCGTGTAGCATGAAAGGTCTGCTTCCTGACTACTCCGAGGTAGAGGCACCCAGCATCCGCTACGGACGCTTCATCGACCAGATGGACATCATGCAGCGACGAAAGGTGTGTGTCATAGGTGAAAAGATATACAAAACGCTGTTTCCACGAGGTGGTAATCCTTGTGGCCAACAGATACGCATAGATTCCACATATTACACTGTTGTTGGAGTTGACTTCGGTACGAGCCACATGAACTTCAACGGAGGAGCCGAGGAAACCGTGAGCATTCCTCTCTCGCTGATGCAGCAAGCCTACAACGCCGGAAATCGCATCGATATGGTGGCTGTGACAGTAAAGCGCGGCATTACCGTGAGCAGCATCACACCACGCATTCGACAAGTGGTGGCACGCGGACACGACATCGACCCACAGGATGAAGGGGCGGTGATGGTGTTCAACACTGAAGTACTCTTTGGTTTGATGGACAACCTCTTCACGGGTGTTGACCTGCTGATATGGCTCGTTGGAATAGGCACTTTGCTGGCTGGTGCCATAGGCGTTAGCAACATCATGATGGTGACTGTCAAGGAACGCACTTCTGAGATTGGCATACGGCGGGCCATAGGTGCCACGCCACGCACAATCCTCTCGCAGATAATATCCGAGAGCATACTGCTCACCACCGTTGCCGGCATGAGTGGCATACTCTTCGCTGTTGTCATCCTGCAGATGCTGGAGATGGGCAACACCACCGACGGCATCGTAGAGACCCACTTCCAAGTTGGCTTCTGGACAGCTATCGGGGCCGCAGCCTTGCTCGCCCTGCTAGGTGTTCTGGCAGGTCTTGCTCCTGCTGCCCGCGCCATGAGCATCAAACCAGTTGATGCCATGAGAGATGAATAAAGACTCAACTATATACCATAATGAAAAAGACACTTCGCTTAATTCTGTTTCTGCTGATTGCAATTGTATTCATAGGCACATTCGCCTTCCTTTATATCAACTCACGCCCCAAAGCCACGACCTACGAGGAAGTGACACCCACGGTGATGGACCTGCAACGCACAACAGTTGTCACAGGCAAGATTGAGCCACGCGACGAGGTGGCTGTCAAGCCTCAAATCAGCGGTATCATCTCACAGCTTCACAAGCAGGCTGGCGACCGGGTGGAAGAGGGTGAGATTATTGCCACAGTGAAAGTCATTCCCGACATGAACAGTCTGTCGAGTGCAGAGTCAAGGGTAAGGCTGGCTCAGATAAACCTGGATCAGGCACGTATCGACTACGAAAGACAGCAGAAGCTCTATGATAAAGGCCTCATCTCTGCCAACGACTACGAGAAGACACGTCAGGCCTTCCTGCAAGCCGAGCAGGAACGGGCTGCCGCACAGGACGCGCTGGAGGTGGTGCGTGATGGTGTTTCATCCAGTAATGCTTCCGCTAGCAGCACACTAGTACGCAGCACTATCAGCGGCATTATTCTCGACATTCCTGTGAAAGTCGGCAACTCCGTCATACTATCCAACACCTTCAACGACGGTACCACCATTGCCTCCGTCGCCGATATGAACGACCTCATCTTCCGTGGCAACATCGATGAGACTGAGGTGGGACGCCTCCATGTGCCTATGAACATGGACATAACCATAGGTGCCCTGCAAGACCTCCACTTCTCTGCCGCACTGGAATACATCAGTCCTAAGGCCACAGAGGCCAACGGAGCAAATCAATTTGAGATAAAGGCCTCCATCAGCCTGCCCGATACACTCGATGCCACCACCATCCGCAGCGGCTACAGTGCTGCCGCAAAGATTATCCTTGCAGAAGCCAAGCACGTGCTGACACTGCCCGAAGGCGTGATTGAGTTCAGCGGCGACAGCACATTCGTTTATGTATGCAAGGGCAGCAATGACAACCGCACCTACGAGCGCAGAGCTGTCACCACAGGTCTCTCCGATGGCCTTAACATCGAAATCAAAAGCGGCATAACAGCTAAAGAAACAATCAGAGGCATGCAAAGCAACTAGTCCACGTTTTCTATTTGTGTCCTTTCCAAAAGGCATTATCACCTGCCGCCAATGCCCCATCACGAGAGCATTGGCGGCAGTGGTATATCTATCTGCTGAGGAAAGTTCCGTTTTCTGCTGAGGAAACGATCCATATCTGCCGAGGAAACGAAGCTTTCCTGCTGACGTTTCATTCGTTTCCTGCCGATGTTTCATCACTACTAAAATCGAGTAGGAGGAAAACGAAGTAGTTTTCTTCCTACTTTCGTTTTCCGACCTCTCACACCACCGTACGTGCGGTTCCGCATACGGCGGTTCTTAACACGGATGCAACTTCACATAGTAGTCCATGAGGCACGGGTAG
>JAFZQR010000062.1 GCA_017620295.1 Bacteroidaceae bacterium
TCAAGCATCTTTTTCTCCTCGTTCTTTTGCGAGGCGAAGGTGGTAATTTATTGACAATTAACCAAATATAAGCGGCTATTTCTAATGGCGGTCATTAGAAATCTTACACAAGCATTTTTCTAATGACCGATTTGGGATAAAAGGAAAAGATGCGCCAAAGAGCGAACAATGACATGAAAGCACCTACAATTCTTGATATAGTAAAATAATTTTGAACACCTACTTAAGACAAGCTTACTGCCACAAGGAGTGTGGTTCGATGTGCTGGCTACGAATTCGCCACTCCTTTGGGTAAAGGTTGTTGGCACGTGAGCCAAGGTTCTTCATCAGCCCCAGACGCTGGTTCTGGAAGGTAACCTGCACTATGCCACGAGGAGTGTCTGATGGCAACACAAAGCTTTCACGCTGCAAGTAGCGGATGGCTTGTTCCAATGACAATTCAACACGTGCAACTGGCGTATTGGACTTACCGTCTTGTAATGTGTCAAGTAAGTCTATAGGAAGAGTCTTTATCTGTTTACCTAGAGCCTTGCACAGCTTGGCAACATTGCTGCCACCACTATTGTCGCCATGCTTGCATAGTACTGACAGGAAAAAACCTTCACCCTGCACATAGCCTGGAAGGAGATGATGGAAAATGCCAGAGCCGGCAGCTAGGTTCGCACTCTCAAGACGACAATCGCCAAGCACATTCCACTCAGCAGGAACTGGAATGGATACATGATCAGCACCAAGCTCACTAGCTATCCACTCAACATTGTCCTCATCCTCATAGGGGTTCACCGTGCAGGTGCTGTAAACAAGTATTCCGCCTGGTCTCAAGGCTGGCCATACATCAGATATGATAGAGCGTTGCAGGGCGGCTATTCGTTCCACTGCCGCAGGACTCCAGCCTGCTACAGCATCCTCTTCCTTGCGAAACATACCTTCGCCCGAACATGGCACATCAGCTATAATAAGGTCGAAAGCATCACGAAATGCGCCCAAATCCTTTGGATAGACATTAGTCACCACCGTACGGTCACTATTTTCTGTTGAGGAAACAACCCACTTGGCCATGTTCTCAGCCAGAACATTGGCCCGTTTGGGTAGAGTTTCGTTAGCAACAAGCATACTCTCTGGTGGCAATACAGAACGTAACAAAGTACTCTTGCCTCCTGGAGCGGCACACAAGTCAAGAGCAGAGTTGAAAGTGTTTTCACAGTGTTCAACTAGCCACCTCAACACGTAGTCAAGGAACATGGAGCTGGCTTCCTGTACATAGTATAAGCCAGCATGGAGCAAGGGATCGGCTGTGAAGGCTGGTCTATGTGATAGGTAGCAACCATCAGCACACCAAGGCACACGTTCCACATAGCCTTCAGGCAAAACATCGGATGACAACCGTTGACGATTGATGCGTATGCTCACAGGCGATGGTGCCGTAAGACCTTCGGCAAAACGTTCCACCACCTCGCGAGCCACGCGACGGCTCATCCATTCAACATAACTGTCAGGTACAGGCATGACAAAGACGTATCTCAACGACCATTGGTCAACAGACGACTGACAATGCTTCCAATCTCCACTTGCTTATAGCGCTTGGACGGTTCTGTCAGTTCTATATCAGTTCTGCTCTCATCGGCTTCAAGATGAGAGAGGCCCAAAGTCATCTCGTAGGTCTTGTTTCCCGATTGAACAGTAATCTCCATCTTCTCAGGGAAATCACTCTGCTCTAGCGCTGTCCATCTGGTGTAGCTCCAATCAAATGTGAGGTTACTCTGAGAGGCTGGCTGAAGATGGGTCTGACGGATGAGTCCACCCACTGTGCCAATGATGAAGCTCACCATCACACTACTGCTGTCGGCAGCAATGGCTCTAGGCACAAGTTTCTGAGTAGTGCCAAGGTCTATGACATCGAAGTCGGAAGGCTGAGGTACGGTATGTCGCCCTGGAATAAAAAGTTCTTCCCAGAATAAAGCCTGGAAGGTATAGAAGTCTATACCTGCATCATGTAGCACCTTGATGTCCTTCCACTTGGTCTTGCAGTACTCATGGTTGATACGATTCTGGACAAAAAGATAGTCAGGAGAAAGCTCAATGCGCCCTGCTTCAACAAAGCCCATGAACATAACTGATATCTGAATGATCCGGTCACGCTGCATCCTCACACTGCCACCCGCCGACACTTTGCTGCTACCGGCTTTGGCCTGAAGACTCATCTTTGCCTTGACTCCAGACGAACTTACTCGGTTGGCATTCACTCGTGACACTGCATCGGTGGCTTCTGCAGATGCCACTACTGTTCCGTTATCACTCACAGCATGACGGCTTGTGCGACAGCCTGCAAGCAGTATAGACGCCACCACGAGCATGGGCAGCAACAGGTGTTTGGGATATTTTCTCATTACTTAATGTATTTCTTTAGTCTTATCTTACGTGGAAGTGCAGCCGTGAGGCCATCGCCTCCCACAGACTGAGCCAACTGCCAAAAGCGCAGTGCCTGCTCAATATTGTCGTTTAAGGCTGCTATGTCGCCTGCATGTTCCAGTACGACACCCGACACACGCGGGTCACTGCACAGCGCAGAGTCTGATTCCGATGGTGGACACACTCGGTCAATATATGCCTGAGCCTCCACATAACGCTCTTTCGTGAAGAGAATCCAGGCGTATGTGTCAAGGTAAGTCTTATTATTAGGTTCCAGACGCAAACTACGATAGCTCATCTCTTCTGCCTGATCCAGTTTGGTGTTGTCCAGCGACAGGTAGTAGGCATAATTGTTAAGGTACGATGCGTTGTCGGGCTTATATACCAACGAGGAGTCGTATGCAGCATATGTCTGACTATTTGGGTAGCCTAGGTCATGCAGCAAGTCACCCATCACGCCAAACAACTCTGCCACAATGTTGGGGTTGCTGTCGGCATTTCGGTGTGTCACACCATCTTGAAAAGCCTTTAGTGCATCGGCCTTATGTTCCTGTTGATAGCAGGCAATACCTAAATAGAAGTGGCACACCAATTCGTCAGGGAAGTGTATGACGCCCTTCCTGCAGATGTCCTCCAAACGGTCGTACTGCTGCTGTTCGCCGTAGTGTTGAATGAGTGCGAAAAGCAGTTCTTTGTCTGGCTCGATGTCTATGATACGCTCCAGTACAACGAACAAACGCGGGTTCATCGTCTGGTTCTTACGAGACTGTGTAACAAAGTAAGATGATTCTATTCGCAGCAGGTCAATGTCGTTGGGAAGCCGTGCCTCCAGCCGGTCGAACATGGAAGTAACAAGACTGTCGCTCTCAGCTAACCCTCTCACATCATCGATGTACTGCATCATCACACTGCTGCGTATTGAACTCTCAGTCTTTGTCGAGAAGATAATATCATCGCGCAACGACTGGTAAAGCGAGTCTGCACCTGTGGCCTTATAATAGTTGAGCAACGAGACTTGAAGCCCCTGAGCAGTTGAGTCGGCACGCTGCACCTGGAGATACTCCTGGTAGGCATCATCATAGCGCTCATCCTGCATGAGCAGGTCTCCCAGGATAAGACGATAGGAAGGGTCGTAAGGAAACTCTTTGCACAGCGACTCTATCTCCGCGTATGCCTCCGTTTTCTTATCCATCGCACTGTAGTTGCGGAATTTGCGATAGCTGACCGACAACGACTTACCGCTGATGACCTCCATTCGGTCAAGTACCTCAATAGCCTCCTGATGTCGGTCTGCGTACTCATAGAGATCAACCAAAGTGGAAAGGACACTTGTGCTACGCGGCTGCTGAGCTGCCAGCTGCTCTTGGGCTGCCAAGGCTAGCTCCATACTGTCCTGTTGAATGTATAGATTGACTAGCGTCTGAAGATATGTAGTGTTCCGAGGGTCGAGTTGGGCTGCACTCTTAAGCATATCTAGCCCGACAGTATCGGTTGTCATGCCACGCTGTTCTAAGAGAGTGCGCATGAAACCCATCTGGTAAAGTGCTTCTGGAGCATCTGGAGACAGACTCAAGGCATAGTCAAGCAGGTCGTAGTAGGCTGATGTATTGCCTAGAATGCGCTGCACACTTGCCTCCATCATAACATTATTGAAACGCATGGTGGTGGACAAGTCTGCAGGATAGGACTGTACCTTTGCATGTTGCTGGCTTTTACTAGCGGCACAACCAACCACACCACAAGCAATGGCACAGGCCATCACCAGTGCAATAACTATGTTTGTGTTAAATCTCATGCCCCCATTACTAGTTCACACCGCTGTGTCCAAAGCCACCTGCACCACGCTCTGTTGAACTTAGTGTATCCACGGCATCCCACTGCACCTGCTCGTGGCGAGCCACCACGAGCTGTGCTATCCTCTCGCCATCCTCTATGCGAAAAGTGTCGGTTGACAAGTTGATGAGTATTACACCGATTTCTCCACGATAGTCTGCATCTATGGTACCTGGAGTGTTGAGAACCGTGATACCACGTTTCAAAGCCAGACCGCTACGGGGACGCACCTGCGCTTCATAGCCCGGAGGCAACGCTATGTACAAGCCTGTTGGAACCAGCGCCCGTTGCATAGGAGCCAGTTCTACAGGCTGCTCCAGATTAGCCCTAAGATCCATGCCTGCCGACAACTCAGTGGCATAGCCAGGCAATGGATGATGGGAACGATTGATAATTTCTATCCTCATATCGGTCATACCGTTAGTTTTTCATACAGCTCCAGCCTTCTACTTGACTGCATACTTCTGACCAGCCTGCACTATAATGCCTCTATGAGCCTCGCTTATAGGACGACCACTCAAATCGTATGCTGTTATTGATGCCGACGGCTGCATGGGAACCGATGTCACAGCATTATCAACTGAAGCTAGCGTGATAATGTAGCGCGTACCTACCGCTGTAGCAAACTGTAGGCGGTCTTCGCCAAGGACGGTGACCTCAACAGGCTCTCCCTCAGCTGTTGTAACCGCAGCCTTGCCTATACCAGGATAGGCCACCTTACAGAGCTGACCGGCACGACTGAGGACTGTAGCTGAGACAAGCTCTGAACTGTCCCACTCCATATCCACCTCAAAGGCACCAACTGCACAGAGGCCGCGCACTTTACCTGCTGGCCAAGTATAGGGCAGTGCAGGCAGGAGCTGCAAGGTATCGGTATGACTCTGGAGAAGCATCTCGGCCATACCGGCTGTGATGCCGAAGTTGCCGTCAATCTGGAAGGGGGCATGAGAGTCGAACAGGTTATAATATACACCGCCAGCATACTGGTCTGTTCCGTAGCTTGTTGAGTGCTTGAATTCAAGCTTGAGCAATTCCACACACTGGTCGGGTTCTAATGCACGAGCCCAGAGATTGACCTTCCACCCCATGGACCATCCTGTTGAAGACAGCCCGCGCAGCCACAGGCTACGTAGTGCGGGAACATAATAGGGATTGGATGCCGGAAGATTGGCAAAGGGATAGAGAGCCATGAAGTGAGACATGTGGCGGTGATTTTGCTCATTACCGTTACCAGTAGCAAAAGATGTGTACTTCCATTCGCGTAAGATCTCATCACCTGTCGTCACTGTGCGGAATGTCGAACCAAAAGTACCCTCGTAAGGTTCGGTATGGAGACCATCATCCAGTTTATTGAACTTGGACGTAATCTGGCTGTAAAGCGACTGTGACACGCCAGCCTCTTCCAGTCCCAGCTCATTGATGGCTTGGATTGTTGTGTTGAACAGGTTCCACACAATCTGCTGTGCATGAGCTGTAGCGTTCTCCGTTGGGCCATGTTCTGGACTCCACTCGTTGGGGCATTCCCAAAGGCCATCATTGCCACGAACCAGACGTTCCATCCACATACGGGTGGCTGAGAGCATCACAGGCAGGGCAATCTGTTTCAAAAAGTCGCGGTCGAGTGTGTAGCGGTAGTGCTGCCAGAGATGGTCACAACTCCAGGCACCAGCCTCTGGATACTGCTTGGCCATCCAGTCAGTGCAGCAACCGAAGATATTGTTCTCGGTGAAACAAGCCCAGCCCGTGGTCTGCCCCAGCCAAGACTTTGCATAGTTCTGCCACTGTGGCTGCACAATTGCCATATTATATAAGTAACGGAGATAAGGCATGTGCATATCACTAAGGTTGGTTGACTCTGCAGGCCAGTAGTTCATCTGAATGTTAATATTAGCGTGTATGTCGGAACACCAAGGCGGGTTGTTCTTGTGGTTCCAAATGCCTTGCAGATTGTTTGGCAAGTCAATGCCTCGTGATGAGGCAATGAGCATGTAGCGGCCATAGTGGAAGTAGAGCTGTTCCAATTCGCGAGCGTCGGCAGAACGTATCAATGCGGTTTTAGCTGTGAGGGATGCATAAGCTGTTACCAGTTTGTCGGTTGTCTTATTGGCAGCTGCACCGCCCAACTCAAGACGACAACGATTAAAGATCGGGGCGTAGTCGGCAATATGGTCAGCCAACAGAACCGCCCACGACTTTTGCGAGGCAGCCTGAACAATATCATTTATACGCTGCCCAAGTTGTGCTGTTCCACTAACATAGCCAGAGGCCACGGGATCGTAGTCGGTACCACCACTGATTAACACAAGTATCTCATCGGCATTCTCCACTGTCACACCGTCCTCATCTGTTGTGACTGTACCACCTGTTGCAATGACCTTCATGCGGGCATTATAGCTCACAGTAGTCAGTTTTCCACTGAACGTTCCTTCTCCATCGGCATATTTTGCCTTGATGTTATGAGCATTCCAAAAATAGAAATGATTGCTAAGCTGTCCAGGCTCGGAAGCTGTGAGGTGAACAGCTATCACATTGTCTGGATAGGATGCAATATATTCACGGCGGAAGGTCACAGTCTGATCATTACTCAGCCACTGTGCAGCAGCCACGGCTGTGGTGAGGTCTAGGTTGCGATAGTAGAGTTTTGCCCCCTTGCCAACAGTGGTTGCGAAGCGGTCGCTCAAGTCGGTGATGTAGAGTGCGCCAAAGTTCTGATAACCACCATCGCGGTTATAGAGTGATGACGAGCCTGTCCATAAAGTCTTCTCATTGAACTGCACGATGTCTTGTCGGATACCACCATAAATCATGGCACCGAGCTGTCCATTGCCTATTGGCAGCGCATATTCCATCCAGGGATCTGCCACAGTAGTCTTTGTGACAGGCACTGTGTACCACATGGTCAGCAAGTTGTCAGGACGATATTTGGTGTCTGGGGTTGTGGACCATTCAGTGAGTGTTGCTGGCTGGGTGTCAGCATCTGGAAGGTCGGCTGGTTCAATGAATATTAGTGGATTGTTGGGGTCACCAGCACTCCACGATCCCAGTTCCTTGCCAGTACCATACCCACCCCATTGGTTCATGGAATTACCACTGGTAGCTGGAGTCTGTATCTCCCATGCTGGAGCATAAGTGCTGTTTGTAGTGGCCACAAGCTTCAAGTTGCCTGTCTGACTAGCTGATGTAGCGTACTTGCTACCATTATAATAAATATGGCGTCCAGCCTTGCTCACAATCTCGCAATCAGACTGTGAACCGATGATTTTCCATAGCTGGGCATCGTTGTTTTTGTTAACACCTGCGGTTTGCAGATTGGCCCCCTCCCCCATATCTTGCAGGGCAGCTTCGCCACGACAGAATTGTATCAAATACCACGTCTCGTCAGCATCCGTGCTGAACTGTGGCAAGGTCTGAGCCGTTAAGCCCAACAAGGAAAAGAGACAAGTAAGAGTAGATAGTAGGCGTTTCATAGCATTATGGTTGTTTGTCAGTCATAGCGCAAAGGTATGAAACAAATGTTATAACATCATGACTATGGTCGAAAAAAATGACACAAAGGCTTATATTAGCATCAGTATAGCGTCAAAGACAATAATATAGGTGGGTATTATTAGCCAAAGGAGGCCACCCCAATGGGCAGCCTCCCTTGATTGTAAATATGAGATGTAATGATTATCGAACTAGAACTTTCTGTGCCTTGCCGTTCACGACGCGAATGTAGAGGCCACGAACAGCAGCGTTGACGCGACGACCCTGAATGTCGTAAAGGCCATCGGCGGCTGTGGTAGCAGTTGAGGTTACATCGTTGATGGCTGTGATTGGGCCATTCCAACCAGCGTTGTCACCCTTCTCTGTCAGTTCCAGACTCCAGTCAACAATTGAGAACCACTTGCCCTCAAACTGCTTGCCTGTACGGGCAGCGTTAGTACTCATACCCAGAACGATGGTGTGGTTGTTTACCACAATATTTTCAATTGTGAGCCACATCCAGCCACGACCGTTGCCACTGTTGGTGAGATAAAGGTCGTTGGCAGCCTCATCAAAGCCTGCGTCCATGATGGCAGCAGCCTCTTGCCACATTGGACCATTGATGTCGCTTGCATTAGCTACAACATCTTCACCAGTCTCACTGTCAACATAAGTGTATGTATTAACAGGAATCTCAACCCACATGGTATCAGCCTTCTCGGCACCTCCGTTGGCTGCAAAGATGAATGAGCCTGCTCCAGATGTACGGGCAGCTACACGGGCTGTGTAGGTTCCATTAGGAATGTTTGCAATGACTTGCTCTGCGTGGATGTCGAGTGCCTCACTGTTATAGCTGTCAAAATAATTGTGGGTTGTCTCCTCACTGTACTTGTAGTACTGACCGCTCTTGATTGGGCCATCACCCTTAACTTTTGTTACATCCCAACCTGTGATGGCTGCGAAATCGGGATTCTTGATGAAGCCTGTGAAGTCAGTAGCATCTGGATCAGCCTCATACAGATCCTGAGCCTGTGCCACAGCCTCTACATTTGCCAAGGCTGCAACCATTTCATTGATGATTTCAGCGGACAGCAGCTTATTCTCAGAAGCAATGAGCCGTGCCTTCTGATTATCCATGATAGTCTTGAGCTCACCCTTTGCAACTGCACTGCTAAGACCAGCCAACACTTCATTAGCTGCATTGTAAGCCTCAGCGTATGTTGTGGTATAGTTCTTCATCAGCTGGATGCAGGAGTCTGCCTCTGCGTATGAAGCTGTGCTGGAGTTGAGCCATGCAATTGTGCTGTTGTAAGCCACACGCACGATGTCAACAGCTGCACCGTATGTTGCGGTAGCATCTCCCTCAAGAGCGGCAGCAACAGTAGGAATGCTCTTACCCTCTGCCATGATTTCCTCATACTTGGCTTCCGACTTCTCAGCCAGAGCTATAGCATCATTGAGCCAAGGAATATAATAGAGGAACTGATAGCGTTCAATGCTATCGTTGACAACCTTCTTATCGCCTGCAAAGTGCATCTCAGCTGCAAGATCCTGAGCTAACTTCAAGCGAGCGGCAGCAGCCTCTGCAATCTGTTCGGCAGTAGCCTCACCGTGGTAGCGCAGAACGAAGTTGCTTACCCAGAAGCAGCCACGACGCAGACCCTCACTTATGTCCTCGTCCTCACCGTTGCTGGTGGAACGTGCACCAATGGTCAGCTTGCCATCTGTAACGATAACAGTAGCGGCTGTAGTAACGGTCTCCCAATCCACTATATCGCCACTGTATGTACCGCTGAACCAGTCAATCAGAACACCAGCTTCTGTCATGTTGCCTTCTGTTGAACCAAGTGAGGAATTAGCATAGATGTGCTGATCGCCCAATGCGCCATTGTTAGTTACCATATCAGCCTGGATGCTGTAGATACCATCGGGCAGACCTGTCAGCTCTTGGTGTACATCAAGGTAGCCTGTGAAGGAATTGGCGTTCCACAGCTGATAGCATGTACGGCCAACAGTGAAGAACTGCTGGATGACACCACCAGAGGTCTGAGAACCGTTCACCCAACCAGTAGCATCCTTATCATCGTTTGTGAGGGCAGCCTCAGTGATGGCAGCAATGCTGTTGTCAGCTGGCTGACGGTCTTCGACACAGAACCAAGGATTCTGAATGAAGAAGCTATAGTTTGCAGGGTTCTCCATTGTAGCCTCCTGACTCATATAATAAGCATTGATGGCTTCAGTAACAGCGTTCTTAGCTGCCAAAATAGCCTCAGATGTTCCATCTTCGCCAGTCAGCAGTCCACGGATTTCTTCTATCTTAGCTGTAAAGTCCTGCAAGCCAGGGTACTCTGTGTATGTAGAAAGCATTTCAGCACGAGCCAGCTGCTTAGACATTTCATTTGCCGCTGCAATAGCTTCTTGGATGCGAGCGAAAGCAGCCTCATAGTTGGCAATGGATGCATTCAGTACCTCAATGTCGTCACTGGAAGGATAAAGTTCATCAGACAAGCTCTCAGCCTCGTTGATGAGACCGGCAAACTCGTCACCATTATCACTGTAGCACAGGTCAACCAATTCACCATTGAAACGGTCTGCCCAGTCGTTGATGTCGGTCATGAGAATGTCACGCTCGTCAGCCTCACCAATCTGGTAGAGCTTGATACCGTCCAATCCAACAATAGGCTGACCACCAGAACCTGCATTAGCTGCCTCATAGCCAAACTGCATTGTGAATTCAGAGGTAGGAGTAAATTCAAAACTGTGCAATGTCCATTCCTGAGCACTCAGACCAGTTCCTTCCTCGTCCTTGAAGACGTCCTTACGACATACTATCTGAGTCAAGTCCTTAGCAACTGCTGTAGTGTTAGGATTAATGTTGATAGTCCAATATTCCAAGCGATACACTGCACAAGGAAGCTTTACGACCTGCTTGTAAATGGCACTGTTTGTCCAACCTGCACGCAGATATACGAAGCCATCACCACCATCGAAATCTGTAGGACGCTCTGGCACGACCAAATAAGTTGAGCCATCATCTGCAATAGGTATAGTCTCCGCACCTAGGTCATAGGCTACAGAGCCAAAATAAGTCCATTCACATTTAGGGAATTCAGAGTTTGACTCTAATGTCCAGCCCTTAATACGGCCCTTGAATCCATTTACAGCCTCCAGCTTGCGTCCATCGGGACGGTTCTGGCTGCTGGTTGTTGTAGGACGAGCATAGACGGTGCTGTCGGCAGCAATGTATGCCCAGCTGCGTCCGCTTAGAGACGTTGTTGTGCTGATAGCTTCCTTCATGGTGCCATCGGCTTGGAATGTGAGATCCTCGTCGAAGCCCGCATTTGTAATCAAATGTGTCACATCAACGACATCTTGGGCAGATGCCGATATGCACATCAGCATTCCACCCATCAATGAGAGTAGAGTTTTCTTCATTGTAGTTAGTTTAAGTTAAGTAGTTTATTGGTGCTTGTAACAGTAAGGTTTACGCGGCAAAGGTATGAAAACATAGCTTTGTCCACAAACATGGACTACATTATTTATAATCCAACAACGACAATTAGCAACATTTACACGAAATAACGTAGAGTTATCTGATAACAGCTACCTTCGTACTGGCTGCTTTACTGCCATCGGCATTCGACGCGATGATAAGATATACGCCAGATGCAACACGCGAGCCTCGCTGGTTACAGCCGTTCCATGTGAATGTGCCGCCATTGGAATAGCCGCTGTAAATTATTTGTCCCGAAGGAGCCACAATCTTCACCTCGCTGCCCTGTGTGAGACCACGTACAGCTATAGGACCTGAATAGTCGGGCATAACAGGATTGGGATACACAAACAGCTCATCATCACTGATATCATCAACAGGGTCTGTGGCATCAGCAACAAAGCTACACAGGCCTTTGGATGTAGCAAAGAACACCTCACCTGTAGAGCCATTGATGGCGATGTCATCAATGTCGTTGGATGGGAGCGGTGAGTTGTCAGTAGTGAAGTGATATATCTGTTCCTGACAATCAGCGCTGATGAGATAGACCCCATTGGACATTGTTCCGAACCACTTACGTCCAGCTCCGTCAACGGTAATAGCGCGAACAGGAATGCTCGAAAGCAAGTAGTCGGCCAGGCCACTGCCATCATTGCGCGACACCTTCACTTGCTCGAAGGTGAAGTCGGTACTGAAGAAGTCCTCTGGAGAGGAGATATGGAAAGGACCTTCAGTTGTACCAATCCATATGCTGCCATCTACATCCTCTGCCATGCAATAGAACTGGTCGGGCTGATAGGTAGTGCCATCCTGATTGGTTATGGTTGAACGCAGCATGTGGCGGTCATCGCTTCGTTGGGTAGGAGTTCCATTATAGTCAAGACAGAATATGCCTCTACCCGTCATTCGCAGACTGCTCATCCAAGCCCACCCACGACTGTCAAAAAGCAGATTGTCCAGATTTGAGATACCATTCAGTTCATCGTATTGCAAGCCAGCCCAGGATCCGTTAGGCCGCATGATGCGAATGATGGTATCGTTCACACCAGTCGAAGGATTAAGGACCCACAGATTGCCATCATCATCAAATCGAATTCCGTTGGCCACAACGTAATTGTCTGGATTGGAGTTGTTGGGAAGTATTGAGATTAACGGACTGTTGGTGACGCCATAGTGAGCCACACATTTGGCATCGCGGAACTCATACAATCCACTGCGAGCCGTGCCAACAAAGTGGTGACTAGCGTCGTTTGGGTCCTGCTCTATGTCGGTAACATCTTTATAGCGGCTATTGGGAGCCACTTCTGCCACCGACTCACTGTCGAAGTTAACCCAAGTGTGGTCGGCATCATAAATCATAGCTGTTCCAGGCAGCGACGAGACAGAGTAGTTGAAGCTACCTCCAGCCACATGCAACCTATTGCCTTCAAAGCGCAAATGGTAGGAATAGTCGTGCATGGGGCTATTAAGCTTGATGCCTGTAAGCACCTGGGTGAATGTCTTGTCCTCCAACGTGTATGCCTGTAAACCATTGGTTCCGCCGCTAACCCAAAACATTCCGTTGCTGCTGTGTACGTCTGTCCATTTGTCTGGAGTAGATACATATCTGTAGGATGTTGCAGTAGTGTATATGAAGAAAGATGCCGTTGTTCCAGCAATCATCTTGTTATCTTCTGTTGCAATATACTGTGGTTGAATGGCAATACTCTTAGAAAAAGCAGTACCTTCAGAGTTTGAGTAATAAAGGCTACCAGCAGCCACAACCCACACATGGCCGTCGAAAAATGCCATTTTGATTGGTATCAGCTCACTGGAGATCTGCGTCCAGTTGGACTTATCCTGTAGATTTTTGGACATCAGTCCCTTTAGGATGCCTGTCGATGTGCCAACATAAATGGCATCATCGCTCGCCACACATGCAGTAGCACTTGTACCTAGCTGATAGGTGTTGCGTATCACAGCATTCTCAACATCGATGACAACCACGCCAAAGCCTGTGGCAACATACGCCATAGTGCCATGCACCGACAGGCTGCTAATCTCCTTGCCCTGCAGACTGCTGTTTTTAAGTTGAGCAAGATTAACTACATAGTCATCATCTTCTGTGCTTAGCAGGTCAATATTACCATTGTCATACACTATGATTACGCGCTTGGCCGCCTCACAATAGGCAATATCCGTGATGGCAACATCGCTCAATCCATTAGTGCAGTCCCACGCCTTGATACTTGTGTCCTCTGTATCGTAGGCCATGAGCTTACTCTCCATCAGCGCATAGATGCGGCTACCTGCTGGCACATTTTTTGTGCAGACGCTATAGGATGGATACACCTGCCACGTGTTCAGTGCCTGTGAAACGGCATAGATCGGGCATAGCAAAATGGCACAGAAGGCAAGGAGTATGTGCTTTAGAGAGCTGATTGTCATAGTCAGATAAGTAGGTGTTCACAATTAGTTTTATGTATTTGTTCAGCTATTTGGATGCAGATTTTTCTTTTCTCCGAAGGAGCAGAGCGGACTCTGTGACTGAGGATAAAAGGAAAAGATGCGCCAAAGAGCGAGCAAAGACATGAA
>JAFZQR010000003.1 GCA_017620295.1 Bacteroidaceae bacterium
CTCCCGGCTGGTTCAATGATGGCTCCTATAACAATGTAACCAAGGTGGTATTTGATCCCACGTTTACAGATGCTCGCCCTACGACGACATACTCCTGGTTTAATTCCATGACAAAACTTCAAACCATCACTGGCATTGAATACTTAAACACCAGCGAGGTGACCAACATGAGTAACATGTTCTATTGTTGCGAAGCCTTGACGAGCATTGACTTGAGCCGTTTCAATACGGCCAAGGTAACCGATATGAGTTGCATGTTCATGAACTGTGAAACTTTGCCGAGCCTTAACCTAAGCAGCTTCAATACGGCCAAGGTGACTACCATGTATCGCATGTTCAGAGGTTGCGAAGCCTTGACAAGCCTTGACCTGAGCAGTTTCAATACGGTCAAGGTAACTGATATGAAGATGATGTTTTATTATTGCACGCACTTGAAAACCATTTCAGTGAGCGAATATTGGAATACAACTGCCGTAAAAACTTCCAATGACATGTTCGCTTACTGCACCAGACTCGTTGGCGGTGCAGGCACGACATACGATGCCAATCACGTCGATGTTTCTTACGCCCACATCGATGGCGGCACGAGCAATCCTGGCTATCTCACAGCTATGATTGAACCTAAGGCCTATGTCTGCTATAGTTCGTCGAACACGACGCTGACGTTCTATTTCGATAATTTGTTCACCACTCGTACATATGATGATATTTATGAGCTGAACAAAGGTACCGGTATTCCCCGCTGGTTCAATGACGGCACTTATTCCGATGTAACCAAGGTGGTATTTGATCCCTCGTTTGCCGAAGCCCGTCCAACATCGACCTGCGCCTGGTTTGTAGGAATGAGTAACCTTCAATCCATCACGGGACTAGAATACTTGAACACCTCAGAGGTGACCAATATGATGACAATGTATGGAGAATGTAGCTCTTTGAAGAACCTTGACATGAGTAACTTCAATACAGCTAAAGTGACCGATATGTCAAGTATGTTCAATGGTTGCACAAGTCTAACAACTATCTATGCAGGCAATCATTGGAGCACAAAAAAAGTAACATCTTCTTCTTTTATGTTCAACAACTGCACCAAGCTTGTAGGCTGCAAAGGCACGAAGTACAACGCTAATCATGTCGATGCTGCTTACGCCCATATCGATGGTGGCACGAGCAATCCAGGATATCTCTCTGCATCAATCAGAGGTGACGTCAATCTTGATGGAACAGTTGATATCGCCGATGCCGTAAGTGTGCTGAATGTGATGGCTGGTCAGACTGTTGCTGGCGATGCCAACGTCAACGGAGACTTTGATGCTAATGGCAACCCTGTAATTGACATAGCCGACCTCGTAACTGTCCTCAACATCATGGCAGGGCAGTAATAGATGTCAGATATAAGATGTCTGAGGGCTGAAGTATGAAGTATAACCCACTTCGCCCTTTGGCGGAGAAATGAAAAAGCGGCTGCTCTGCAAAGGGTGGTCGCTTTGTGTTGGGGCTTTCAGGCTTTTTACTTCACCAGCACTTTCTTTGCTTTGCCGTTGGGCAAACGTTGAATCACAATGCCATGATAGCCTGGCGAGACGGGTTGTCCGCTCAGATTATATGTCTGTTGTCCATTGTCTGTTGTCTGTTGTCCATAATCAATTGCCTCTATTCCGTCGGCATCCGCATCCAAATCTTCCAGAATGAACTCGCCTGGAGTGGTCTTGTCTGCATAAATGTAGCTGCCCACATTTCTACTGTCGAAGCCTATTACACGGCTGTTTTGCCATCCTGCTCTCAAGTAGGCGTTCCCTTCTTCCAGACGCTCAACTTGGATATATCCGTTCTTGTCCGTTGGGTTTGTCGTAGTGGAGATGATACGCCAGCCTGTACTGCTATCGTATGACATGTAGTGCCCGTTGGCTTTCAGCTTGTAGAAGGCAGTGAAGCCCTGTGCCATGGTGAATGTGAAGATGTAGGTCTGGTCGCTCTCATTGAAGTTGCCAAGGCAGAAATGGCCCTCATTGTTGTGCGTCTGATAGTGCAGGCAGAGCCCTGATTGCTTCTCGCGGATGCGATAACGATGGCTGGTGTTGATGGGCTCGATCCACCAGAATGTGCGCGGCACTATTGCTTCTGCTTCTACGTAGAGTTCAGCTGCTGAGGCATAGCCTTTATCATCGACAACACTACGCACAAGGAACTTCATGTAGCGTGCTTCAGGTCTTGACGGGATGCTGACTGTCTGCTTGTCTGACGTGTTGTTGAAAGTACCGCTTGCCGCAGGTTCTCCCCACAGCTTTGGCGAGTTGCTGAAATAGACTTCGTAGCGCAGCACACGCCCATTGGTGCCGTCTTTCCTGCCTTTGTAGGAGAAGGAAGTGATGCGATAGGTGTTCTTCATGTCCACCACAATCTCATGGGGACAGTCAGGTGTCGATGGGCTCCACTGTGTATGCCAGATGGTGTTCTCGTCATCATCAATGGCATAGGCAGCCTGTTCATTGTTTCCTTGCTGGCTGTCGTAGCTGTAGATGGTCCACTCGGACTTGTCAACAAAGAAGCCGTAGAACTTCTCACCGATAATGCTTGGAGCCAGTCCTTCGGCAGATGCATAAGCCTGAAGCGTGCCTCCCTGTCGCATATCAACAGGTTCTGTATATGGTCGGAAATCACCATTATCAATGCGATAGTAGATGATTGTGCCTTCGGGGTTGTTGGAACTGAGGATGGCAAAGCCGTGCCCGTCGTCAGAGAAGCGAACTGGCTGGCAGACAGGCAAACCGAGGCAGCCTCTTTGGGTCAGAATGGTGTCGGAACTCTCTTCCAGAATTGGCATAATCATGAAGCAGAAAGGCGTTTGCGTAAGCTTCCTCTCGTACTTGTCAAGCACATCGGGACCACAACTGGCATTGCCAAGCGCACGATTCCAGGCATCCAGC
>JAFZQR010000063.1 GCA_017620295.1 Bacteroidaceae bacterium
GGGTGCTGTACTGTTGGCACGAGGCATCCAATCATTGTTCAAGAAATCCTCAAATACTGTTGGCATCCAACTGTTCTGAAACATTACTGGTAACATAATCAATACCTCCTAATTATACTTTTAGTTTAACGTATGTTCTGAGTGCTTTTGCCTTTTGAGCTCCAGCTCTCACTAAGCTAAAAGCAATATACGTGCCGAATGCCAAAATGTCAATCGACGAAGGCCAGAATGGCACGGAATTTAAACTACGATAAACATTGCTGACAATTTATTAAACTCGTTTAAACATTAGCAATCCAGAAGATGTCGTCTTTGTTCATAGGATACTCACTATTGGCTGCAAAGTATTGAAATCTACATAGTCAACCTTCTTTCCGTATGTCTCCAGAATGATCTTTGACTCGGCATTGAGTTCTTCTTTAGGCATTCTCGCCAGCTTACTATGCATAAACTTCATCATCAACTTATGCTTCAACCCCATAGTGCTATAGTCGATGGCACCACGAAGATGGAATATCTTGTCTTCGTCATATAAGTGAGCAGGAATCTGAGACTTGATATTATTACGGACATATCTGATGTTCTCTCCATCTTGCGGGTCAACCAGGCCGACTGTTATAACTATCAGTTCCTGGCTGGTGACAGTCGCTGCAAACTTCTTCAGCCCCAAAACGCTGCCAGCAAATAGTGCTCCCATGTATATGATGCGCTCGTAGTTCTGAATGTCCTCAGCTTCTTTACGACTTACGCATTTAATACCTGTGATAGTAGATAAGCGTTCCGCATATCGTTTCGTGGAGCCGTATTGGCTGGCATATATGATAATGGAATGCTTCATTTCTTCGTATATTTAGCTTTCACAATTTCGTAAGAGTTTCGAGTCAGTTCCTGCAGCAAGTTATCTGGTGCATTATTGGGATTGATGCCAATCCAATGTTTTGGCGACTCGTTATACGGATTGCCGATACAGTCATATTGCACTTTCAGATCTTCAATACGCTCTGGCTGGCATTTGAGCGAAATGACAGAGTAATCGTTACAGTCGAAGAATGAGAACATGTGCCCCATGACGTAGAATACCAATACTCCTTCGCCGCTTTTGAACTTCTGGAAAGGTAGTTTCTCTTCCACGTCTGTACCTAATGACAGGCAATATTCGCGATAGTCCTCTATATTCATTTTGACAGATACCCAATTAATATGATTTGGATGATGAGAATCAGCGGAAGTCCATACTTGAACTTTTTATGCATCGTCTTATGATGCCATATCTTCATTCCAAGTAAAGCTCCGATGCTGCCACCGATGACGGCTAATATCAGCAACGTGGCTTCGGATATGCGCCAGCTACCTTGTTTGGCCTTCCATTTGTCAATGCCATAGACCAGAAAGGTCACGATATTAATGACTATCAGATAATATAGCAATGCTTCTGTTATTTCAATACCATTTATAGCCGTGTTCCTTGCAATAGTCTATCGCGGGCTGGTAGCCTTGGAAGGTGGCCTTGTGAATCCACTTCAGGCCCTTCTTTTCATCGACGGGAACGCCTGTGCCGGTCATCAAAAACCAGCCTGTGGCGAACTGTGCCTGGGCATCTCCGCCATTAGCAGCCAGCTCATACCAAAAAGCACATTCCTCCAAGTCCTTCTCCACACCGTCGCCATTCCAATAGGCCGCGCCGCAATTCTTCTGGCTTTGGATATGCCCTTGAAAAGCAGCCTCGCGATACCAAAGGAAGGCTTTCGTGTGATCCTGTTCCACACCATTGCCAAGATAGTAGGCATTGGCCACGTTCACCTGTGACTGCATGTCACCCTTGTCGGCGGCTTTCATGTACCACTCGAAGGCCTTTACAGCATCCTGCTCCACGCCCTTACCGTGATAGTAGCACTCGCCGACGTTGAAGCAGCCATAGACATCGCCCAGCTCCGCAGCCTTCATATACCACTCGAATGCCAGTTCAAGGCTGACCTTCACGCCAGTGCCACGCTCGTAGCAGACCCCAAGGTTATTCATCGCCTTGGTGTCGCCCTCGTAAGCCTTCTCACGATAACCGTCTGCCTTGTTCCGTTCCTTGGGCATATTTATGTAAACTCAATGATGGCACTCACCTCACTCCCTATGGACAGGGAAACGATGATGCCGTCAGCTGTTTTGTAAATAGTAGGAATCAGGCAATCACCAAGCTTGGCAGCTACACGATACTCTACGCGCAGACCCTTTACCACGAAATCCTCCGGCAACAGTTCCATCGCCATACGAACATAGTTGGCATTGTTCAGATGCTTGTTATAGTCGATGTCGGCACGAAGTACCTTGATAGGCTCCAGCACTTCACCTTCTGTCTTAGGCAGGATGATACGGCGGTCTTTGTAGTTCATCTCCAGCTGTGGCTCCAGCTTCATTGATTGTATGGTCGTATTGTCCACACGTTTCAGTTTTCCAGCCACCTTGTCAACGAATGCGCCCATGCTCCATGTTTTGTAGCAGGGATTCCCTTGTGTGTCGTAGATGAACGTATTGCGGAATCCGAACATGGGCTTCATGCCATAGACGGAGGTTGTCACCGTCAACTCCTCTTTGTAGTCAGGCACACGGATAATCTCTACCTGGCGTGTTGCCAAGAGCTGCGCCATATTCTGCTGCAAGAAGTAGTCCTTGACTTCCGGCTCGCTGTCGATCCACATCTCTGAGCAGTCCTGCATCATCTGGAGAGCAGAGTAAAGTTTCAGTTTACCCTCGCTGTCGCAGGTACTTGTCGTTACCTTATATGTTAAGCTGTACATATTCTATTTCAAATACTCATCATCCCTTACCAGCACCTTCTCAATCTTGCCGACGTACATTGTATGAAAGTCACGCTGGGGATAGTTCTGATCAATGGTTTCCTGATAAAGGAACCCGCTTTCCTGAAGCTCCGACTGATAGAGTTTCTTGCAAATCAATACCAGCTTGGCTTCCTCGAAATAGACAGTGTTGTCGGCATAGACAGGCGTGAGACCTGCCTTACCAATCTTATCCTCGTCACGACCTGACACACTGCCAAGGTAGGCCATCTGCTTTTTGAACGACTTATCCATAACGCAGAGGGAGAAGTAGCCCTCTTCGTCAACAAACTCCTTGGTATAGCGTGACGGGCGTAGGTAAATCACTGCTGTCGGGTCATTGTGTCCCCACAGACATCCCAGGTGTCCCCAAGAGGCTGTCATAGTGTTGCAACTATTCTCATCGCCAGCCGTCAC
>JAFZQR010000064.1 GCA_017620295.1 Bacteroidaceae bacterium
GATATGGTACGACAGCCGATGGTCATCTAAACTTATGCCTTTCTGCGCCAAAGCACGTACTAAATCCTCTTTCGTCGCACTCCCCAAGTCGGCAGCCGACTGTGCAAAGATGTCACGGATGCGCATCAGTTCCTCGTCAGGAATGCTGATTTTGTTGCTGCTCATCCAGCCCTTCGTAACAGCGATGGCCTTGGGCGCACAAAGGCCAATCATCATCCAGTAGTCCTCAGCGGCCACCAGCTGCCACGTGCCTCGCATCAGGTGCAGACGGATAATCCTCCCACTGTCGAAAGCCTGTTTGAATGCCTTCGCCGACGGCCTGCGCGTCCGTATCTCCACAGCCCACCGCATCATGCGGTACTCCTGTGCCTGCATGGCACCCATGTAGCTGACCACCTCGGCAGGGTCACTGAACTGAGGCGCAACCAGCTGTTGGTTGAGAAGTCGGATGGCAATCGAATTCATTTCTTTTCTATTCTATCATTGTTCCACATCTAAATGACTGTAGCTGTTTGCCCATCACGACCTTCATTACATCAAACACATTATCTCCTGTGCAATGGCTGGTGTAGAACCTTGTTTCTGGATAGTTGGCTTTTAGCCTTTGAGTCAAAGCTACCAGTTCTTCGTCCGTCTCCTGACCGTCGAGCAAGTGGAAACCACCTACAACGGTATGAACGTGCCAAGGACAGGCTGACAAAATGTTCTCAAGACCACTATGAGCACAGCCCGTGAATAGTAGACCATCGACATATAGAGCCAACTCGTGACGGAAATCGTCGTGGATATAATCTCCATTAGCATCCTGCACATAGAGATTTTGATTCCCCTTGGGCATCGGATGTTTCTGAGGGATATGTGCAATCACATGGATTCCTTCTGTGATTTCAAAGGTCTGATTTATCAAGATGAGTCTGTCATCGCCTATCTCTGGCCACTCCGTAGTAATGCTATGCAGGTTCCCTCGCTTAGAAAAGAATTTTCCACTCATAGCATCGGGCGAGACGATGACTTTAACCTGTTTATTATGCTCAAATATGTATCGAAAACCGCCTGCATGGTCGCTGTGACCATGAGAAATGAAAACATAGTCAACATCGCTGAGATCTATCCCCAACTGCTCTGCATTTTTTATAAACACGTCACTCGCTCCTGTATCAAGCAGGATCTTGTGCCGCTCTGTTTCCAATAGAATAGAAAGACCATGTTCTGTGGATAGACGGCTATCGCTGCTTCTATTATCTGATAATATAGTCCACTTCATCGCTCACTCATCTTCGTTATTCTTGCCAAATAATCGTAATGCTCACCTTCAGCAACTATTTCTGCAATATAGCCGTTCTTCGCTGCATTCTCTTTCAGGGTGTCAGCATCGATATAGAGCCAGTCAAAAGGTTCGCCAATGGTGTCCTTATAGTGCATTCGGAAGCTATGCTCACCGTAATAGTCCATTTCGTTTGGAATATCTATCATGCCGTTTTCGTCCTCAAATACATAGCTGATATCCGATGAATCACATAATACCTGACCTCCTGGAGCCAGTATATTGTCTAACTGACGGAAGAATTTGGGCAGACGCTCCAAGGTTCCGACAATGCCAATACCATTCATTAGCATCAAAATGGTATCGTATTGTCCCTTCAAAGTAAAGAAATCCTGTTCAAGCACATTCTTAACCCCACGCTCTTTCATGGCCTGAACAGACAGAGGGGAAATGTCAATAGCGGTTACATCGAAGCCCTTTTCCTGCAAGACAAGTGAATGACAGCCTGCGCCAGCACCCACATCGAGCGTCTTTCCCTTGGCCATATCGAGTGCCTTGAGTTCTATATCTGGCATGTCCTCATACTTACGGAAAAGCGTTTGCAGGGGTATCTCGTCCTCCTCAAACATCGGGGAGAACACCCTGAGCCTTTCTGCCTTCTTGGTTTTCCAGTAGTCGGCAATGGCTCTGCCCATCGGGTCTTTCTTGCTATTCATCTCCGGTTACTCCTAAAAGATCCTCCATTCTGTCCATAATAAAGTCGGCTCCTGCCTCTTTTAATTCCTCTCTGCTTCCGTTACCCCAAGTCACACCACAAGTCTTAGCCCCAGCATTGTATCCCATCAAGATGTCAACCGCCATATCCCCGACAACAAGCGTTTCGTTGGCAGCAAATTGCATGGCAGCAAGTGTCTTCAGTACAGGTTCTGGTTTGGGTTTCGCCTCCTTCACGTCATCTGCCCCTATTAAATAAGAAATGTAATCAGCGATACCCATATTGTGAGTCAACTCCGTGAGGGAATTGCGTGAACGGGATGAAGCGATAGTGAGTACGAAGCCTTGTTCCTTCAGAGTTTTCAAGGTCTTGACAACACCAGGGAAGGCTTCCGGCGTAATCTTCTGAAGATTCTCATTGAAGATCCTGCGGTAGGTTTCAGCACAGCGGGGAATGAGTTCATCCTGAATATCAGGGAACAGTGTCCTGAAGCACCCTGCCAATGGCAAACCTATAGTGGATGCACATTCTGCCTCACTACGTTCTGGAAGTTGCAGCTCCTTGATGGCCATCTGCATGGTCGTGACGATGTTCCGTCTGGTGTCACCCAACGTCCCGTCAAAATCGAATATAATCAGTTTTATGCTCATGGCAATCCATTTACTCTTCCACCTCACAATGCAGGAATCCCATTTCCTTGGCCTTTTCCTCGTTCATCAGGAAGTAGATGGCCTCGCCCTCATTACAGAGCTCACCTTTCGAGTTGGTAATCTCCGCACTGATATAGGCAAGATTCCTCACTTGTTTTGAGACTTTTGCCCTGATTGTCAGCTCTGGTTCAGTCGTAGAAACTGCCTTACGGAACTTCACATTCAGCTGAACGGTATAGCCGCTGGTCTGTAACTTGCGGGTGACCACCCAACCGCATACTTCATCAATCAGCGTACTCAGAATGCCGCCGTGCATGGTGTCTACCCAGCCCTGATAGTTATGCGCAGGATGCCAGGTACTCACGATATAGTCACCATCTTCATAGAACTCCATGTGAAGTCCGATGGGATTGTCAGGACTGCAACCGAAACAATTATACCCTTCATGGTTGCGCCATGGGTTTATTATCTTCTTCATTTCTTTTCTAAGTAATCAAACAGATCAATAACTCCTACTTCCTCCTCGACATTGAGGGACGGGACTTTCTCCACCATTCTTGTAGTGCCACTTGTCTTATCCACATAGAAATGCACAAAGGCACCTGTGTAACTGCGGAATACCACTTGATACGCAGAATCTGTCTCTTCACCCATTTGCACAAACATAATGTCAGGATTGTCCTTAGCTACGCTCCAGTCATACACACTATGGCAGTATTTGTTTACTCCCTCGTAAGCCATGTCTGTAGTAATGGTTCTTAGCGTATCTTCCGTTTGCACATCTGTGGACTGTGTATCATTCACCTTGTTGTTATTGCATGAGCATAAAAGCAAGACTACAAAAAAGAATGTAAAGGCTATATACTTCATTGGATTTCTTCTAAAGTTCCTGTTTCTGAATCAATGATAAACCCACGAACCACGATATCCTTTGGCACAAGCGGATGGGTCTTGATGGTCTCAACGGTCTTTCTTACTGATGTCGGTGTGTCCTTGAAACCCTCTAACCACTGGTCGAGGTCAATTCCACACTTACGGATGGTGTTGAGCGTTTCATCCGTCACACCACGAGCAATCATCTCGTGGTGGAAGTGGTCGTAACTCATGTGGCAGGCTCCGCAATGCGAGTGCGCGACCACCATAATCTCCTGCACGCCCAGCTCGTAAATGGCCACTATCAGGCTACGCATGGCCGAGTCAAAAGCAGAGATAACCAAACCGCCCGCGTTCTTGATAATCTTCGCATCACCATTCTTCAGACCGAGCGCCGCAGGGAGCAGTTCGGTTAATCGGGTGTCCATACAAGACAGTACCGCCAGTTTCTTGTCGGGATACTTGTCGGTCAGATACTTCTCGTAGCCTTTTTGCTCTACGAAACTCTTATTGAAGTCAATAATCTGGTCTATCATATCACAAAACATACTAAATTTGCGTGTAAAGTTACGAAAAATCAATGAATAAGTGCTACCTTTGTAGCCAATTATTACGATACTTTAAGAAGAATGA
>JAFZQR010000065.1 GCA_017620295.1 Bacteroidaceae bacterium
GACTACTACGACTATTACAAGACCCCTCGCGGCTATCACGCCCGCTCAGGCAATAGCAACGACGGCTGGCGCGTCATAGGTACTATAGGCTACGCCAACGCCCGTTTCCTCTACTACATCAACGAGATTCGTTCTGCTGTGATGATCATGCACGGAGAGAAAGCTCACTCTCGTTATTTCGGCGAGGCAGCCTATAAGTATATGGTGGAGGGAAAGGCTGAGGGGTATAACTTCATCGGCAAGCCTAACCCCGTGCCAGAGAACAAGCAGTTACTCATCATCCCCAATGCCTCGCATTGTGATCTCTACGATGGAGGCAAGGGAAACTATATACCATTTGATAAGCTGGAAGTGTTCTTCCGCGAGAACCTTAAATAACATGGCAGATAAGATTATCCAAATCGATAGCGTCTATGCGTATAACAAGTTGTATGGTTGGGAGACGTTGCACCCGCTAGTGACGGTGGTGAACCATCCTGAGCCGTTGGTTGACCTGAACCACACTCGCCTAAACTACGGGCTCTATGCGATGTTTCTGAAGCAGGGCGAGGGTTGCTCGATACGCTACGGACGCGAGAAATACGACTATCAGGAGGGAACCGTCGTGAGTTTCAAACCCGGTCAGGTGGTTGAGGTGGAATGGGACGAGTCGAAGCCCATGCCACCCTCGCGAGGGCTGCTGTTTCATCCCGACCTGATTTATGGCACACCGCTGGCCAAGCGCATCCACGACTACACGTTCTTTGACTACGACCAGCGCGAGGCCCTGCACCTCTCGGAACGTGAACAGCGTATCGTCAGCGACCTGCTCGACAGTATTGAGGAAGAGTTGCAGCACCCCGTGGATAAGCACTCGCAGACGCTCATCACCGATGCCATCGGTCTGCTGCTGGACTACTGCATGCGCTACTACGACCGCCAGTTCATTACCCGCCACAAGGTGAACAGCGACATCATGACCCGCTTCCAGCACGACCTGGAGGAGTATTTCCGTAGTGGCGAGGCCGAGCGTAAGGGTCTGCCATCCGTAGCCTATTTCGCAGAGAAGGTGTTCCTCTCGCCCGGCTATTTCGGCGACCTCATCAAGAAAGAAACGGGTCTTACCGCCCAGCGTTATATCCAAAACAAGGTCATCGACCTCTCAAAACAATACGTGATGGACAAGGAGCTGACCATCAATCAGGTGGCCTACAAACTCGGTTTCCAATATCCGCAACATTTCACCCGCCTGTTCAAACAGCAGGTAGGCGTGACACCTACAGAGTATAGGAATTAAAAAAATGAAGAGAATAATCGTATATTTAATTTGTGTAATAACGATGGCAACTGTAAATGCACAGACGCTGACAGGGCGTCAAAAGGGATTGGCAGCATGTGCCTGCCTGATGGCACAGGGTGATTTGGAGCGATTGGAGCCTGCCGCGAAGATGGCACTTGACAACGGTGTGACCATCAATGAACTGAAGGAAGCATTTTCGCAGCTCTATGCTTACACGGGGTTCCCTCGCTCGCTGAATGCATTGGGAGTATTAAACAAGGTGTTGGAAAACAAACAGGCATCTTGGCAGGAGGGCAAGCCCTGGACGCGCCCTGCTGAGTGGGACGATGCAAAGGCGGCTTACGAACTGGGCAAAAAGAACCAGACACAGCTTTCTGGCCGTGCATTCGACTACGATTTCTGTCCGCAGGATGACTATTATCTGAAGGCTCACCTCTTCGGTGACATCTTCGCTGGTGACCAGCTCTCGCATGCCGATCGCGAGATAGTGACCGTAGCAGCATTGAGCGGTCTTGAAGGTGTTGCTCCACAGTTGGCAGCCCACAAGCGTGGAGCTGTGAATATGGGTAACAGTCAGGAACTGGTGGATGAACTCTGTGCCTGGCTCGATAGTGAAGGATATACACTTCGCAGCAAATGGCCCAAGGGCGAACCTAATACCGCCTACGCCCAATACTTCGTCGGTAACAGCTATCTGGCAGATGTAGGTGGCGGCGTGCATAACGTCACCTTCGAGCCCCGCTGCCGTAACAACTGGCACATCCACCACAAGGCTGTGCAGGTGCTCATCTGTGTCTCTGGTCGTGGCTGGTATCAGGAATGGGGCAAGGAAGCCGTCGAGATGACTCCCGGAACCGTCATCGCCATCCCTGCCGAGGTGAAGCACTGGCACGGAGCCGCCAAAGACTCATGGTTCCAGCATCTGACTTATCATAAGGATGTGCAGGAAGGTTCGAGCAACGAGTGGCTTGAACCTGTGACTGACGAAGTGTATAACAAACTAAAGTGATATGAAGAAAGTCGTATTAGCAATGGCAGCACTCCTGACAATCAGCCTGAGTGCATGCTCACAAAGTAACAAAAAGGAGAATCAAGAGATGAAGAAAGTATTAGTCGCTTATTTCTCAGCATCGGGTGTGACCAAGGGAGCCGCAGAGCAACTGGCAACAGTAGCAGGTGCCGACCTGCATGAAATCAAGCCTGCACAGCCATACACGGATGCTGATCTCGACTGGAGAGACAAACAGAGCCGCTCAACGGTGGAGATGAAGGACAAGAATTCTCGTCCTGCTATCACTGATAAGCTGAACAACATGCAAGACTATGATGTGGTCTATGTCGGTTTCCCCATTTGGTGGTACACTTGTCCTACCATCATCAACACCTTCATGGAGGCTTATGACTTCAAGGGCAAGACCGTCATCCCCTTCGCCACCTCTGGCGGTAGTAGCATCAAGAAGGCTTGCGAGGATTTGAAAGCAGCCTATCCTGATATAACATGGAAGGAAGGCAAGCTATTGAATAGGACAAGCAAGAAAGAATTAGAGACTTGGGTAAAAGGATTGTAAGAAAGAAGGAAATCAGGGAATCTCATAACGAGGTTCCCCTTTTTATTTCATGAAACGATACTGTTTTACTAA
>JAFZQR010000066.1 GCA_017620295.1 Bacteroidaceae bacterium
ACCCGTGCCTTGTAGATTATTATGTGAAGTTGCATCCGTGTTAGGAACCGCCGTATGCGGAACCGCATGTACGGTGGTGTGAGAGGTCGGAAAACGAAAGTAGGAAGAAAACTACTTCGTTTTCCTCCTACTCGATTGTGCTTTACAACTAATTACACAAATTATCCGAATTATGGAGGAGCCTCTTAGACCGGCACTTAAAGGATTCGTCCAATTCGTCTAATTAGTTGTGAAAAGGTTTGTTTTGTATTTTGACACAGCCTCTTTTGATATTTTGTGTTGTGCCATCAAGACTACTTCACATAAACTTTTCTAGACTTCTGTCCAGATGTTACCACATAGACCCCGCGTGGAAGTGGAGTACCTGCCTGCACCCCAGCACCATTAATGTTGTAAATGCGTGCTGAAGCAGAGGTGTAGATGGCACGATTGCGAACCTCAATATCGAGTTGCTGGGTTGGCTCTGCAAGGTCACGCACAGCATCCTCTATCGGAGCATCGGCAATCACCATATAGCCAATCACATCACCATTCTCAGAGGCCTTGTTGGTGCCTATAGTGGCAGAAGTAAGCGATGGATCCATCTGACGGCGTACACGTATGCCGTAGGTGTAAGTGATCGCATTGCCGTCATCATCTGTCACTTTCACTGTGTTGTCGGCAACGCGACGCATGACGCTGGGGAAGTCGAGATTGTTGGTTTGTGCAGCAGCCACTACGTATGGACTCTCACGCAACAAGGTGTCGCCCTGCTCATCACGGAAGAGGAGTGAGCAGTTGAGTGTGCCACCCACCAGGTCTTCAGCACGATCCACAAAGATTTCCTTGCCTGTACCTTCAATGACTCCATGACCAGGAGCTATAGCCAGATAATAAACGTACTGAGCTGTGATTTTCTTTGTATAACTCTCACCAGCCTGCTTCACTAGCTTCATAGTGAAACCTGTGTTTGTGATATTATAAACCTTAGGAGTAGCAGGGGCTGCAGTTGTGCTTGTGCTGACATTCTGCAAGAACACAACAGGAATCACGCCCTCTGGGAACGGCTGACGGAACTTGACTTCCCACTCCTCGCCCTTATTCATGCGCGCAGAACCGTGTTTGTCTTCCAAACCACAAGTATCGACCTCAGCCTGCAGGCCAGCAATGGTGAAGTTGCCGCGCGGCACTATTACATAGTCGGCAGTCTCAGCCTTGGTGAAGTCCATAGATGCGCCCTCTGTCCACGGATCGAAGAAGAACTTGAAGCTGCTCTTGGCAACAGAGGTGACATGGTTGACAACGCCATTGGCTGAATTCTTGTAGGTAGGCATGCCAACAAAGACCATTGGCGCAGCATCCTGCATTGCAAAATTGGAGGTTGAAACACTGGTGTTGCTAGCCTCGATCTGTCCGACGAACAGTTCACCCAAATTATAAGCACCACCCTGGAAGAAGCTGGCTTCTCCGCTTATACGACGCTTGCCATCGTAATCAAGGTTGACGATGCGATAGGTGTGAAGACCTATAATAGAGTTCTCATCATACTCTTGAGTAAAGGTCATAGACTCTGCATCGGCACGGTACAGAGTATCCAGTCCAACCCAGCGACCGTTAATCTTCTCCTGAATAATTGTTTCCTCTGTGAGATTGCCATTCTTATTAGTCCAAGCGAGGGTTACAGTCGTCTTCTTATGAGATGCAGTCAAGTCAGATGGGTTATAGAGAGGAGGAGCAGCAGGAATGTAATTGCCATAATTGCAATAGCCCAAACCAGAATTCATCGATGCATAGTACTCGCCAGCTGGGGTCAGAGCTCCATCCTTATACAAACGGCTGGGGTCGCGTTCACTATTCCAATAATAGTATCGTTCCACATAGTTCCAGTTATTAAGGCTGGAACAAATGCGTGATAGTGCATCTCGTACATTAGCCTCAGTTACGCCACTGGCAAAAGCACCATTGTTATTCCATGATGCGCCCCAGCACCATTCAGAGATCCAGATAGGACGCTTGTACTTATCACTCCAATTGTGCATATTCCCGAAACTACCTTCAGCCCAATAGCAGTGGAGGTCAATGATATCGCATCGCCATCCACGAGCATCTACAGCATCAAGAAAGTCTGCCAGGAAACCTGTGGCATTCCAGTAGTCACTACCATCCCATGATGCTGGTGAACATAGGCGCAGGCCCGTGCGCATCATATTTTCCCAATTGTTAAGTATGGTCTCTAAGTCCTGAGGGTGGTCATCGCTGCTATTCCTGGGTTCATTATTGGTCTTAGTATGTGGTGAATGAGAAACGCCACCAATTGTAGCGGAACTTGGATAGTCCTCATAGATATGGTTAGGCACCCATTCAAAGTCAGGAAGGAAAGAGCTATTGCCCTGAGCCCAGTCATAGCTGCTCTGCACATTGAGAGCTGTCAAAGCTTCACGATTCATGTAGTTAGCCAGTTGTTTTTTGCCTGCGTTGTACCAGCGGAACACGCGGTAAGAACAAATGCGGCCAGCCATGAGAGCAGGCAGGTTCACTGTGAGGTCTGCCTGATCTGCTATGAAACAACGACTGTAGCCACGTCCGCCATCCTTCAAAGAGAATGTGACCATGTAACCGCGCTTGAGTGTGAATGACTTAATTTTACCCTTAAGTTTGGTTAATGGCAGAGTGTTCATGTAACCACCACTGTTCTCCAGTCCGAACAACTCACACGACTCGCCCTGTAAATCGGGTTCACTATAGACTTTCAGTGGATGGAAACCAGTAGCTAATGAGCTTTCTTTACCATAAGGATAAACGATGGCACCAAGGTTATATAAGCGTACCTGACAATTGGTGCCTTCTACAGCCTCCTCACCATTAATCTTTATGAATGTGAGGTATGAGCTAATGACCTTAGACGGGCGTATCTTGTCGAAGATAATCACTGCATGGTCGGTGTTGACGATATCAATACTGCCTGTAGTTGTAAAGGGATCAGCAGATGATATATGATAGTCCAAGTCAGCAGTCAACGAGATAGCTGTGGACACCTGAGTAACTGTCTGAGAGGTGTTGGCAGCAAGCCCTGGTAGAATGGCTGCAGCTAGTAGAAGGATAGAGGATAGAATATGTTTCATGGTTTACTCTAGGAAAATGTGCGCACGGCAGTACCGTGCGCATCAGTGTTGTTTAATTGTCTGTGTTAGGGAATGCTTTCTGCAGGCGACGCAGTTCCTTAGCCGTGATGGCTATGACAGTTCCATGACGCGGTGTGAACAGACCGCTTGTCTGAGTGTCCTGTACACGATGGAAGGTCTGGAGGTTGTCCGTGCTGAGACAGAACTGATAATGTCCGCTTGTGTAGCAATCGTACATCAGACACCAGTTGCCATCGTGAAGACGGAAGACACCTGAACCCTCAACAGCCTTGTCTGTATCCTGACACCAACCGGGTTGGAGCTGCCATGTGCTGCCATCATAGAAATCGCTGGCGATGAACTGCTTGATACCCTTTTGACGGCTACCCTCAGTCTTGAAGAAAATGTGGTACAATCCCTGGTCATCACGGACTATATCAGTATCGATGCTGGCATTCTTCATATCAAAAAGGAGGTGAGGCTCACCCTCAAAATCAGTAAAGTCCTTGTTGGCGTATGCCCAATAAACACGGTCATAGGGGCAAGAACCGTCATCTGTCAGAATGGAGAAGTACACGATATACTTACCTGTGCGGTCATCGTAGATGGTCTGTGGAGCCCAGACGCGAGTAACATGCTCAAACATTGTACCTGCATAACGCTCTGGGAAGTGAATAGTGGATGAAGTCCAGTTAACAAGATCCTTGCTGCGCATCAGCACCATGCCACGGTTGCTGCTCCAACCCAGACTTGAACGCATATCCGTTACCACCATGTAGAACCAACCGTGCTTACCACGCAGTATGTGCGGGTCACGCACACAACCAGTACGGGCAATATCGGCACTAGCGATGATTGGCTGTCCATTGTTCAGTGGAGTGTAGTTCCATCCATCCTCAGAAATGGCATAGCAGATTTGTTCCTGTTCAGGAGCATTACCTGTGAAATAAGTGAATAGATAGGCGCAGGTCTTCTTAGCGCTCACTGTTACAGCCGCCAATGACAGGGCTGACAGCACGAAGAGTTGTCGAAGTGTCATATAAAAAAGATGTTAGTTAGTCAAATAAATTATAAGAAGGTGTGCTTTTTCAGCCTGTAAAGATAACGATGTTACAGCAAATGGATAGCTGTACCTTATTATAATTAAGCTAATTTAACCTATTCCATTGCCTCACTGTTGTTATCGGAACCTATTGATGTCGGCCCCCCAGCAGCGGCTTCACCAATAGTGACTGCAGCTGGACTATCTAAAGACGACGATGTACTGTCAGACTCCAATGGAGGCATCCATGCCGCACACTCGTAGGCTGAACGCTCAACGCCATCGCGAAGAGGCTTGAAATGAGCTTGATAATAAGCAAAACGAGAGTCGGAGAGGACACTCTGAAGGAAACGGCCACAGACAGGCAACGCCGTACGATTGCCCTGACCAAGTTCTCCTGTACGGAAATGTATGCTTCGGTATTCTCCACCGACCCATGCCCCAACGGTCAGGTGCGGTGTGACAGCCACGAACCAAGCATCGGAGTGGTTATTGCTGGTACCTGTCTTACCTCCAAAGTCTGTAGTACGGGCATAAGGACGAACGTAATGCCAAAGGTATGACGAAGTACCATGCATACCGCCTATGAGCATTTGCTGCATTAGAGCAGCTGAACGGTATGGGATTGCCTGCTGACGCTGGGGGGAGTCCTCGAATAAGACATGACCATCTTGATCCTCAATACGAGTCACCAAAATAGGAGGAGCATAGTTGCCATCGTCAATGACAGTGCTGTAGGCATTAACGAGTTCGAACAAGGTAACATCGCTGGCACCGAGGCTCAATGCAGGCACCGGTTCCAGACGCGATTCAATGCCCATTGCATGGGCCGTAGCAGCAATGTTCTTAACACCTACTTCATAGCCTAACATGGCTGCGATACTATTGGTGCTGCGAGCAAAGGCTGTCTTTAACGTCATATACCGGTTGCTGAATACTCCCTCAGCATTATGCGGAGCCCATATCCTAGGTACACCATCAACAGTATCGGGATAACTGTGGAAGCCATCCAGACGCGTGTCGCAAGGTGTCAATCCCTGGTTCATGGCTTCGGTATAGACAAAAAGCTTGAATGTGGAGCCTGCCTGTCGGCGGGATGTAACCTTATCATACTTCCAATAGGCAGAACTGATATCACCCACCCATGCCCTTACCCTGCGAGTGTCAGGCTCAATTGCTAAGAGTCCACAGTGCATAAAGCTCACCATATAACGTATGCTATCCATTGTAGATATCGTGCGCTCCATAGGACCGTCGTAAGAAAAGAGCTTAACTGTGTGAGGCTCATTCATGTAATAGTCTATGCTATCTGGCTGGTCGGGGAAACGCTGTGCGAGCTGCTTGTATCGAGATGTCTGCTTGGCTATATTCTCTATGAACCCAGGTATTTCACGTCCATAGCTATCGCGCCAAGGCGTGATACCCTTCCAATGTTCATCGAAACGTTGCTGTATCACCCGCATTTCCAGTGCTACAGCCTGCTCCGCGTATCGCTGAAGTCGCATGTCTAGCGTAGTATAGATACGCAGCCCATCGGCATAGAGATCGAGATGCTGATTATCCCCGCCATTGACCAATCCCTGATCACAAAGCTTATTGATATGCTCCTGAAGCTGCATACGGAAATAGTCGGCAGGACCATCATAGACGCTCTCGGTGGAACGATTAGAAAGAACGATGGGTAGAGCCTTGATACTATCAAGCTGCTGCGCTGTGGCAGGATAGCCATTGAGTATTAAGCCACCATTATCGAAAAGGTTCTGCAAAACAACGTTTCGTCGCTGCATGGCTGCCTCAGAATGGCGACGGGGGTTATAGGCACTGGTAGCCTTTAGCATTCCGACAAGCATTGCCGATTGCTCATAGGTGAGGTTGTCTGGAGTGGTGCCGAAGAACGTACGTGCTGCTGTCTTGATACCAAAGGAGTTTGAACCGAAGTCAACTGTGTTGAGATACATGGTGAGTATCTCTTCCTTACTATATGTCATCTCCAGTTTCACAGCAACTATCCACTCCTTAGCCTTCATCACTCCCAGGCTGACACCTGATATACGCCCCAATAGACCAGTAGAATACTCAGAGCGCACACGGAACAGGTTTTTTGCCAGCTGCTGTGTTATTGTGCTGGCACCACGCGCCCGACCCTTCAACATATCGACAAATGCTGAACCGAGAGCCGGAACATCTATGCCATGATGATGATAGAACCTAGCATCCTCAGTTGCTATGAGAGTACGCAAGAGGCGCGGGCTTATGTCTGCATACTCAACAGGTGTGCGGTTCTCGCTGAAGAAACGACCTATCAATATGCTGTCAGCGCTGTATATCTCGCTTGCATTGCAGGTGACTGGATTGTTTATATCACTAAAGCCTGGTGACTGACCAAAGAGATTAAGAAAATTGTTGTCAACCGCCAGAAGCAGTAGCAGTAGTGCCGCAATCAAGGTTGAAAGCCAAACGACTATGCGCTTGTACCAAGGACCACCATAGATGGCACGAAGAACTTTCCCAAACACTCTCATGTCAATTTAGTTGAGTTCTACAATTTCACATCCTCAACACGAAAATCATCGGGATGTACCCAGTGGATGTCGGCATCTCGGTTGAACCACGTCATCTGCTTCTTGGCATAGACACGCGTATTCTTCTTCATCCGTTCTTTGGCAAAGTCCAAAGTCCACGTGCCATCAAGCACTTGGAACATCTCCTTATATCCAACCGTGTTGAGTGCATTTGTGTGCCGCCAAGGCAGCATATCTCTGGCCTCATCAAGCAAGCCATCAAGTATCATTTGTTCCACACGACGATTTATTCGGTCAAACAAATCTGCACGTTCCCGCTTAAGGCCAATCTTCACGACACGGAATGGTCTTTGAGCCACTGTACGAGTTCGGAAGCTAGTGAATGTGCGTCCTGTCTGATAGCAAATTTCCAAAGCATGAACTACGCGCTGAGTATTGTGTAAGTCAGCCTGAGCATAATAGTCAGGGTCAAGCAGTCGCAGTTCTGCTGTCAGCCGCTCCAAGCCTTCACGCTCCAATCTATCGCGCAGCATCTGGCGTACGTCCTTATCAACAGTGGGAATATCGTCGATTCCATTACATACAGCATCAATATACAGCATCGAGCCACCTGACAGCAGGAGAGTGTCATGCGACTTAAACAGCTCTTTAGTCAGGTCTATCACTTCATGCTCGTAACGAGCTGCGCTGTAATACTCTGTAACAGGGAGCATTCCAACGAAATAATGTTTAGCACGCGCCAGTTGAGAGGCATTGGGAGCAGCCGTACCGATAGGAAGGCCAGCATAGATCTGCCTGCTATCTGCATTAATTATAGGAGAGCCGAGGTATTCAGCAAGCTGCAATGCAACCTCTGTCTTCCCCACTGCCGTCGGGCCGAGCAAGACAACAAGTGTAGGCTTGGATTGCAGATTTGCTGGCGACTCCATCAGAACTCACTTACCTCATAGCCTTCGGGATCAAACTCCTCTGGGTCAAAATCGGAAGTATCCTCCGGGTCAAACTCCTCTTCATCCTCATTGATGCCCATTGCCTCAGCATTGAGACGACTCAACAAATCGACATTGCTGGCAGAAGGCTCCGTATCAACGGTCTCTTCCGTACTGGATATAATATAATAAGGTGGAGGGGTACCATGCTGCCGTCTTATCTGCGGCGTATTCACATGCTTACCAAACGATGTCTCAACCACCTCCAACAGCAAAGCCCTACGTTCCGTATGATTGAACACATACTGTAGGCGCTGACCTTCGTCCTCCAGCAGGTCGCCAAGCTCCACCTCCGACATAGTCTCACGTTCTGAGCTGACCTCAGGAACAATATGCTCGGGATGCCAGCGATGGTCACATACATAGAACGTTGAAGGCTGGTCGGGTTGCCACTTACATGTTTCCTGAATAAGTCGGCTCAAATCGGCGAAGGTATGGTGGCTTTCCAACAGGGCTTCTGCCACAAAATCCTCAGCCTCAGGCGAAGCTATCATCAGTTTGAGGAGCATAGGCGTCAACGGCAGAAGCCACGTTTCTTAGAGTCATCGATGAAGTCTAGAATGTACTTTATCTCTTCCGTTTGAGGCAGTTCACGACGGATAGTGTCGAGGGCATCTGCCAAAGACAGGCCACCCTGGAAGAGTATTCGATAGGCTTCATGTATGGTGTTGATGGTATCGCGTTCAAAACCACGGCGACGCAGGCCAACAATATTAAGTCCACAATAAGAAGCTGGGTCACGGGCACAGATACTATAAGGCACAATGTTCTGAGAGAAGCGGGTACCGCCACCAACCATAGTATAGCTACCCACACGGCAAAACTGATGCATCAGCACACCAGCCGACAATATTGCGTGATCATCTATTACAATCTCGCCAGCCAGTTTGGTGCTGTTACCAATGATGATATCATTCCCGACAATGGCATCATGAGCTACATGGCAGCCCTCCATAAGCAGGTTGCCTGAGCCAACCACCGTCTGACCTTTTGCTGCTGTGCCTCGGTTTATTGTCACATTCTCCCTAATCTTATTATTGTCACCAATGACTGCCAAAGTATCCTCGCCACGGAATTTCAAATCCTGTGGTATAGCACCGATGACAGCTCCTGGGAAGAATATGTTGCCACTTCCTATACGCGCCCCATAAAGGATGGTCACGCTATTCATAAGCACATTGTTGTCACCAATCTCCACTCCACGGTCAATGTAGCAGAATGGGCCAATCTCTACGTTATCACCAATCTTGGCTTCAGGATTAATAAATGCCAGGGGGCTTATCTTACTCATATCGTTTATTTGTTTTCAATTACTTGTGCAGTGAGGCTTGCCTCCGCCACCACATTCTCACCTACGAACACATAGCCATGCATCTGAGCGATGCTGTGGCGGAATGGCGCTGAAAAGGCTGCTTTGAATATCAGCGTATCGCCTGGCACAACCTTTTGTGTGAATTTAGCAGTATCTATACGTAAAATATAAGTGCTGTAGTTCTCAGGATTTGGCAAGTTGCTCAAAACAAGCAGTCCTCCTGTTTGAGCCAAAGCCTCAATAAGCAATACCCCTGGAACAACAGGCTCGTTAGGGAAATGACCCTGGAAGAACGGTTCATTGCCTGTAATGTTCTTAACCGCAACAATGCTGTTCGCATCCATCGCTATGGCTTTATCAACGAATAGCATGGGATAACGATGTGGAAGCAGCTCGCGAATTCGATTAATGTCCATTACTGGAACCTTGTTAGGATCATATACAGGAGCTTGTACGCGGTGAGCGCGTATTTCCTTGCGCATCAGACGAGCAAACTTATTGTTGATGGTATGTCCAGGCTTTGTAGCTATGATACGTCCCTTAATAGGACGGCCAATGAGAGCCATATCACCGATGATATCAAGCAGTTTATGACGTGCTGGCTCATTTTCCCAAAGAAGCGGTTTGGCTTGTAGATAGCCCAGTTCGGTAGCATCGTGATGAGGCGCACCAATGGCATCGGCCAGACGGTCGAGGTCGGCTTGAGTCTTTTGGTTCTCGTATATAACAATTGCGTTGTTTAGGTCACCACCCTTAATAAGGCCTGCCCCCAGCAGCATCTCAACCTCACGCACAAAGCAGAATGTTCGCGCAGGAGCAATCTCTTTCTCAAATCTCGAAACATCATCAATAGTGGCGAACTGACTATTAAGGACACGTGACTCAAAAGAAATCATAGCCGTGATACTAAACTGCTCATCTGGCAGGATGGTTATAACAGAGCCTGTCTTTTCATCACGTACCTCAATCTTCTTATGTATCACATACCAGTCTTTCGGAGCATTCTGTTCAACAATGCCGACTCTACGGATATTCTCCACATAGAGTTCTGCCGAACCATCTAGGATAGGAACCTCTGGTCCTGTAACCTGTAACAGACAGTTGTCCACGCCGAGAGCATAGAGTGCAGCCAGAGCGTGTTCCACCGTGCTGCAGCGTGCATCGCCCTTGGCTAATACAGTGCCACGTGTGGTCTCAACCACATTCTCTGCGATGGCCTCAATAATTGGTTCCCCCGGTAGGTCAATGCGTTGTATCTTATATCCATAATTCTCTGGAGCTGGATTAAACGTCACGGTCAGCGACAGGCCTGTATGCAAGCCCTTGCCGTGCAAGGTAAAACTGCCTCCGAGAGTATTCTGTTTCAACATAGTCAATTTCTATTTGTTTGATATGAATATTATTTACTGAGCTGAGCCTTAAGGTCGGCCACTTCTTTCTGAAGCTCTCGAATCTGCTGCATCATGGCAGGGCCGTTTTTGAATGCCACGCTGGCACGTGAGAACTGCTTGGCATCAATGGCCGGTGCGCCCAACAAGGTCTGACCTGGTTTACGGACACTACCCGCAATACCCGACTGGGCACCTGCTATAGTGTGGTCTGCTATTGTAGCATGACCAGCCACACCCACCTGACCTGTAAAGGTACACCACTGCCCCACCTTGGTTGAGCCAGCTATGCCAACCTGTGCGCAAAGCACTGTGTGACTGTCCACCTCCACATTGTGGCCAATCTGGACCAAGTTGTCAATCTTAACGCCCTTACGGATTATGGTAGCACCCATCACAGCACGGTCAACACATGCATTGGCACCAATCTCTACATCATCTTCCAAAATGGCGATTCCTATCTGCGGTATTTTATCATAGCCATCAGCAGAAGGAGTAAAGCCGAAGCCATCAGCACCTATCACACATCCAGAATGCAAGATACAACTATTGCCAACACGGCAGTCATGATAGACTGTTGAGTTGGCATAAAGTATGCAGTCGCTACCAATAACAGCATTATCACCTATGCTGACATGCGAGTATATTTCTGTGTTGTCACCAACAACAGCATTATCACCGATATATGCAAATGGTGCCACATATACATCCTCACCTATCTTGGCCGAAGGAGAAATGTAAGCCTGCTCGCTGATGCCCTTATGGCGAGGCTTCATACTTTCGTACAATGCCAACAACCGTGCAATGGCCTCACGCGGATTAGCCACCCTGACCAAAGTTAATTGAACAGGCTTGGATAGCTGGAAGCTCTCTGGCACCAGTACCACCGATGACTGGGTCTGATAAAGATACGGTTCGTATTTCGGATCATAGAAAAAAGAAAGTGCCCCTTTGGCGCCCTCTTCAATTTTAGCGAATGTGCTTACACTTGCTGCGGGGTTGCCTTCTACCTTGCCACCAACATAGTCGGCAATCTGTTGAGCTGTGAATTCCATACTGGATTGTTTCGTTTTCTGATTTTGTTTACAATTGCGTGGCAAATTTAGACAAAAGCAACGACATGATGTCGCATATTCCATATAAAATACAATTAATGCCCGTTTATTTTATATAAATGGACAGCGAATAGGACAAAAAGAACAAAAACTGCTACCTTTGTCCCTGCATTCATTCATCAATATATGCAATGGACTGATAGAATACGTCAGGTGAAAATTGCCCTTGTATCAACGGCTGTTGTCATCTGCACTGCATCACTGCTATGGTCACACCTGCTGGTTCGCGACCTCGCCAAAGAGGAACAGGCCAAAGTGGAAGTGTGGGCTGAAGCCATGCGATCCCTAGACGCAGCCGACGATAATACAGACCTGTCATTAGTGCTGACTGTACTAGAAGGCAATCGCACGATACCTGTGATAGTAACCAGCAGTGACGGAGACATCCACGACTATCGCAATCTGGAGTTGAGTGCCAAGACAGCAGCCGACACGCTTCTGGAAATCCGAGCATTAGCGGATGACATGAAAGCGAGTGGACGCTCCATGCGCATTTACTTGACAGACTCATCAGAAACAGCTAACGGAGGAGCAGAGTTCATGGAGATATGCTACGATGAAAGCGTGATGTTAAAACGGCTGGCAAGATACCCTTATATCCAACTTGGAATAGTGACCGTGTTCGCCATTATTGCAGTGTTTGCGCTATTAAGCAGCAAGCGGGCAGAGCAGAATAAAGTCTGGGTTGGACTCTCAAAAGAGACTGCACACCAGCTAGGTACACCTATCTCATCGTTGATGGCTTGGGGTGAAGTACTACGAGAGACATATCCAGACGACGAACTTCTACCTGAGATGGACAAAGACGTGAAACGGCTACAGCGCATAGCTGAGCGCTTCTCGAAGATAGGTTCGCTGCCAGAGTTGAAGCCTGAAAACCTCAACGATGTCATCAATTCCGTGGTGAGTTATATTTCACGCCGCGCCGCTTCTCATATTCAAATAATTACAGACCTACCTGAGCAACCCATCTACGCCGACGTATGCGCACCTCTTTTTGAATGGGTAGTAGAAAACCTATGCAAGAATGCCATAGATGCAATGAATGAGAAAGGCACCATCACCATATCCGGAACAGAGACTGCCACCCATACAATCATTGATGTGTCCGACACAGGCAAAGGCATCATGCGCAATCATTTCAAAAGTGTGTTTTACCCAGGCTACACTACAAAAAAACGAGGCTGGGGACTAGGACTCTCGTTGGCAAAACGCATTGTTGAAGAGTACCACAAAGGACGCATTTATGTAGCCTCATCAGAAATAGGCAAGGGTACAACTTTCCGCATAGAATTGCCCAAATAACAGTTCAGACTCACAGAGCCGATTTGACATATAATAAAATAGCGCATAATAAAGTGACAAAAATTGTTAAGAAGTATCTCAGCGTCTGATTATATTTCATAACTTTGCAGCGTATTTGTGTCTAACAATAAGATATTGCTTATATGGAAACAACGCTCGTACTGCTCAAACCCAGCTGTGTACAACGTGGCCTAATTGGCGAAATAATCAATCGTTTTGAACGCCGAGGCCTGCAAATCACAGGCATGAAAATGATGCAGCTCGATGACGAGATTCTCAAGAAACACTATTCACACCTTGTTGACAAGCCATTCTTCCCTTCACTGGCTGCCAGTATGAAGACATCCCCCATTGTGGCTATGGCTTTAACAGGCGTGGAGGCCGTACAGGTTGTTCGCGGCATGACAGGCTTCACCAACGGTAGACGTGCCGATCCAGGCACAATCAGAGGTGACTACTCTGTGAGCAATCAGCAGAACATTGTACACGCCAGTGACTCCCCCGAATCAGCAAAGACTGAGTTGGAACGTTTCTTCCAGCCAGAAGAGATATACACATACAACCATGCACTCCAGGGCTACCTCTATGGAGTGGGTGAGGCAAACTGAATACAAGCTTAAGAACAATACACGAACAATCCAATCCACATGCTAACACACCTTAAGCACACCACATTAACATTAATGTTCGGTCTATGCATCACTCCCGTGATGGGACAAGATGTAATAGCACGCCAAGCACCTATTGACCACAAAATGCGAGCTGTTGACAGCATCCAGATTCAGCATCTGATTGCCGAAGAGACATTGGAGAACCCTGGAGGTGACCTTTATCCAGACTGGAACAGCGATGCCATCAACATCTATGGAAACGTAGAATTGCCCGCTGAGTATCGTATCGACCTACGCGGTTTTGCAATGCCTATTGAAAGCCGAGTGGTGACATCTGGCTACGGCTATCGTCCACGTTTCCGTCGCCAACACAAGGGGTTGGACATCAACGCATACAAGGGTGATACCATCCGCGCTGCCTTCAGTGGTAAAGTACGTGTAGTTGCATGGCAGCCTCGGGGCTATGGCAACGTAGTTGTGATACGCCACCCTAATGGTCTGGAAACTGTATATGGTCACTTGTCCAAGCACCTCGTGACCCAGATGCAGACCGTTAAAGCAGGCGATCCTATAGGACTAGCCGGCAACACAGGTCGCAGTTTCGGTGCCCATCTCCATTTCGAGACACGTCTCTTGGGTGCATATATCGATCCTGCCGAGATGTTCGATTTCGCCGCTCAGGATGTTAAAGGTGATTTCTATCTGTTCCGTGCAAACGGACGCGGCCATCTGATGGATGCACACAGTATCTCCACCACCGACAGGAGCAACGACAATGCCCTAACGGTAGCCTCACAGCAGAGTGAGCCTGCTGCCACAACAGCACAACCTTCCCAGCAACAACGAGCCAGACAAAACAACCAACGTCATAACTCGCAGGCACATGTTCACCGTGTTAAACAGGGTGAGTCTCTTTATACCATTGCACGTCGCTACGGCACATCCGTTGACAACATTTGCCGCAAGAACGGTCTTAGGAAGAATAGTATAATACGTCCAGGACAAATCATCAGGGTATAAGTGGACCTGTTTACGAGCTGAAAGAATATGACAACAGAAGAGCAGTTCAGAGCCATGTTGGCCGAGTGCCGTGAAGTGTATGTAAAAAAGCTCCACGACTATGGGACGGCTTGGCGCATACTACGGACATCATCGCTCACAGATCAGCTGTACATCAAAGCGGCTCGGATACGCTCCATAGAAATACAAGGAGAAGCGTTGGTCAACGAAGGCATACGTCCTGAGTTCATAGGCATTGTCAACTACGCTATCATAGGGCTAATCCAACTAAAGCTTGGGATATCCGACCAGCCCGACGACATCACCATAGAGCAAGCCATTGCCGCCTACGACGAACAGTCCGAATGCACGTTGCAGCTCATGCTACGTAAAAACCACGACTATAATGAAGCTTGGAGGTCAATGCGAGTTAGCAGCTACACCGACATCATACTTCAGAAGATATTCCGGACAAAACAGATTGAAGGCAATGGCGGTCAGACACTCATCAGCGAGGGTGTAGATGCCAACTATATGGACATGATGAACTACGCCATCTTCGCACTCATCCAGCTCACCTACGGAAGCACAGCTGACACACAGCAATGAACAACAAACTAATATGGTTAGTGGCGAATATGTGCCGATGGCTCATATCCGCCATTTTCATTTTCTCAGGCATAGTTAAACTCATCGACCCGATGGGTACAGCCTACAAGGTACAGGATTACGTCATTGCAATCTTCGGCAGCGACTGGTTGTCCTGGACTATTACTTTGCCGCTTGCTGTGATGCTTGGTCTGATGGAGTTCTGCATTGGCATATATCTTTTTTTCGGCATACGTCGCCATTGGACATCTAGGATTGCAGTAGCACTAATGGCATTTTACACACCACTGACCCTCTGGATTGCAATAACAGACGCTGTACCCGACTGCGGTTGCTTTGGCGATGCGGTACATCTAACAGGATGGCAGACCTTCAGCAAGAACGTTGTAATGTTGGCTTTGTGTATAGTTGCATTCAAGATGCGAAAACATTTCACAAGGTTCATATCCGAGAAGATGCAATGGCTTATTTCACTCTACAGCATCGTTTACGGACTTTTTCTAGCTGGGCTATGCATATATACGTTACCCATTATTGACTTCAGGCCTTACCACATCGGACAGAACATACCAAAGGCTATGGAATGGCCCGATGACCCTCAGCAACTGCCAGAGATAATAGATTTCGATTTCGATGGCGCAGAAGATATCATATCCGACACCAGCTATACCTTCCTGCTCGTAGCACCATCCTTAGAGACTGCCGACGACGGTGCTATGGACCGTATCAATGCACTTACAGACTATGCCAAGCACTATAAGTACACGTTTCTCTGTCTCACAGGCTCTGGCGATGAGGCCATAGCCCGTTGGCAAGACCTAACAGGCAGCGAGTATCCATTCACCTTTGCCGACCCGCTATTGTTGAAGACAATGGTCAGGAGCAACCCAGGTCTGATGCTTATACACAACGGCACCATCGTCAACAAATGGAGTGCAGAAACAATGCCAATAGAGGAGGAACTAACGGCTCCACTATACCAGTTGGATATGGCGCATCTACAGCCACAAAGCTACCGCAACAAACTGCTATACCTGCTACTTTGGTATCTTGTACCTTTGATGCTAATAACCTTCACCGATAGAGTCATAGCAGGTACAAAATGGTGGAAACGACGCAAGGCAGCCATGCATCCCGACCTAGCAACAGAAGCTGTGGATGAACCTGAAGCCACACAACTAGAAGAATGAAACAGGCACTATTATTATATATATGTGTCATCGCAAGCCTTTTAGGTCTCTCATCATGCAGCAGCGATGACGACTACTCCCCAATAGAGAACTCCATTGGACTACCTGGCGACACCCTGCAGCAAACCATCGTAATCTACATGGCTGGAGAAAACTCTTTGGCTGTTTTTATACAACTGGACTCTACAGAGATTGCAGCCGCCCTTCCACTCATGGACGAAGACTGCCGTGTGGTGGTGTTCATTGATGACTGCCAGAGCAGTAGGATTTGTGTTGGTACACACGACACCGAGCTGCAAACCGCACTCACCTACCCCACTAATATCTGTGCCACCGATAGTGCTGCAATGAGCAACGTTCTAAGCTACATCTTCACGACTTATCCAGCAAGACACTATGGGTTGGTGCTTTGGAGCCATGCATCAGGATGGGTGTTCCAAAAATCACCATCCAAAACAAAACGTCAATCTTTTGGAATTGATAATGGACAACGGCGCAACGACCTCAACACAGGTTTGCAAATGGATATACCCATTCTCGCCAATGTTCTAAGACTCCAGCCTCACCTGGACTATATATTTTTCGATGCGTGTTTTATGATGTGTGTGGAAGTGGCTTACGAACTGAGAGACGTGGCAAGCTACATTGCCGGCTCACCAGCCGAGATCCCCGGTGATGGCGCGCCCTATAATACCGTTCTCCCAGCCCTGTCCAACAACAGCATTTCACCTCTGCAACGCATCACCGATGCCATGCAAGCCTACTCCGACTTCTACACTACAGGTCCAGGCTATTACACCTACCGCGGTGCAGAGCTATCAATAGCTGACACCCAATATCTCGAATCATTGATGGAAGCATCCAGTCCAATAATACAACAACTACTGGCAGACAGGAGCAGGCCAAATACCAGTTCTACACAACCCTATTGTATGTCATCAAGATCCACAACATATACAGAGTTTTTTGACATGCAGCACCTATTCTATAACAACCTACCAAACGACGAGTATGCCAGCTGGCTTCAAGCCTTAAAAGCTGCAGTGCCAGCTACATGGCTCTCAGTCCAATGGTTCACAAATACAAACTGGGCACACTTCGAGACACTCCGTGACAAGGAAAATTCCGGAGGAATATCACTATTCGTACCAAGTGAGTACTACAGTTCGCTTGGATGGACAGAAAGCTACAAGAAACTTCAGTGGGCACAAGACACAGGTTTCGACCAGACTGGTTGGTGATGGCTTAGATAATCTTTTCACCTTTACACACATATACATGCAAGAACACGATTTCTTCAAACCTACCTACACAACAGAGGAAAGGCAAGAGTGCATAGAATGGTTCAACCAGCACATGGACAAGCTTCCGACCAAGCTACGTCTGAACAAGTCTAGTGTCTCACACGACCTGCCCTACACTGTCAAGAGGTTAATCCTCCTTCAGAGTCATGCTTCAGCAGACTCCAGCGTCTATAGTGGATACACAGCAAATCTTATGCTGATAAGACAGCGACTTCGAGAGCTACCCACATGGGAAGAATAATCCATATAGATATATTTTTTGATTTTTCTTCCTGTAGGCTGTGGTTCACAACGAAATATCACTACCTTTGTAGCCATATTAACCTAACAACCTAAATTATTCTGTTATGCTGTTCGACAAACAAACATATACAGCCCGCCGTACACGATTGCAGCAAAGTGTAGGCAGCGGACTAATTCTTATTTTGGGCAACAACGACAGCCCCATGAACTATCCAGCCAACGCATATAAGTTCAGGCAGGACAGTTCATTTCTCTATTTCACAGGTCAGCACCGCGAGGGTCTGGCTCTGCTGATAGATGCCGACAACGGTGAGGAATGGCTGTTTGGCGACGACATATCACTAGACGACATCGTATGGTTCGGAGCTGTTGATAGCGTTGCAGAGATGGCTGCCCAGAGCGGTATCGTACACTCTGCACCAATGACCTCATTGGCCGACTTCATCAAGCAGCACACAGCTAAAGGTAGGCAACTACATTTCCTTCCGCCCTATCGTTACGACACGATGATACAGCTAATGGATTTGACAGGCATTCACCCCTCGCAACAGCGTGAAAGTGCTTCCATCCAACTTATCAAGGCTGTGATAGAACAGCGAGCTGTCAAGAGTTTGGCCGAAATAGAGGAAATCGAAAAAGCATGCGCAATCGGCTATGAAATGCACACGACAGCCATGCGTTTGTGCCGTCCGGGAGTTACCGAGCAGGAGATAGCAGGAACATTGGCTGGCATAGCTCAGGCAAAAGGATGCAGCGTTAGTTTCCAGACCATACTCTCCATGCATGGAGAAATCCAGCACGGCTACCCATCGCCACGTCCTCTGGAAGCCGGACGTCTCATGCTCTGCGACGCTGGAGCTGAGACAAACGAGAACTACTGTTCCGACAACACACGTGTAACCCCTATCAGCGGCAAGTTTACGCAGCGGCAGCGCGACATTTACCAGATAGTTCTTGACGCTCACGACAAAGTGGTCGATATTGCACGTCCAGGCCTCAAATGGTGGGACGCACATTTCGCAGCCGCACGCGTCATCACAGAAGGACTCAAAGCAATTGGACTGATGAAAGGCAACACCGATGATGCCCTAGCCAACGGTGCCCACGCAATGTTCTTCGTCCACGGCCTCGGTCACATGATGGGAATGGACGTTCATGACATGGAAGGACTAGGTCAGATATATGTGGGCTTTGACGATGAAGTGAGGCCGCGCCTTGACCAGTTCGGCACCAACTGTCTCCGCTGCGGCAGACGAATGCAGGAAGGATTTGTCATGACCGACGAACCTGGAATATATTTCATTCCAGCCCTCATCGATGAGTGGCGAGCTAAAGGCATCAATAAGGAGTTTATCAACTTCGACCTTGTTGAGACCTACAGGGACTTCGGTGGCATACGTCTCGAGGATGACCTGCTCATCACATCCGATGGCTGTCGCTATCTCGGCCAGAAGCGCATCCCAATCCAACCAGATGAAGTGGAGGCATTCATAGCACAATAAGCCAACCCATCAACCAGAAACAATCCAACTAACAACCTGATATTATGAAAAGATTATTTCTATTACTTGCCACACTTGTAGCCATACCCGCATGGGTTGCCGCCGGAGATGACGAGGGCTACAAATTCACGACTGTTAAGGAACTGCCTATTACCAGCATCAAGGACCAGAACCGCAGTGGTACATGCTGGTGCTTCAGCGGTTTGGCATTCTTCGAGAGCGAACTGCTACGCATGGGCAAAGGTGAGTACGATCTCTGCGAGATGTTCGTTGTGCATAAGACTATGGAAGACCGAGCCACAGCAGCTATACGCACCCACGGTGATGTAAGCTACGCACAGGGCGGCTCGTTCTACGATGTTCTCTACTGTCTCCAACACTACGGCATCGTACCAGAGACTGCAATGCCAGCTCCTGGTACACCCTATGGTGAAACTGCCATCAACCACAACGAGGTGGATGCTGTTGCCACAGCATTCGTAGAAGCTTTGGCCAAGGGCAAACAGAAAAAGCTGACCCCTGCATGGAAGAAAGCTTTCTCTGGTATATATGATGCCTATCTTGGTGAATGCCCAACTGAGTTCGTATATGAAGGTAAGACATATACTCCACAGAGCTATACAGAGAGTCTGGGTCTCAACCTTGATGACTATGTCAGCCTCACCTCATACACACACCATCCCTTCTACTCGACCTTTGCCTTGGAAATTCAGGACAACTGGCGCTGGGGACTGAGCTACAACCTACCTTTGGATGAATTCGTACAGGTTTTCGACTACGCCATTGAGCACGGTTATCCTATTGCCTGGGGCAGCGATGTCAGCGAGACAGGCTTTACACGTTCAGGCATAGCTGTTATCCCCGACACAGAAGCTGCATCAGACCTATCTGGTTCCGACCGTGACCGCTGGCTCGGCCTGACACCACAGCAACGCAGCAATGAGGCTCTATCTCATCCTAGCCCAGAGCGCGTCATCACTCAGGAAATGCGTCAGGAAGGCTACGACAACTGGGAGACAACCGATGACCACGGTATGCTCATCTATGGTATAGCACAAGACCAGAACGACACTCGCTACTATATGGTCAAGAACTCATGGGGTTCAGCAGGAACATACAATGGTATATGGTACGCATCCAAAACATTTGTTGCATACAAAACCATGAACATCCTCGTAAACAAGAACGGCATACCATCAGAAATCCGCACGAAACTTGGCATCTGAATATCAGTTCAACCATAGATAATAGTCTATCATTAACAACGGTTTGCACCCATCGCGAACCGTTGTTATTTGTTACATAATGCCTGCAAACGTAAAAAACGCACATAATTGATAAACATTTTTGCCACAAAACTTGCACATAACACAAAAACAACCTACCTTTGCACCCGCAATCGCAAATCAGCCTTAGGGAGAGATGCTCGAGTGGCTGAAGAGGCACGCCTGGAAAGCGTGTAACCGTCAAAAGCGGTTCCGGGGTTCGAATCCCCGTCTCTCCGCTTTTAAGCACCTACGGCATGCCAGCGAATCGTACAGTTGACACGGGAAAGTCCTGTACGGCCAGCTCCCTTCGAATTCCCCCAGGGCTTGACCGCAGCAAGGGTAGTTGGTTGTAGCGGCGCGATGCAGACAGCTTTCCCACCCGCCTCTTTAGCTCAGTTGGCCAGAGCACGTGATTTGTAATCTCGGGGTCGTTGGTTCGAATCCGACAAGAGGCTCAGAAAAAGGCATTTGGAGAACTCTGAAAAGGGTTCTCCTTTTGTTTTATATAAGAGTCTGACGACGCAAGCTCGATTATAGACTATTCACAATAGTCATCCATAATCAGATCTCCACAGTATCTCTCCTTCCCTAGTAATCCTATATAGCTAAAGCGTTATTGATACACTCTTCTATTTTGGGAATACTTGTTATGAAAGAATTCTGTTGGGATGTTTGCACTCGGCTTCATGTCTTAATGGTAATCATCCTTACACGTTTACCTTGTTTGAAGAGGCTCCACTGACTAAGCAGTTTATCACGATATTCACTTGCAATAGCTAGTACTTCTTTTGTTTGGGCATCTGTTAAATCTCCCTGTTGTGCCAGTTCAACCATAGGTTCCAACCAAATTTTGCACAACGTTTCCGTACCACGTTTACCGACATAAACATGAGCTCGGTTCTCATTGTAATCTGTATTCCAGAAAAGGAACTGCCAGATAATCTTGGCGGTAATATAGTAGTATCTTGGGCTTTGTTATCTCGGCATTTATCTTTACGCGCGCAAAGATAGACAAAACAATGCCGAAAGCGCAATACTTTCTGCAATAATTATTGGTGATTACTTTTGTCAGAGATTTTCCGTGACCTGTGGATCATTCCACTTACTTAAACCATATAGAAGCATAGGCTTAGAATAGACCAGGCTTATACCCTCAAATATGTTGTATTTATTTTCAAAGATTTTTCAAAGAAAGTATGGGTGAATGTTTTTTGGGGGATAAAACGCCAAGTATAACATTAATTTCAGTACTTTTGCAACCAATTATATGCAAAAAGATAAATGGCATATTCAGAAAGGCAACGCTTAGCGAGTAGCGGTGGTGCCGGAAACAACACAGAAACGTCCGAGTTGGGGGGGGCAATTTTTAGCCTCTCCCCAACTTGCATTTCAGAGGGTGAAACTGACACGCCGACAAAATCTAATAGATTAAAACAGAAGGCTGTTAAGGGCGTGATATGGACTGCACTGCAGAAATACTCCATAATGCTGATACAGTTCGTTTCGGGCATCATTCTTGCACGTCTGCTTACTCCCTACGACTACGGCTGCATCGGAATGTTGATGATCTTTATGCTGCTGGCCGAGTCGTTTATCGATGGAGGGTTTGGTTCGGCCCTTATTCAGAAAAAGGAACCCACCCAGACAGACTATTCCACTATTTTCTTTTGGGATTTAGGGCTTTCTGCTGTACTCTATGCAGTACTCTTCTTGTCGGCTCCCTTCATTGCATATTTCTATGGCATACCTCTATTGAGTGATGTCTTGAGAATCCAAGGGATAGTGCTGTTCATCTATGCCTTTAACATTGTTCAGAGTAATCAACTCCGTAAGAAACTGAATTTCAAAGTTCTTTCCATCGTCACCATCCTGACATCGATAACCGCATTGACAGTTACTGTTATCATGGCCTATCACGGCTTTGGTGTATGGGCTTTAGTGGCACAGAACATCCTGACAGCAGCCATCCCTGCGTTAATTTTTTGGTTCTATGTCAGATGGCGTCCACAGCTAGTTTTCTCATGGCAGTCGTTCCGCGAACTATTCAGCTTTGGTTTCTATATGTTCCTGACCAATCTGCTCAACCAGTTTGGCCACCAGATTCAGGGCCTGCTGATAGGTAGGTTTTATAACGCAGCTACCATGGGCTATTATTCCAAGGCCAACTCCACCGAACGACTCGCCTCAACCAGCATTTCGAAAGTGATGTCGCAGGTGACGTATCCCCTCTATGCCGAGATGCAGGACAATAAGGCTGCACTGGGCGAAATGATCAAGAAGATCACGTTGACGTTGTCCTATGTCACCTTCCCGCTCATGTTCATCCTCCTGCTTTGCGCAAAGCCGTTGTTTATATTTCTTTACTCCGACCGATGGGCAGATAGCGTACCATATTTCCAAGTGCTCTGCGTCGCTGGCTTGGCCTACAGCCTGCAGTCGGTGAACTATCAGTCTGTTGCAGCCATTGGCAAAAGCCGTACCATGTTTATCTGGACGTTCGTGAAACGAGCTGTGGGCATCATCTTCGTTGTCGCTGGTCTGCTGCTTGATGGCATGAGAGGCCTACTCGTTGGTATGGTTCTCAACACGTGGTTCTCCTATTTCATCAACATCTGGCTGGTATCAAAGCATATCGGCTATCGCTGGCAGCGGCAACTTCTTGATTTGCTGCCCGTGCTGCTGGCCTCTTTAGTTGCCGCCGCCCTGACATATTTTGTCGGAACGTTCTGTTCACTGTCGTTATATGCAGATGGAGTGCTGAAGCTCGTCATCTTTGTAGCACTTTATGCGGCGTGGTCAAAACTGTTCCATCCAGAGGCCTATCAATATTTCTCTGTTGCTGCAAAGCCTCTAATGAAGAAGATCAAACGAAAAAAATAAGAAATGAGTATCCTTAAAGACATCAAAATCTGGTTGACAGACCTGCTGTGCATCAGCAACTATGACCGTAAGGCTGAGCGGAAATTCTGGAAAATGCGTCGACTATATGAAAAGGGAGGCTACATTAACCGCAAACGTGCCAAACGCATGGAGAACATGTTGCAGGAGAAATTTCAATTGCGTATCCCTTGTTCGGTGAAGATTGGCAAGAACTTTGAAATTCGCCATCCCATGAGTATCGGCATCGGTCCAACAGCTGAAATAGGCGACAACTGTAAGGTTTATCCCTACTTTGTGTCAATGGCTGCTCTGAAGGGTGACAGAGAAAGAATCAAAAATCACATCCGTCGCCATGCCAAGTTTGGCAACGATTGCATCCTTGGTGCCAAGGCAACAGTGATCGGTCCCGTCACCATTGGCGATGATGTGACAATCGGTGCTTGTGCCATTGTCACCAAGGACGTACCCTCCCACAGCGTGGTAAAAGGCTTGAACCAGATACGCCCGAAGAGGCCAGACGAGATACCTGACAAATATAAAGTTGAGAGTTGAAGATTTATGAAAAAATACAAGATAGGATATACTCAGGGAACATTCGACATGTTTCATATCGGCCACCTGAACCTGCTGCATCAGGCAAAGGAACTTTGTGAAGAGTTGATTGTCGGCGTGAACAGCGACCGGCTGGTGGGCGAGTACAAGCACAAAATCCCCGTGGTCAACGAGCAAGACAGGGTAGCCATCGTCAGAGAGTTGCGCTGTGTGAACAGGGTGGTGCTGTGCGACACATTGAAGAAGGCTGATGCCTGGGAGCGATTACATTTTGACGCCATCTTCATCGGCAACGACTGGAAAGGCAACGAACGATGGAAGCAAACGGAAATTGCCCTAAAACCACTAGGTGCAGAGGTGGTGTATTTGCGCCATACCGACGGGGTTAGTTCCTCACTCCTGCGGGAAAAAGAAGACAACAAGATTGAAGATTGACTGACGCATGAAGATAACTGCTATCATTAAGAAGTGGATACGTACGAGCTACATGTATCTCTGTTACATTACGAGGCCTAGGAACGAGAAGAACATCTATTTCGCTTCTTTCCGAGGTCAGTATTCCGACAATCCCCGTGCCATCAGCGAGTGCCTGCACCGTATGGCACCCGACGTAAAGATTGTATGGATGGTTATGCCACAATTCAGGCAATACGTCCCCGACTATGTTACCATTGTTCCGCCTACACCTCGTTTAGCCTTGAAGGCACAGGCACAGGCCAGAGTTTGGGTGCTGAACTATATCTACAGAAAGCAGTTTGGAGTCTATAAAGGCCGAGATAACTTTTATATCCAAACATGGCATGGCGACAGAGGGCTGAAGACCATTGGCTACTTGACAGATTACAGCAAGGGGAGAGACTATAATGGATACGACATGTCGGATTGCGATCTTTTCATGGCGGCTTCAGATTATGGTGTCCGTAAAGCTCGTCAAGGATTTCTTTACGATGGTGAGATTATTGTAGAGGGAATGCCCCGCAATGACAAATTAGTGAACATCGCCAGATATAGTGATGAAGCTATTGAGGTGAGAAAGTGTTTAGGAATTGGTAACGACGTAAAGGTCTTGCTTTACGCTCCGACATTCAGGGATGACAGAAGTTGTCAGCAATGCGCCATAGACATCGCTGCGTCCATCGCGAACTTAGAGGCTAAAGGTAAAAAGTGGATCTGTCTGGTGCGCTCACATTCTCTGTCAAAAGGAATCTCCGTGGGAACCGATAGCCCTGCCTACCTTGACGTAACGTCCTATCCAGACATGGCTGACCTTTTGCTGATAGCCGATTTGCTGATAACGGACTATTCCAGTTGTGCAGGCGATTTCTTGCTCACCGGCAAACCTGTCGTTCTGGCACACTTCGACAAGGAGGAGTATGAGGCACAGGGACGCCCCCTTTGGGTCAATCCAAAGGAGGCCGGTTATTTGGTAGCCAAGAATCAGGACGAACTGAACCACATTCTGGCCAATCTCTATTCCTACGACCACCGTGCCATTGCCGACAAGGTAAACCGTTTCTATGAAACCAAAGAGACAGGGCAGTCGTCGGAAGCCATAGTCCGCAGAATCATTCAGGAACTAAACAAGAACTGAGAACACATGCAGAGTATTAACTATTATATCAAGGAGCCGCGAGCTATTGGCCGTTCCATTTTACGTCACTTCAGTGAGCTGTTGCCAGACAGATTTTACGTGATGTGTATGTACTATCTGCAGACAGGAAAGCTGCTGAATCTGAAGCATCCTCAGTCTTTTAGCGAGAAGTTGCAATGGCTCAAACTATATAACCGCAGACCAGAGTACACAACGATGGTGGACAAATATGCAGTTAAGGAGTATGTGGCCAACATCATCGGAAAGGAGTACATCATTCCAACTATCGGTGTATGGGACAGCCCAGAAGAAATTGTTTGGGATGATTTGCCTAATCAGTTTGTACTTAAAACCACGCACGGAGGAGGCAATAAGGGAGTGATAGTATGCACAGACAAGAACCAGTTGGACAAGGAAGCCATAGTAAGGAAACTGAAATCTGCATCGAAGATAGACTTGTACAAGACACTCAAAGAGTGGCCCTATAAGAACGTAAGACGAAGGATTATAGCCGAGGAATACCTGTCGGACGGCAGTGAAACAGAAAATGAGACAATGTTGCATGACCTTGTTGACTACAAGTTCCTTTGTTTCAACGGGGAACCCCTGTATTGCATGGTTGTTTCCAATAGACGTACCAATAAGTCATACGACTTCTTTGACAACGACTGGAATCACATGCCTTTCCATAATCAGAACTATCCTCATGCAAAGATAAGACCAGCCAAGCCGCATCATCATGATACAATGCTTTTGCTTGCCGCTAAGTTATCTGCAGGGCATCCCCATTTGCGCGTAGACTTCTATGAGGTAAAAGGAAAAGTGTATTTTGGCGAGATAACTTTCTTTCTGATGAGTGGTTACAACACCATCACTCCAGAAGAATGGGATGAGATATTGGGAAGCCATATAAAATTGAAAGGTGAAAGTTGAAAAGTGAACAACATTAGATGAAAGACTTCTACAGTTTTGACGAATTTTCCATCCCTTTGTCGGTGAAGGTTCTTTTCGGGGGAATCTATATGGTTGTGTATTTATATGCAGCCTGGAAGACGCTTCGTTCAATATACACGAACTCTCAGGATGTGGCAGTCAGTAATTTTTTTGTTCTATTTTTTGCTATTTACGCCGTATTCTACTGCATCAACCCAGACTATTTTCGGTACCGTGAATGGTTGAAAATACCGATGTTTTTGGATTGGAGTAAAGAACAACTCATTAAGGAGTGGAATAAAGAAATTTTTTATGTGCATCTTATTATCTTCTGCAAAAGTCTGCATCTAAAATATACTTTTGAGTTGTTTCGTCTGATTGTTTGGGGGGGAGGGGTGCTGTTGGTATCGATAACATCTAAATTATATCGAGACCTTCTGATGCCTGGATTGGTAGTAATGTTTTTGTTCGTATTTTTTTGCAACACATTCAGCTATGCCCGTGCCTCGTTGGCTATGGCCATATTCTTTTCAGGCATAAGCATATATTTATGTGTAGAGAATACTTTAGCAAAAATGTTAGGGATAGGGATGGCGATATGTTCCTACTTTTTTCATCATGAGCTGGTAATCGGTGTAGGCATACTACCCTGCATCCTGCTGCCTTTTGAAAAGAAAAAATCAATATTCTACTCAATCATCCTATTTGCAATCATCATTGCAGGTATCACTTACGTGAACTCCAATATTGCGCTTATGGAAAGCATTTTTGGTAATGATGATGTAGCTGAAAAAATAGAGCGTTACAATGATGCTTTGCAAAGAGCTTTCAGAATGAGTACTTTAATAAGTTATCTCAATATATTCTTCCCCTTTTCTCTTATAAGCCTCTTCTTGTATCAGCACGAAGACCCACCTAAAACCATTGTTGGTCTTTACCGAATTACATACGGCCTTTTAATGGTTGCTACGGCATTCATGATTGTGTCTGGTTTGCGCAGTGTTTACACGTATCGTGTACTCTATATCTCCATTATTCCCATGTCCATCATGATTGCCTACTTCTATAATCAAGGTTTTTTCAAGAGATATCAATTTGCTATCATGCTACTGCTTGCTCTTCTGACAAATAGTATCCGACTTATTAATGCTTTTTGATATGACTTTCAGTTTTATCATATTTTTGAGTGGTTTGATCGCCGCCTTGCAAAGCAATACTAGTCTTGTACCTGACGATGGAGGCTACATTAGCGATGGACAATTTGTGGTATCTACAGGGAATCATATTGTTAAGATAATGGAAGAAAATGGGGCATGGCTGACGGTGGGAGATAACACAGAACTCATCATAGACGGAAATATCATCTTGAAGGGAAATGCTTTTCGTAGTTGTGACATCATAAAGGTCACAGGCCGCAACGTGTTCATTCACGGTAATGGACGTATCATCGGAGACAGATGGACACACCAAGGAAAGGACGGTGAATGGGGAATGGGGATCAGATTGCACGGAGCCAACGATGTTACATTGGAAGGACTGACTATCTCCGACTGTTGGGGCGACTGTATCTATATCGGAGGTAAAACTGAAAGGGTAACAATAGATGGCTGTGTGTTACGCGGCAGCCGACGACAGGGAATCTCGATTACCAACGCCAACTGCGTAACCGTCAGCGACTGTCGTATTGCTAACATCAGCGGCACAAATCCCCAATATGCCATTGACATTGAACCCAACAAGCGATGTGTAGTTGACAGCATTCTCATCAAGAATATTATCGTATCAAACTGTGAGGGAGGCATCCGTGCAATCATTGGGAAAAAAGAAGTAGGATACGCTCGCATAGGGAAAGTGGAAATATTGGACTGTCATGTAATGGCAAATTCGAGACATACCATACATTTCGCAGGCTGCGACCAGGCAACAGTAAGCGATTGTATGATTGAGACCCGTAAGGGCGAGAAGCCAATCCTTTCGAGGCTTGTGGGCAGCCTAATAGAGAAGAATAACAAAGTGATTTATAAATAAGAAGATGAGAGATAACAATATTGACATTGTCATACCTTGGGTGGACGGGAGCGACCCTGAGTGGCAAAACGAGTTCAAAAAATATCGTACTCTTTCAACAGGCCGCGACGATAACTCGGAAATCCGCTATCGCGACTGGAACAACCTACAATATCTCTTACGAGGCATCGAGAGATTTGCGCCATGGGTGCGCAAAGTACATCTCGTCACAACGGGACAGAAACCGAAATGGTTGAATGTGAATGCCCCCAAGCTGAATTTCGTCAAGCACGAAGACTTTATCCCCACGGAATATCTCCCTACGTTTAGCGTTAGACCGATTGAACTGAACCTCCACCGTATAGAGGGACTTTCAGAACAATTTATCTATTTCAACGATGATTATTTCCTGCTGCGTCCTGTCAAGCCTGAACGTTTCTTCCGCAACGGTCTGCCCTGCGACATGGCCATACTTGACACGCTACCTATGGGCGGTCCTCGCGGACACATGCTGATGAACGACATGAACGTGGTGATTCAGCATTTCCATAGGAATAGCGTACTGAAAAGCTATCTATGGAAATTCCTAAACCCTGTATATGGGAGTCAATTGTTGCGCTCTATCCCGCTGATGCTCTTCTCTGTATTCCCAGGATTCCGAAATCAACACATGCCACAGGCTTTTCTCAAATCTACGCTCTGTGAGGTTTGGGAGGCAGAAGAGCCATTACTGCGTGAGGTCTCCAGTCACAGATTCCGTGACATTACCGATGTCAACCAGTATATGTTCCGCTTTTGGCAACTGATGTCAGGGAAGTTCCATCCAACCAACATCGCCAAGGGCACATGCAGATACAACCTGTCAGACCGTGATGCAGACAAGCTCGCAGCAGCCATTAGGGCGCAGAAGAGTGAGATATTAGTCATGGCTGACTCAGAGGATGTCTCTGATTTCCATGCGTTAGTGGTTAAGATCAACGCGGCCTTTGATGCCATATTACCAGAAAAGTCTTCGTTTGAATAATAAATAGCTAAAAAAATGGAAAAGAAAAGAATTGCCTATCTGGATGTCCTCAAATGTCTGGCTATACTGATGATGGTTGACATTCATATAAGGAGCGGTAATGGATTCAAACCATACGAAACCCTCTCTGCACAGATGATATATGCACCTTTGTTGCCTATATTCTTTTTGGTCAGCGGTTTTCTGTCATACAAACAGAGCATGACCATCAAGGACTTTTGGAACAACATTCGCCGGAAATTTATATTCCTCGTCATTCCCGCTATAGTATTTCGCATCGGAATGGATTTGATGTATCACAACAACCTCCTCCGCTTTCTTACGGAAGGCATGCACGGTTATTGGTTCACGGTAGTACTATTCGAGTGCTTCTTGATATACTATCTGATTACACTTGCTATTAAGAATGAGAAGTTAAGGATTGGTGCGTTATTGGTTCTTTCGCTGGCTGGTATTGGAATGCTGGCTTTTGACAAGGACTTCGGTCCTGCCATATTTGACTTGCGTCGGGTGACAAAATTCTTCCAGTTCTTTGTCTTGGGTACACTGGCCATGAAATACCGCCCGAAATATGAATCATTGATGAGCAGCGAAGTGGTGAAAGCTGTACTACTCGTGTCTTACTTCGTGGTACTGTTTTCGTTGACCTACGATATGAGTCCTGTTCTACACCATTTCCTGCGCGATGTGGCACTTCGATACTTTGCCACATTTGCCATTGTTTCGTTCTTCGTGTGTCATGCCGATAGCTTCCAGCGGGAAACCAAGACAAATTCTCTGCTCACTTACATCGGCCAGAACTCATTGGCCATCTATCTGCTGCACTATTTCTTCCTGCCCAAATTTCAGCCCCTGCCAGAATGGTTCTCTGGGCTGAATATGGTGACGGTTCACCTTGTGTCAATGCTCTATACTGTAGCGATAACTGCCCTATGCTTGGTGTTCATCAAGTTCCTTTCAAATAGTAAGTATATCAGAAAATACGTATTAGGGCAAAAATAAGAAAATATGAAGATAGCTATCAACTGCCAGTTTTGGATTCTACGCGGCGGAGGCGGAATCAAGGAGTATATCGCCAATCTGGTCAACCACCTCGAAAAGGTGGACCATCAGAATGAATATGTACTGTATGTGCTGGAAGATCAGTTTGACAGCGCAAAGACCAAGTTGCCTTCAAGATTCAAACTGAAAGCAATACCTTACCGCAGAAATCCCGTGTCGAGAATCATGCGGAGCCTCTTCGCACAACGATTTTGGAGTAAGGAGGAAAGGGAGGAGCGTTTTGACGTTTTCCACTCTCCATTTTTCCATGCGCCCAAGATGGAGAAGGCACGAGTGCTGATGACTGTTCACGACCTACGCCTCTACAGATACCCGGACACATATCCCTTCCTGAGATACCAGTTCCTGAAGAGGGCCGTGAGGAAATCAATTGCAAGGGTAGACAAGATCATAGCCATCTCGCAGTTCACGAAAGACGAGATGATTGACACCTGTGGGGTGAACCCCGACAAGGTGAAGGTTATTCACGAGGCCATCAATCGCTCGTTCTTTAATGCTGATGCCATCAAGAATTATTCCCTGCCTCAGGAATATGCCTATCTGAAAGATTGCCGTTTCCTATTCTGCCTCAGCCAGATAGAACCGAGGAAGAACCATGCAAGGCTTATCAAGGCCTTCTCGTCCATCAAAGCCATGGGTGGATTCGATGATTTGAAACTTGTGCTTGCCGGTAAGCAGTTGCTGAATCCTGAGCCAGTGCTGAAACTCATCGCAGAGACACCAGATGTTATCTATCTGGATTATGTTCCAACGGAGATGATGTTGTGGCTGTATCGCTATGCTTCCTTGTTTGTATATCCCTCCTACTATGAGGGCTTCGGTTTTCCGCCATTGGAGGCCGCAAGTCTCGGAACTGTATCAGCTGTTGGCAACAAGTCGTCTGTACCGGAGGTGTGTGGTGACTGCGCGTTCTACTTCGACCCCTACGATGTGGACGATATGAGCAAGGTCATTGCTGCTGCCCTGAAAGATGAATCACTGATTCAAGAAAAGAAGAAGAAACTCGAGAGCCAACTGGGCAAGTTCTCGTGGGAAAGAAATGCAAAAGAAACTGTAAAAGTATATTTAGGAAATGAGTGATACAAAAAAGACTACGCTGACGTTCCGTCTGTTAAAGAAACTCCATCTGATTACAGACGAGGAGAAACATGGGAGGATAAATCCCTTCTCGTTAATCGCTTTTGTGTTTAGCACGTTGTGGCGACGCTTCATCTTCAACTATGCTTATCAGGCTTATATCCTTGAGTTCCTGTACAAGAAGCATCTTCGTCCGGCCATCTGGAGAAGTTTGGGCTGCAAGGTCGGCAAGAATGTGCATATAGGCCATCAGGTGAGGCTTGACTTTGGCAACGCCAAGAGGATAACCATAGAAGATGACGTAGTCCTTGCCAATGGTGTAACACTATGGTGCCACATGCGCGACATGAAGAGCTACCGTGTCGGAATGAAAGCGATGGATCTACCTGCAAAATATGGTGACATCCATCTGGGAAAAGGTTGCTATGTGGGGCTTAACGTGACGATTTTACCAGGTGTACATATTGGTGAAGGGGCGGTAATAGGCAGTTGTGCGCTGGTTACCAAGGATATACCTGCTTGGACAATAGCCACAGGCGTTCCTGCTCGTGTAGTCAAGAATATTGAGAAAGAATGATGTTATGAAACTGCTGATGATTGTCAACGAGGACAGGTTCTTTCTTTCCCATCGCAAGGAGATAGCCCTGTCTGCACAGCAGGCCGGATGGGATGTCACCGTGGTTTGCAAGGATACAGGGCAATGGGAAGAGCTACTGTCATTGGGTCTGAAAGCACTGGAACTGCCCATCAATCCTACTGGCATGAACTTAAGACAAGAGCTGAAGACTTTTTGGTTCCTATATAACTTATACAAAAAGAATAGGGATGCCATTGTACATCACGTGGGACTGAAGAACATCCTGTGGGGTGGACTGGCCGCCAAACTGGCACACGTCCGTGGCGTGGTGAATGCCGTCAGCGGACTGGGTGCCATCTTTTCTGGCAACAAGATAGGAATGATGGCAAAAGACATCTTGACGGTGATGCATTTCTCGAATAAGAGAAAATGTGTGAAGGTGATATTCCAGAACCAGGAAGATAAAGCTTTGTTCCTGCAGCACGGTGTAATTGATGAAAGCCAGGCTGAGTTCATCAAGGGATCTGGTGTAAACTTGAATGATTTCAGGTATGTGCCTGAGCCTGAAAGCGAAACGCTGAAAGTAGTGTTCACGGCCAGAATGGTCAAGGAAAAGGGTGTCATCGAACTGATTGAGGCAGCAGAGAAGTTGCGCAAGAACTATGAAGGGAGGTTGGAGTTCTGGCTTTGTGGCAGATTGGCTGTGAATTCCGATGCCGTATCGCGGGATGAACTTGAAGCCCGCTGCGACGGAAAATATATCAAGTGGTTGGACTTTCAAAAGGACGTCAAATCTGTTTTGGAGCAGTGTCACATCATGGCATTTCCCAGCTATTACCGTGAGGGCGTTCCCAAGTCGCTGATTGATGCCTGTGCCGTAGGCCGCCCCATCGTCACCACCAATTCCATCGGATGCAAGGACGTGGTGGACGACGGTGTGAACGGATTTCTGGTTCCAGTCAAAGACAGTGAGGCTTTGGCGCAGAAGTTGCGCATCCTGATTGAAGATAAGGCACTGCGCGACAGAATGGGTAAAGCAGCAAGGGAAAAGGCTGAGCGTGAGTTCTCAATAGAGAATGTAATAGAAAAGCATTTGGATATATACAATGGTATCTGGCAACAATGAGTAGAATGCTGATATTAATAATTGTGGCTTTTCTGTCATTAATAGTAACGATGATGGCGTATCCTTTCGTGCTACGTTATGCACGGCATCATAAGATTGTGGATAATCCCGATGTACGCAAGCTACACCGCCTGCCTATTCCCGTTATGGGAGGTGTGGCTGTATATACCGGTATTCTCGCCGGATGCTTGGCCATGTACTTTATGATTCCCAAGGCAAGCATCAGTTGGAGCATTATGGCCATAACCTTCATGCTGGTATTGGGAGTCTGGGATGACATTAAGAATCTACCGGCCGTTTTCCGACTCATTGCGCAGTTTGGTATCGTGGGTGCCTATATGTGGTTCAAGGGCTACTACATCAGTAACTTCTTCGGACTCTTCGGCGTTCATGAAATCAGCCCTATGTTGGGTGTACCCCTGTCGTTGGTAGCTGGCGTAGGCATCATCAATGCCATCAACATGATCGATGGTGTTGACGGTTACTCATCGGGGTATGGCATCATGGCAAGCGGCTGTTTTGCCGTGCTATTCATCACAGTTCACCAGTCGATATGGTCGTGCCTGGCGGTCGCTGTGGCCTCAGCCTTGATACCTTTCTTCTTTCACAATGTGTTTGGGAAAAAGTCTAAGATGTTCATTGGCGACGGCGGCACAATGATGCTGGGTTTCCTAATGACTATTTTCGGACTTGGAACACTATCGCCCCGATATGGTTCATACTGGGAGGAACAGGGCATTGGTGTGATAGCTATGACACTGGCAATATTCTGTATTCCAATCTTCGACACGTTTCGGGTGATGACCGCACGGATTATGAGGGGGAGTTCCCCGTTTAAACCAGACAAGTCACACCTGCACCACTTGTTCATCGACATGGGCTTCTCACATCTTGGGGCGGCGGTAGCCATTCTATTGACAAACTTCATTGTTATTCTCGTATTGCTGCAGCTCTGGCTCTGTGGAGCATCCATTAACGTCCAGACTATTGTTGTAATATTGATGGGAGTAACGGTAACCTTCGGCTTCTACAAACTGATGAGATGGCAGCAGCATAGCGGCCCTGTTGGTGAGGACGGTCTTCTACAGGGTACTGCATTATGGCGTGCCGCCTGTCGCATGGGGAAATGGAGCCATATTGAGGAAGGGACTTTATGGCTTGTTCTACAAAAATGTGTTGATGGTAATCCGTATGTGAGAAAATAGCAGTGAGACTTCCGAGCATTTTTCCCTCAGAGCAGACTGCAAATTCGGTCACACACTTGGAGTTAAGGTAATATTAATCTGTGTCTGTCCGTCCTCTGTTTGATATATAACTCTTTTGTTCTCTTCCATAACTACTTCACGTTGAAACCAATGCTGTCCAACTGCTTCTTGATCTCATCCCCCAGTCGGTGGCTCTCTGCAAAGAGGTCACCAAGTTCTGAAGTGAGGCGCTGCATCTTCTGCTCGAATGGTTCGCCATCATCATAGCCAATAGAGCATTTTATCGTATTTCATAGCGGATTTATGAATTTATTTGGTTGTCCAACATTATTTATATATTTTTGTCGCAGAAATTGCGACATTAAATTCTGTATTATGTCGCATAATGGACAAGAATGATGTATATACACGAAAGAAACGACTGGACAAACTTCCGTTGGGACACCTCTCAGGTTTCACTTCTTCAGGAAGTTGTATTCCGTAAGCAAGGTATGCTTTATGGAAGGTTAGGGTCGCTTGGTTTCGATAGCAAACTCAAGGCGATGGCAGAGAATCTGACTCACGACGTAGTGTATTCTTCCGAGATAGAGGGAATTAAGTTGAACGTGGATCAGGTTCGATCTTCTATTGCCAGAAGACTGGGAATAAAGAATGTGAAATATACAGCCCCATCGCACTATGTTGACTCTGTGGTCAACGTAATGCTTGATGCAGTACAACACTATGACCAACCTCTCAGCAAGGAGAAACTTTGTGCTTGGCAGGCCGCATTCTTTCCAACAGGCTTTAGCGAAGGAAGCCTGATAGAGACAGGGCAGTACCGCACCAATGAAGAGCATATTGTCAGCGGAATGTTTGGACGTGAGAGAATCCATTATATCGCACCATCACCAGACCGTGTGGAAGAGGAGATGCGAAAGTTCCTCACGTGGTTCGATAAGGAGGAATCGGTAAGCAGCGTAATTCGTTCTGCTATCGCTCATTTCTGGTTTGTGAGTATTCATCCCTTTGAAGATGGCAATGGCCGGTTGGCACGTATTCTGTCCGACATGCTTCTGGCACGGGGAGAGAAGAGTGAATTCCGCTTCTACAATGTCTCGTCCCAAATCAACAAGGACAAGAACCGCTACTATGACATTCTGGAGCGTATGCAGCATGGTGATGGCGACATCACGGAGTGGCTGGTGTGGTATCTGCAGAAATTGGTGGATGCACTCGATGATGCAGAAACCATTGTCACCACCATCCTGAACAAAAGTTTCTTCTGGCAGAAGGCATCATCAGTGCCAATGACAGAGCGGCAGACCCAGATGTTGAACCTCTTCCTTGACGGCTATGAGGCAAAGATAACATCCAAGACATGGTCTTCGCTAGCAAAATGTTCAAAGGACACAGCCATACGCGACATACAGGATCTTGTCAATAAGAACATCCTGATAGAGGACATCCCAGGAGCAAAGCGTCCGAGTTACTCTATCGTATATGATGCAGAAGACCTGTCGCAGCTCTTCACAGACGTAAACATAGCCGAGGAGAACGGCATTCCATATCTCAAAGCTATGTACAAGGGACGAAAGCCTGTATGCGAAAGAATTCTGAAGCTTGATGCAGAACGTTACCAGAAAGGAGATTTACCTTTATCCCATCTGCTCAACAAATACTGCTCCTATATAGCTCAGAAAAATTGGCGTATAGGTCAAATTGCAGGATAAGAAAATCCGACTATTGCTTGTCTGTTAGTTGGTGCTTATCTACTTTTGCTCTGCAGTTTGAAGCATAGTGGAGTTCTGCTGGGGAGCAACTCCATGAGGAATAGGGCTGCGAACTCAAGATTGAACGGAGCAGGTTTCATTATATGTGGATCCTGCTTCTTCTGTTATAGTGCCAAAGCGTTCAAGCTTAGATTCCAATGCCAAGAAAAAAACAACAATGAACCGCCTGCGGTTCGCTTGTGACATTCCACTGTGGTTGTTCAGGTTCTTCTTCAGGTCAGTGAACGTGATTTGTAATTATTGTTGTCCGGTAAAAACGGACTGAAAGTCCAATAGCACTCAGCCCAGGGCATCGCCCTGGGTGTATGCGCGCCCACCAAGATGCGCCCTGAAAGGTAGGGTGTTCAAGCCCCCCTCCAGCTAGAACAGAGGATAAAAAACGCTATATCACCGCTTTATAAAATATATCAGATATTGTAGCGGACAGCAATGTAAAATAATTTTGAAAACCTACTTATGTTCAAAGAATCAGTTGTGTTCAATATTCGTGAACAGAAATGATTCTTTGAACAAATATTTGTCTCCACAGCATCGTCTTCTGTGAGACCATCCATCGAGACGACAAGCTGGTAATTACGCATTCACTTTTGTTTCTTTGTGATACGTTTGGTGAGGCCTATAGCACCCGTAGGGCAAACTAGACGGCAAAGGTGGCAGCCAACGCACTTGGTGCCGACAATACGAGGTTGACGAAGCCCCGTATCAAAGGCGACAGCCTGGTGTCCGCCGTCCATGCAGGAAGTATAGCAGCGTCCGCAACCGATACACTTGTCACGGTCAATCTTTGGATAGACTATGGTCTCTCTGTCTAGGTCGGAGGGCAGGTAGAACTTTGGCAACAGTTCGCCAACCAGATCGGAAACATGCTCAATACCTCTTTCGGCCATGTAATGCTGAAGGCCCAAAATCATGTCGTCTATAATGCGATAGCCATACTGCATCACGGCTGTGCAAACCTGCACATTGCGACAGCCAAGCTGAATGAATTCCAGGGCATCGCGCCATGTTTCTATACCACCTATACCACTGTACTGGATGTTCTTCATCATAGGATTCTTCACCATCGCCAGAATATGACGCAGCGCAATGGGCTTGACAGCGCGTCCAGAAAGACCTGAGCCTGTCTGGCAACCATTCACTTCAGAACCATCGCCCATTGTTACGCTCTTGATGGTGTTGATAGCCGATATGGCATCTGCTCCAGCAAAATAGGCACCCATAGCAGGTTCCGAGATATGGGCTATGTTAGGTGTCATCTTGGGGATGACTGGAATCTTCACACTACGCTTGACGTATGCCGTGAAGAAGGTGACCAACTCAGGGTCTTGTCCTACATCGGAACCCATACCCGTCTGACGCATCTGCGGACAGGAGAAGTTCAGTTCCACGGCATCGCAGCCGGCAGCCTCGGCCATTTGAGCCAATTGTACCCAATCTTCTTCGGTCTGACCCATGATGCTGGCAACTACCACCTTCGACGGATAGTTCTGTTTGAGTCGCTTCAAGATATCAAAGTCCACATCCACTGGATTTTCGCTCAGCTGTTCCATATTACGGAACGCAAAGAAGTTTCCGTGTCCTCCATTGTCATGAACAGCATCAAAACGAGGTGACACCTCTCTGATGTCTTGTAGGCAAATGGTCTTGTAGAAAACTCCAGCCCAGCCCATCTCGAAGGCACGCGCCACCATCTCGTAGTTGGTGCAGACAGCCGATGAAGCCAAGAAGAAAGGATTCTCGCAACGGATGCCACAGAAGTCAATAGCGAGGGAACCGCCCTCTAAACCACCCTGAGGTGAGGCTTCTTGCGCAACAGCGCTTATCATCTCCTTGATGCGTATAGGTCTGTCATAATGGATGCATGCCTTTTCCGCCGCCTCCAAGTCCGCATCCGTACACTCCGCGACCCACTGTCCAGCCAATTTCTCATTGCTAAAACGGATGGCACGGATAGCACGTGCGGGATCGCCTTTCAAACATGCCTGACTGCATGGCGCATCAGCACATAGCAGACAACGTGCAGCCTCTTCTTCAATACGTAATCTCTTGTCCATAGCTTATTTTATTATGATACTCGACTTTAACAAGCTCGCTTGCTAGGGAGATAAATGCGAAACTTGCGTCATGATATGAATATTATGTCACAAACGGATTCCGATAAAAGCGCGGGCGCGCCACTTGTTCTGGTTGACCACCACGACATTATCATCAAAGACGGAGTTGTTCATTACGAGGGTAGCACCCGCAAAGTAACGAGGCGAGAAGTTATAGACAATAGCAGCACGCTCATTGAAAATCATATTGAGACGTGTGCGATGAGCTTTCCTACGCTCACCGTTCACTGTGAGGTTGTTACGGTTGTATATCACAAAAGTAGGGAGCATTGAGAAATGAAACAGCCATCGTTTGCCAAGCACCCAGTTGTAGCCATAACCGCTGCCAATGCCAAAATGACCGATATAGATACGTGTGTCGGGAGCGTTGGGATTGCGCTCCTTCAAAGCATCGGTGGTCTCAATGCTACCGCCTTGGTAACTGATGCCCGCCAACCACGAGCCTGCCGAGCGACATTGTATATAGCTCTGGGTGAAAGCCGCGGAATAGGAAAACCGACGATGGTTGAAAACATAGTAGCCCGCCACATTGAATACTTTCAGCGTTACATCGCCCGACTCTAATCGACTATCGACATCACCACGCTCAATGTCACCTGCCAGCGTAGTGGAGCGTTGGTAGCTGGCATCCAGACTCAGACGACTGCTGTAATAGTTGAAGTTGAACTCATAGTCCTTATAGACGCCACTCCATTTATAAGGGTTGATTGCAACCCCAACACCTATTCCACGGTAAATGCCAACAATTGCAAAGGTTGTCTTATGACTGGTTTTCAAGTCAGCTTTCGAATAGTTGCCGTTCACAGTGCCACGGGCATGGAAGCCGTTACCCGACTGGTTCATCCTCAGCTTCAGCGTCAGGCTTCCCTCAGGCCGGACTACATAGTTCGTGTCGTACGGCGAGCGATAGTATCGGGCTGTGAGTGTACTGTCAACCAGGTCCCTCAGCTGTTGGTCACGAGTCTGAGCTTCGACTTTAGAAAAGCCAAAGATGACAGCCAGCAACAACAAGTATTTATGGCATCTATTTATCTGCGTCATTATAGTTTATATGTCAATCCGGCACGAAGCTCAAAGGTCTTGGCATCAACGTCCGTGAAGTCGCGATAATGAGCATGACGCCAGAAGTAACTACCCCTTATGTCGAGCGAGAGGTGACGGCTTAGGTAGAGGCCGAAGTTTGCGTTGAAGGCCATCATGCGGGTGTTTCCTGGGTCGCCTTGTGCATTAGTGTAGTCCAAATCGAAGCCTTGCTTGCCTACCCACTGCGATCGGTCGTAGCCTTTCCATGTGAAGATGTGGAAATAGTTGGCATCAATGTTCATATAGCCCGCCTTTTTGATGTCCATGTTAGTCTGCACCTTCGCTGAGAAACCGCTACCCATGTTGTAGTCGCGCTCCTGGATGTAGAGGTAGTCACTGAGGGAGCCGCCGAGAAGGATTCCACTGAGGAACACTCGCTGCTCAAGGTTCATACGATTTTCCAGGTGCGGAAAGCGATATATGAGACCTGGACCCACGGAGGCTGCCTCGCTGATGCGGTAGGGGATGAGGTCTGTGCCATCCTTCACAGCCTCAGAGTTGTAGAAGTTGAAATGCTGGAATATGCCGAAGTCGGCCTCCAGCTTTTTCGTATCAACAATAGGAGTACCCCAGATTCGCCCCATTAGGTTGATACGATTGATGAAAGGCTGATTGCTGGAGAATCCCATCGTGATGTTGGTACGGAAGTATGAGTAAGGCTTGTTTTCCTCATTGTCGTAGGCATCACCGTACTCCATACCCAACTCTAAGTAGGGGTTATGTTCACCACGGAACAAAGCACGATCGTCGGCAAGGTAGCGCGACCCTAACGAGATGCTGTAGCTGACAGGTATGCGGCTATAGTCATGATAGAGATAGTGGTCACGTTTATGCTGCCATGCTTCTCCAGTGAGTAGTCGCTTGAGTCCCTTCATGGGTGAAACAACCGCACCTCCCAGCTCACGAAGGAAACGGCTGAAGCCCCTGTCACGATCATCGTAGAAGAGGTCGCTGATTCGGAATGTGGTTTCACCTATGCATGTGCCACCGATGGATGTCGCCATGAGGTCGTTGATAGCTGGAGGTGTAATCTCTCCAAAAAACTCCCACATGAGTGAACCGCCCAAAGCGCATGGGTACGACTGCCAGAAGTTCAGGCCGTTGCTACGGGCAGAGTTGAAATAAAGATTTCCATGGTAAGGGTGTGCAAACAGGTTAGTATTGAAATTATCATTGTCCCACACAAAAGCATGCCTGAAGTTGTGGGCAACGCTGTTGAGGCTTATCCTTGGGAATTCCTCATTAAGTACCCAGTCGTCCCATCTGTTCACGAAAATGTTCAATGCGGTAATCATGCCAGCTGTACGCCACAAGTTAAGCTCTGGAGCTAGTGCAAAACGATTATCACCGCCAGCTGACATATCCTCTAGGGAATGGAGGTGCAGGCTGCGGTTTCTATTGCTATTATAGCCACCAGAACGGTAAGTCAAACCCACCTCGCCAATCATGCGGTGGCGGAAGCTGGTGTTATGGCTATAGTAGCGAGTGTCACCATAGCCCAGGCTGCCGAAAACTCCATATTTCTTGCTAAGTTGGAAGTCTATGTTCAGGCGTCCCTCCAAAGAGTAAAGGCGCTCAGGTGAGCTGGTAGAGTGTTGCTGGAACGTCTCTACATGGAAGAATCCCACGTCGCCACTCAGCGACAACCTAGGTGTGAGCTGGAAGTACTGGCCGATGCGATAATAGATGGTGCCTGAGAACTTCTCGTCAAGTCCCATGTAGTGGGTACCCGCACCGATGATATTGTAGGTTGAGCGATTGCGGAAACGTAATGCCATGTTTGCCTTAGAGTTAGTACCCGCAAACACCATCACATCCATGCGTGTGTTGGGATTAACGTTGACGAGACCATAGCGTTTCGATTTGGTGTCACGAGTAAAGTTTACCAACCCCACCTGCACACCCTTCTGATAATCAAGAGCGGCATTGACGATGCCCACTTGCACACCATGCAGCGTGTCGGTTGCGTTACGGAAAGCAATCTGAACACCCTTGAGTGTTCCAACGTTCTGGTTGGTGAAGCCTGTGAGCTGCAGGCCGTTTGCCTCGCCAATAACGATATTGTTGAGGACCGACAACTGAACACCCTTCATGCCATCGTAGGCCACGTTACTAAAGCCCGACAATTGCAAGCCAGAGGCCCTTTCGGCAATGTTTGATATCGGCGATAGCTGTACGCCCTTTATCAAGTCGGCGATATTGATGAAGCCCAAGCCTACGCTTGCACTACTCACCGTCTTTCTCTGTTGCGACTCTATAGTATCCGCTTGCTCCTGCGCATGTGCGCCCATAGCAGTCATCATCACAACTGCTGTCAGTGCCAAAACAGACTTTTTCATACTCGTTTTATTTATAAGTAGGTATTCAAAATTATTTTACTATATCCAGCATTGTAGGTGCTTTCATGTCTTTGTTCGCTCTTTGGCGCATCTTTTCCTTTTATCCTCAGTCACAGAGCCCGCTCTGCTCCTTCGGAGAAAAGAAAAATCTGCAT
>JAFZQR010000067.1 GCA_017620295.1 Bacteroidaceae bacterium
AGGATGATTTCTGGAATGCCGCGGATACCGTATGCATCGGTAGCAATTTTCTGTGAGTTGATGATTTGCGGATAGGGGATTTGGTATTCATTAATGGCTTTCAGTGTGGCTTCGGGTCTATCGCTGACTGCAACACCAAGTACCATCAGTCCCTTTTCCTTATATTTCTCGTAAACTGTGATGATGTTTGGAATCTCTTGAAGGCAAGGACCACACCATGAAGCCCAGAAATCGACTAACACGTATTGGCCACGCCCCACATAATCGCTGAAGTGAGTCGTTTTGCCATCGTAATCCACGGAAAAATCTATGAACATGTCTCCTACATCGGCTGGCGGAAGTGCCATCAGGTGTTCCAATCTCTTTTGAACACGGTAATCGGATATCTCATCGGCAGCAAGAGAATTAATGAGATCCTTTTCTGTTCTTGCGGTCAAGTCTATGGGAGAAGCCATCAATAGTAACGCTATTCCAAGAGCATCGTTGCGATGTTGTTCTATCAGCGAAACATACAACTTTCTCGCTTCGTCCCCATCTTCTTCTGCCAGCCTGTAGATTTTAGTCCTCTTCTCGCAAAACAACTCATTCATGGGCATCCCAGTCATCTTACCCTTGGAGTAACTAAAGGTACCTGCTTCAAGGATGAAAGACATAGTGGCTGTATCTGTCTTCTCGCCATTGAAGTAGGGTATCTTCAATTCAGAATAGAGGGGTTTATCTACATATCCCGTGAAAAGGAACTTGCCTCCATTCACAGCACTTTTCTGTAGAATCCCCGCCTTATGATTTGCATCATTCTCGAGAATGACAGAATCGAGGTCATTCAAATTCTCCACAAGCACACCAACAAAGGGTGACAAGTCACCACTGATAGTATAATTATCCGTTTGGCCTTGTGCTGCTATCGTCAGCGCAAAGGTCATCAGTGTTACAAAAACCTTTTTGCCTTTAAGGCGAAAATTCTCACGTTCGGCAGAGCAAACGAGTTTACTCTGCTCTCTCTTAATCGAATTTTTCATTGTTGTTGATGTTTTATGGGGTTATATACTTAAAAAGGCATAGCAAGGGCTGGATGCGGAGCCATCCGCATCGAAAGAGAACAATATCCATAAGAATGATTGTTTAGAAGTTCGCTATTATCTGGTCAAAAGATATAGCGGGATCTGTGATGCCAAACCCATCCTTTTTTAGTTTCTGTTTTCGATGTTGTACGGCAGAGACAGAGATAAGATAGATGGCAGACAAGGCTGTATTGGAGAGCTGTAGCCGAGCCAGCATACACAATCGAATGTCCTCTTCACTGAACTGTGGGTGCTCCGCTCGCAGACGGCTGACGAAATTGCCATCAGCGGTGTCGAGGGTCATTTCTATCTCATGCCAGTTTCGGGCATTGATGACGGTGCGCTTTCCTGCCGTAGGCTCTAGCATGTCGAGAATTTCACTTTTGTCCATAATATGCCCGCGTAGCATGGAAATTACTGTGTCTTTCTGTCGTAAGCGTTCTGCCAACTGTTCTGCCTCATGCTGATGGGCTGTCCTTTCAGTTTCATGCTTGCGCCGTACACCACCCAGCCAGTTTCTGAGAACGAGAAGAAAGACAATCACTGCCAACACAATAACAATAATAACCGTTGTCATAAGTCGCCGCTGAAGCAACATAGATTTCTTCACATAGCCTGATGCCAAAAAGGTGTCGCGTTGGATTGCAAAGTCCTGCTCTGCTTGTTTCGTCTCGCTTTCATACGATGACTGCTGATGCTTTGTTTCAGATGATTGGTGCTCTCGTTGCGCATCTTCATACATGTCAACAGGAACGCTGATTTCCATTATGTTAGAAAGATCAAGAGACCCACTGGTAGCGCGCATGTATGAAAAGTCATCGTGGGGCAATGCCCAAAGCGAATCCAACACCTGATATACGGAATCTGATACTATTGGGGGCAAAGGCGCTTTACAGTGCTTGGCTGTAATGTCGGTGATGTGCACCAAAGAGCCAAAGTGATGCAGGTCGAAGGGCGAACGGTTGAGTACTGCACGTCCGTAGTCGTTAAGTATCGTCAACAGCCAGTGCGGATGACCGGGCAATTGGCGATAGTGTTCCAGTGCATATCGCAAGTACAACTGCAACTGAACTGCACTGTTATGAGGCAAGTAATCTGCATACCTATCATAGGCACGGTAGGCCAAAGCATGGTCTTCAGTGCACTCGGCACAATGGATAGCCAAATGAAAGAGCTGGTTTTTCTGCAGAGGAAGAATATTTTCACTTGGTTGACGAGTTAGCACAAAACAAATACGCCCGAAGCGGCGAAGGTCTTCCTTGTCATCACTCGTTCCTCCAAGACTCACATGCTCATAATAATGGAACACACGCAGAAGGGTATTTACATCAGGATATGCTTGGTCATCCGCATTCTGATTGTCCGTTTCGCGTTTGAAGTTCCATGTTTCCGCATCCGCTGAGAGGCAAGATGTTGTGTCGGCATGATTTAGATACCATCGCTCTTCGTTTATTAAAGCCCTCAGAAGGTCATAAAGCATCTGCGAACTTTCCATCAGCCGTGTCGTATCTACTTGCACCAACAACCTTTCCGCGCTGTCTGCGTCTGTGAACACCATATCTTCTGCACCATTGAGCAAGTGCTTCTGCGGCAAGTCTCGCAAGTTCCATCCGATGCCACCCGCTAAGACCAGCATCAGTACTGCAACAATGATTCCTATTGTCTTCCTTTTCATATTTTTTTTGTTTTGACGCTGCAAAGGTACTGCTATTTTAAGATGTCTACAAGGAAAAAGGGTGGAAAACGTATTCTATGTACTATTATTTGATATTCAGCTATTTAATCTTCAATTTTCCATCCTTTTTCCATCTTGTGGGGTGGAAAAGTACATTGTAAACAATCCCAAAAACTTCATTTAGAATTAAAAAAGTTTCTCTGATTGCACAGATTTCTCGAAGATGTTACATATCATTGTTTGAAGGAAAACCAGACTTCAGAATAAATCAGAGATTGACGGGATGAGTCCCCACTTTCTTCAGTATTTTTGCTCCGCTCGAACGTTCTCTCTTCCCCATACTTTCGGAGCATCTTTATATTGAGTTCATCCTTGTAGGTGTTAAATTGCTTGTTTGATAGGTGTGTCATATTGCCACGTCTTACAATTTGTGGGTACAAAGGTAGTGAATTTTACCAAGAAAACGTTTCTTTTTGTAATAAGTAGAGCTTACTTTAGACAAAAATTGCTTAAATTACGCGCGAAAAGGTAAACGAATGCCTTACTTTAGATAAAAATGACTACCTTTGCAAGGTAAAATAAGAATCAGTATTTGGTAAGTCAAATAAAATGGAATTAAACGCCCTGATAGCTGAATGTACAGCATATGACTTCAAGGTGATGCTTGAAGAGAAGAAACCAAAAAGTTGGTTGAAAAGCGTAAGCGCTTTTGCCAACGGATTGGGTGGTTCACTATTCTTTGGCATAGATAACAATGGCTTCGTCAAAGGTCTCGATGATGTACAGCATGTTTGCGAAGCTATCAGTAGTAAGATTCGCGATTACATGGATCCTCTCCCAGAGGTGGAAATGATTCCTCATGATGTGGATGGCTTGCGCATCTTGCAGCTTAAAGTCAATGCAGGGCATTACACACCATATTACTATGTTGGTGATGGTCAACGCATAGCCTTTGTCCGTGTCGGTGATGAGAGTCTTCCTGCCACGGCAGAGCAAATGGTACGCTTGGTACTAAAAGGTTCTAATAAAACCTACGATTCCCTTCACACGGATTATAAGGTTGAGGACTATGCTTTTACAATATTAGCGAATACTTTCAAAGACCGTACTAAACAAGAATGGAACAAGAAGTACTTATTATCGTTTGGACTTGTAACAGATGCTGGGAATCTTACGAATGCAGGCGCATTGTTTGCTGATGACTGTCCTTTATGGCAATCTCGCCTATACTGCACACGATGGGATGGAAAGGAAAAGGGCGATGCCATCAACGATGCTGAATTTACGGGCAACGTTCTCATGTTGCTTCGTGAGGCTATGAACTTTGTGAAATCCAACACAAAGAAAGGCTGGGAGAAACTACCCGATGGACGAAAGAACAAACCTGAGTATGCAGAACGTGCTGTGCTTGAAGCAATGGTTAACCACTTTATCCATCGCGACTATACCGTTATGGGTAGCGAGGTACATCTTGACATCTACGATGACCGACTCACCGTTACATCCCCTGGAGGAATGTACAATGGCATGTTGATACAGGACTTAGACATCGCAGACGTTTCTTCCGAAAGACGCAATCCTATCCTTGCGAATGTGATGGCTCAACTTGA
>JAFZQR010000068.1 GCA_017620295.1 Bacteroidaceae bacterium
TCATGTCTGATGTCACTCTTTGTCGCATCTTTTCCTTTTCTCCTCAGTCACAGAGCCCGCTCTGCTCCTTCGGAGGAAAAGAAAAACCTGCATCCAAATAGTTGCCATCATACATTAAACTAATTATGAACACCTACTTAAACAATAATAGACATAGACCATGAAAAAGCTTTATTCCTTTGCCATCTTGGTTGTTGCATTGATGCTTGCAGCATGTTCTGACTATACTGATGTTATACCCGCTGATGCCACGCTACTAGGACGGGGCGATATCACAGCCATGCAGGAACAGACTGGAATAGATTTGAACAAGCTGTTTTCAGACATGGCAGATGCTGTGCAGGAACAATCTGAGGACTTCCCCGATATGGATGACCTAATGGAACAGATAGATCTTTCGGCACCTGTGTACTGGTTTGCCGATGGTGACATGGCCAAGGCTCCGTTTCTCGGTGTGGCTATCAAGGTTAATGATAGCGAGGAACTGGTTGATGCAATTGACAAGGCATTGCTCAGCTTGGATGATATTTCGAAAAGCGACCTGAAGAAACTCAAGAAAGACGAGGATGGCTTTATCACCTATCAGCCTCGTAATGAGCATTTTGTAGTTGGTGTATCCAGTAAGGCACTTCTGATATTAGTAGGTCCAGAGTCAACCGACAAGAAGGTGCGTGAAAAGGCTCTCAGTCTGCTCAGCGGTGAGGAAAAGGGAATCAAGGATAACGAGTTGTACTCAATAATGGAAGATCACGATGCTTTCGCTTCGGTTTATGTCAGCATGGAGATTGTTCCAGATGCGGCTTGGAAGGTTGTGAGCGATGGATTAAAGAGTCAAGGCATTCGTCTGAAGACTTCACAGTTGAAGACTATGATGTTCGGCTTGGATGCAAGTGGACAAGGTGCTGTGCTTGACTTCAATTTCTGGTACAAATCGACCGATGACGACTTTCAGGAAAAACTGGATGGATGGCTGGGTTGTCTGAGAAAACCGACCGACGACGGCTTTCAGGTGTTCACAACCGATGTGATGGCCGGCGGTGCTGTCAATCTCGATGGAGAGGCTCTTGCCAAAGCTCTTCCCGGTATATGCTCAACTTTCGGAATTAGCACAAGCGACATCCCCAATTTCGACCGGGTTGTATCAGTGTTGAAGAAGGTGGATGGCAATATACTGGGCGGCGTAACAGACAGCCAAAAGGCCTTTTTCGTGGGGCAGACAGAGAATATCAATGACTTCCTGATGCAGGTGAATGCACCCGCCTACGTAGGACATGAGGGCTACTCGCGTGACGATTTCGACTACTACGACCGTCCCTATTATGATTTGGTTAAGAATGGTACGGAGTACGTGAAGTATTACACATGGGGCAATATGGAATATTTTGGCTATAAGAATGGCTACAGCTATTTTGCCGAATATGACATCGCAGGCAACGTCCTGGGCGAAGACGCAGATATGCCGTCTTCGTTGGAGAACGCGCTCAAGGCTAACAGGGCAACTATTTTCTGGGATTTACAGGCTGTGATGAACATGTCCTTGAGTCGCGCAGACCGTGAGGCTGTGGAGAATGCATGCTCAGAGTTCTTCGACAATGTGGAGTATGTGACGTTTAGCCTTAAGTAGGTATTTTGAACATAATTATTATCAAATTTTGACATAATCTAATCAATCATGAGAAAAGTTTTATCACTTAGCTTGCTGGCTGTGATGGTTCTGCTGGCTAGCTGTTCAGACAGTAATGACTATCGCAACATCGTTCCTCAGAACGCGAAGGTTATAATGCGTATTGACGGTAAGGCGTTCTACTCGCAGACTGGAATTAACCGCGACAAACTGATTGGCGACATCATTGAAGCTTCGGGTAATGAAGAGGACTTGAACAAGATTGCAGACCTGGGTATAGATTGCGACGCACCAGTCTATGGTTTCGTTGGCGACAATGTGCTGTCGTGCGGTAGCGCAGGACTTTTGGCCAAGGTCAGTGATCGCTCAAAGTTCGAGGAACGTATGGCTGAAGGCGAGTTGGAAAAAGAGGATATCGATGGTGTTTCAGTATATTCTAGCAACCATATGCGCGATGTGGTTATAGGTGTTAGCGATGAGGCTGTGCTGGTTCTTGGCCCTGCATACGACGATCAGAAGAAACTGAAGAAGCAGCTCGTGGCAATGCTCAACCGTGAGAATGCAGACAATAATCCATCCGACAACGAACTCTTCAAGCGTGCAGAGAAGGCAGATGCCATCTTGTCGCTCTATGCCGACCTAAGCGTTGTGCCAGACGCTGCATGGAATTTCGTGCGTCGTATAATGACAGAGGGTGGTCAGGCTGATGTACTCAACGTTGAAGAACTGCAGACATTCACATACGGCTTGGATGTTACAGCCAGTGATCATATCTTGAACACCAATTTGTGGTGGCTTTCAAGCGATGAGCAGGTGCAGGAAAAGTACAATGCGCAACTCCAGTGCATGCGCAAGGTTGATAACACAGCACTTGGACTCTTCACCGCTAGAACAGTTCTGGGGATGGCTATGAACTTCGACGGTGATGCTATGCTAGCGGCCAACAAGAAGGCCATTGATGATGTTCTGGCTCAGTCTGGTGAAGCTGGTGAATATGTCGCAATAATGTTTGAACTGATGAAACAGGTGGACGGCAATATGCTGTTCGGTGTTGATGACTTTGAAACCTTTGATGGTGGCTTGGCAATCGTAACAACAGGCGATGAAGATGCCATTACAGAGTGTCTCACAAATGTTGGCCTTCCCAAGCCAGCTACACGTGACGGAAAGCTCGTCTTCAATCTTGGCGACGAACTCCCATTCCGCCTGAGCCTTGACGACAAGCTCTTCGTAGCTACCATGCAGCAAGATGCAGAGGCTCGCATCAATGGCAATAGTAACTTGGCTAGCCCAATGCTTGATCAGATCAAGGACAACAAGTTCACATTCTTCCTAAACTTGCAGCGTGGTATGGAGATAGCTGAAGAGTCTGGTGCGTTGCGTGGTCAGATAAGAGAAATCGTAGATGCTTTTGCCGAGTTCTTCGACAACGTACACTTCGTTTCTATCACCTACTAACAAGCTTGGCTAGTATGGCTAGTTGAACAAGTAAGACTTGTATATAATAAGGACGGCTTCCTGCTATGCTTATAAGCACAGGAAGCCGTTCCTTTTCATTTTGTTTCCAGTCTATTAGATATATATGATAGCAATGTAACGTTAAAATATGTAAAGGATTAATGCAAACGATACATTGTTTTACTTAAAGACCTATCTTTGCAAATGCAAAGTACAGATAGCAAATAAAGACCTTATGAAGACTAACATCATCTTGAAACGCCCCGTACATGTCAGCCACGAGGCACGATTGGAGAAAGAGGCTGTTCGACGTCTGCTTACCTTTGAGCGCTTCTGCCGTGATAATGCGCTCTGGGATGAGATGAAAACATGCTACTTAGAGGATGCCGTTGTTAACTCATCGTGGTTCAGAGGTCTTGGGGTGGACTATATCAAGGCTCTATCCACACGCAAGGAGCGTGCACCTCACCACATCCATTGTATTCTTGTGTGGACTCATGGCAACCGTGCTGTGGCTATGATGGAGACCACACTCCAGCAACGCACGGAGCTGGATGGCGTAGGCATAGATCTCGCTGCCGATGCACAGATGCTATATAGACTGGTACGTATCAATGGCGAATGGTACGTTCAGGAGTGGACCACTATCTACGAGCAGGATAATATCATACCTGAGGTGCCTGGCGCAAAGATTAACATTACAGCAGAAGACCTTAAGGCATTCCGCCCCAGCTGTCAGAACATCGCGTACCTCCACAAAAAGCATGGTAAGCCTTTCTTCGAAGACCTTCCTGGACACGACCGACCAGAGACTGTTGAGGCCATTTACGAGGAGGCTGACCGCTGGCTGCAACACGGATAGTAGCCTAACGGCAGAGGAAAGACTTAACTTCGGACAGACGTGTCTCGGCTTGTCGTCGTCCAATCTCATAAACACGTCGCATTGCCTTTGGGTCGTGCGACGTGTGGCTTATCTCAAGGGTGGTATCAGGACGGAATACCAGACAACAGCCTGCTTGTTCCTGTTGTCTTACATACTCTAACTCGGCATTGTACATCTCGTGTCTGCACCTGACGGCCTCAAGGAAGTTTGGGTAGTGTCTCAGCTTGCTCATCTGCATCAGAGGCAGCAAACGGTTCTTTCCCTTAACATAATTGGCTGGCTGTGTAAGAATCACGATATTTCGCTTGTAGCCCTGTGCCTCCATGAACTTCAGTGGAATGCTGTCGGATACACCTCCGTCAAGAAGTTTCATTCCATCCAGTTCCACCACTCGTGAACATAAGGGCATGGAGGCAGAGGCTCGTATCCATTCGTAGGCGTAGTCCCCCCCCTTGGTGAGTTGTTTGTAAACAGCCTGCCCTGTCTCAACATCGGTGCAAACCACCCAGAACGGTACAGGGTTATGTTCGAAGGTCTCGTCATCGAAACGGTCTAACTCACGAGGTAATGTGTGATAGGCAAACTCTGCCCCAAATAGGTCTCCTGTCTGTATAAGTGAACGCAGACTACAATACCTCCACTCTCTGGCAAAACGCATGTTATAGCGAATTGGCCGACCTGGCTGGCGACTCTTTATATTGCAGCCGAAAGCCGCACCAGCCGATACGCCTATGATACCATCTGGCTCTATGCCTGCCTCCATAAGCACGTCGCAGATGCCTGCGGAGTAAAGGCCTCGCAGCGCACCACCTTCAAGCACAAGTCCAATAGACTCCATAGTCGCTATTTTCTATTATTGCGATGCAAAAGTAGCACGTTTGTTTGGATTATCAGCTGTTTGGCACTACTTTTGTTACGTCAATATCAACTCAACATTTCAATACTCATTTTATGGCTAAAGCAAAATGGATAGGTGGCGCACTGGGCCTGCTCTCAGGAGGTCCCATTGGCGCATTGGCAGGCTTCGTGCTAGGCTCACTCTTCGATAACCTCATAGATGAGGCTCCGATGATGGGTGGGCAGCAGGGCTTTGGACAGGACAACTACCAGCAGGACTATCGTGGAAACAGCTATGGCTATTCGTCCGACCGTGCTCGTAGAGCGGCTCACGTAAATCAGGAAGCTCGAAATGGTTTCCTCTTCTCATTGCTCACTCTGATGAGTTATATTATCAAGGCTGATGGAAAGATTATGCACAGTGAAATGGATGCGGCACGCAATTTCCTGCGTACCAACTTTGGACCTGTGGCTGCTGTTGAGGGAGAGCAGATTATGTTGAAACTGTTTGAGAGGCAGAAGCAAGAGGAACTCAGCGCTCCAGGCTCTTACCGCCAGACCATCATTAACTGCTGCTATCAGCTCCGAGCCTCTGTGGGTGCTGCCGAGCTGCTTCAGATATTGAACTTGCTGGCGTTGCTGGTGAAGGCTGATGGGGTAGTGGCCACGGAGGAAATCAATGCTCTGCGGGATATCACCATTGCCTTAGGACTCTCTGAAGCGGAGATGAACTCAATGCTGAACCTCGGTAGTACAACACTTGAACAGGCGTATGCGGTGCTGGAAATCCAGCCTTCAGCTACAGACGATGAGGTACGTGCAGCCTACAAACGGCTAGTGCTGAAGCACCATCCTGACCGTATGGCACAGTTGGGTGAGGATGTGCTGGCTGCTGCAGAGCGTAAGATGAAGGAAATCAACGAGGCCAAAGACCTTATATATAAGCACAGGGGAATGAGCTGATAAGCGATGGGGAAACCCCTATCAACCTTTAGGAACTTCATCTTGCAGCCGTTTGTCTTTTGCGATACCTTTGCACCATCGAGATAGATAAATGAATGCAAAACCAATAAAAACATACAACTATGAAGTCCAATAATCTCAGACATTATCTCTATTCAATAGCAATAATGTTTATCGCCCTTGGCGCCTTTACCAGCTGTGACGAGGATGAAATGACCGGCTACACACTGGTGAATGGACACTGGTTTGGAGACCTCGACATGTACGACAACTATGGCGAGAAAGCTCATGGCTCGGAGATTACATTCACCCCAATGAATGGCTATACCAATCGTTATGGCACAGGCATCGAGGTTGACTATTTCTCTCGTGGAACCATCGAACACTACTTCACATGGGAAATCATTGATGGCGTCATCCAGCTAGAGTTCGCAGACAACCACAACCTTGACTGTATAATCCGCGACTATGACATTCGCTCATATCGCTTCAGAGGTTATATCATTCCTTGGGATTCATGGACAGGTGAGATCTTTGAAGACGATGCCACACGCTTCGACCTTTACGACTACGACTACTATTGGGGAAGCCGAGGCTATGGAAACTATTATGATGGCTATGGCTATGTCAAGGCTGATGTGACTAACGGAGATGCTTTTTGGGGTGAAGGCTCTGCCGACAGCACTGCAACCAATGCTAAAACCTCTTATATCAGAGGCCGCAACCGTGCCAGAATGCTTCAGGAAGCCGCAGCTGCAGAATAGGTGACAACTCGAAATGACTTGAATTTACGCATAATAGAAAATCCCCTGCCATCCTAAACCGTGGCAGGGGATTTTCTAATAAGCTTATCTTGTGTTGATAATTACTTGCGAGTGCGAGCGTAGCGGCTCATGAACTTATCTACGCGGCCTGCTGTATCAACGAGCTTGCTCTTACCAGTATAGAATGGGTGGGAGCTGCTGGAGATTTCGAGCTTGATTACTGGATAGGTCTCGCCTTCGAACTCAACGGTCTCGTTGCTGCGAGCAGTGGAGCGGGAGAGGAACATATCGCCGTTGCTCATGTCCTTGAACACAACAGGGCGATAGTTGTCGGGATGGATACCTTGCTTCATTGTGAATGTTTTGATTAAGCTGGGCTTGTGTACCAGCGGTTAATACTTGCAGGAATGGCTACCTGCGGGATTTCTCATTTTGCGCGGCAAAAGTACTGCTTTCCTCTGACACTGCCAAACATTTGCAGACAGAACTGACTGTTTGTCGCCAAAAATTATAGGTGGTCTTGGTCCTTAAGTACTGGGAACTTCTTGCGGAATGCTTGCAGGGCTTCCATATCTATGATGGCTGTTGCCTCGCACTCGGTATCAAGCATGCAGGTTGCTATGTCGTTGCCGTAAGGATCTATGATTACAGACCCTCCACAATACTCACATGCAGGGTCGTTTCCAATGCGGTTCACTCCAAGGACATAGCATTGGTTCTCAATGGCACGGGCATGGAGCAGTGTCTGCCATGCACCGATGCGCCGCGTAGGCCAGCTGGCCACGTAGATTGCGGCATCATAGTCTTCATGGTTCCTGTTCCACATTGGGAAACGCAGGTCGTAGCACACAAGTAGCATGAAACGCACTCCTCTCCACTCGACTATCACCCGCTTTTCGCCAGCTGAATAGCGCAGATGCTCTCCTCCGTAGGTGAAGAGATGGTGCTTGTCATAGAAGCTGACGTTCCCGTCTGGCTTTACAAAATAGAAACGGTTATGGAAGAACGTGCCTGACGGGCTGCTGTCGGTATATGATGTCTGAACGGCAATACTGCCAGCTACAGCGCAGTTGCGCTCTTTCGCTGTAAGCTTCATCCATGCAAGTGTGCTGCCGTTGTCACTTTCTGCTATACCATCTGGCTCAGTGGCAAAGCCTGTGGAAAACATCTCTGGCAAGACAATCAAATCCGTGTCTGCCGGTATATTGCTCATCGCAGCTGTAGCCCGCTTGATGTTTTCTGCAGGGACGGCCCATACGATGTCGCGCTGCATTATGGTGATCTGCATAATAGTATGTGCCTATTGGAATCCCCATGCAGTGGGTACTACAGTGGACTCCACCTTCTCTTCTATGCCATCGGGCATATTGCAGAAAAAGTCAATGCCTGTTAGCTGCTCCAACTGGTCAATGCTAACGATATAGTTCTCAAGTTCTTGTCGTTCTTTATTTGTATAATTGTCTCTATGTTCTAAATAGAAGCCAATTGCCTTATATCCGCCATTGACAGAACTCTTGTTCTTGCATAGTAAAGCCATGAAGAAATACTTTGGAACTATGAGTCCTGATCGTGTGGTCTCTATGATGTCTGAGCTATGGTCTATGGTGCCACCCTTGCAAACATAGAGAGTGTCGCTATCGTATTTAATATACAAACTTCTAAGAGTCCTAACTTTTTTCTCTAGGTCTTGCCATATTCCAGTGTTGAAATTATTTAACTGCGGGTGCATGTTGCTGTAGAGGAACGTCTGCTTGTTGTTCTCTAATGGCAGTTGCTGCTTGTCTTCGGAAGCAACTATATGGCCTCGAGTATATCCGCTGCCGGAGTAATGGCTTTGGCTCGTTCTGTAAGCTTCTGGAATCTCGAAATCTTCACTCCAAGCTTCTGTGCGTCCGATGTTATCATCCTTATAGCTGGTATCCCATCTGAATGCAGCCCACCGTTGTGCTTTCTTTGATATATCCCACTCTATGCAAAAGTTTACATTGCCGCTCACCTTCTTGACCAACAGCATGTTCACAACACCTCCTTTTAGTCGTGGCAGTTCCATTCTTGCCGCTTCAGGGTATTTCCTTGCATCATTGGCGTTGCGGTTGACAAGTTCGCTGTCAATCTCGTCGTCATCGGATGAGCAGGCGGTGAAGCCAATAGCGACACAGCACAGAGCGAACATGATTACCGCCCACTGGCGATTAAGCACACTCGGCATATAAAGTCTCTTTGTTCTCATGGCCATATAATATAAGGTATAGGAAAATGGTTCTTTGTACCTATTTCTTTGCCTTCTGGTCTTCGTCTATGTTTGCTCGCTTCTCTTTCTTGGCAAGCATCAGTATTGTGTAGGCGTAGTTTGTTATCCAAGGTTCAGAGAAGCCCAGCACTTGCTGGTACTTGCGTACTTGTGCGCTCATGCGTCGCACTTCTTCGTCCTTCCACTCGATTTTTGTCAGAATGTCGTGTACGGACTTCTCTGTCATGGAACGCAATGCCCCTTTCATGAACGATGGCAGGCGGAACTTCCACTGCATCAGATTACCCATGAGCATCATCAAGTCTTGTGAGAAGCCTTGGAACTGCAGCATATATGGCTGCACTTCCTGCAACTTGCGACAACGTTTCTTGATGCTCTGGTCAATCTCTTTGGTGAAGGTCTCGTCTATGGAGTATATCTCCTGTAGCATGCTGGCACAGCGTTTCTTCTCGCCCACACCAAGTTTGTTGTTTACTGTAGGTACCTTCAGTGTTTGCTTGAAAACTCGCAGGTCGGGTAGAGCAGCGAGGTTGCTGATGCCCACCTGTGCAGCTATGCTAGCTTGGAAATAAACGCGGATGAGGGTCATGAAGTCCTCCATTCCGCCTATTCTCGTGGTCGTCTCTTCTTGTTTGCGACCGAACAGTTTACTTATGAATGACATTGTCAGTTATTCTCCTTTAATTCATCGATTACCCTAAGCAGGTATTGTCCGTATTGGTTCTTAATCATTGGTTGAGCCAGCTCGCGCATCTTCTCCTCGCTGATCCATCCCTTACGGTAGGCTATGCCTTCGAGGCAGGCAATCTTCAGTCCTTGGCGCTTCTCAATCACCTCTATGAAGGTGGATGCCTCAGAGAGACTGTCGTGTGTGCCTGTGTCGAGCCATGCGAACCCCCTGCCGAGGGTCTGCACCTTCAGCTCACCATCGTTAAGGAATTTCTGGTTCACCGTTGTTATCTCAAGTTCGCCACGCGCTGAAGGCTTGATGTGTGCTGCCACATCTACGACCTTATTAGGGTAGAAGTAGAGTCCAACGACTGCGTAGTTGGACTTGGGCTTGGCTGGTTTCTCTTCAATGCTGATGCAGTTGCCTTGCTTGTCGAACTCTGCTACTCCATATCGTTCAGGGTCACTTACCCAGTAACCGAACACGGTGGCCTTCGCATCTTCCTCAGCGGTGCGGACGGCCTCTTTGAGCATACCGCTGAAACCTGCACCGTGGAATATGTTGTCGCCCAGAACGAGGCAGGCAGAGTCGTTCCCTATGAAGTCGCGTCCGATGATGAATGCCTGTGCAAGTCCGTCGGGTGAGGGCTGCTCGGCATACTCGAAGTGAACTCCAAAGTCAGAACCGTCGCCTAACAGACGCTTGAAGCCTGGCAGGTCGTAGGGGGTGGATATGATGAGTATCTCCCTTATGCCAGCTATCATCAGCACGGATATTGGATAGTATATCATGGGCTTGTCAAACACAGGTAGCAACTGCTTTGACACGCCCTTTGTAATTGGATAGAGGCGGGTTCCAGACCCGCCTGCTAGAACAATACCTTTCATTATTTCTTGTATATCTAGTCTTCAGCTCTTCCCACCTCCCATACGCTGCCTGTGTGCTGGTGGATGGTTACGGTCGTACTCATTTTCTTGTTGAACAGTATGTCCGACAATATTTCTGTAGTGCCGAATTGTGCTATGGGCATCTCCATCCTTGTCAGTTCTTTTGAGGAAGTGCTGATTGTGACCTGTGCGCGTGCTGGTATGTTGACCCTCACGCCCTGTTCCAGTTTGCGCTTGCGCTTGTCTGATTCTGGGTTTGCCTGATATTGAGGCAGAGAGCCTAGCGGCTTGATGCTAATCCAAATCGGTTCGCCACTCAGATCGTCGTTGTCAACCAGCCCAAGCCTTTGGGAGAAACGGCAGAGCATGGTGCGTTGCTCGGTGTATGCCTCTTCTTCTGGCACGGTGATGTCCAGGGCTTGTGGCTCAAAATCAAGAACCATCACCTCTGTACTGGTCACTGTCTGGCCTTTGAACATAGCCTCCAATGCACGACTCTGGAGGTCGAGGTTATCGAGCATCAGGCGCAGCTGGGCTCCGTCTTTTGGCATGTTGTCGGCTTCCCCTCGTACGAGTGCGTTGCGGCTGTCGCGTATGTCGTAGATTTCTTCAGCAGTCAGTTGAGCCATCTTTGCTGTGCTGCCAGCTGCTAGTATCTCCTGTGTCATGTAGTCGCGACCATTGAGTAGCTTGGGCGCAGCAACAGGCTGAGGCAATGCAGGCAGTCCTTCTTCCTCAGCCTCTGCGTTTATGGCAAGAAGTAATCCCTCGTCTGTAAGTGTCACAAATGGGGCAGAGGTCTTGGGCTTGAGCTTGATGTTGAAGGCCTTGGTGCTGTCGGGTACTCCGTAGGGTGTCACTTGCAGCTCCTTCAGAGTCCACGTCTCACTGGTTTCCATTGGCACGTTATTCAAACGCAGATAGCGGTTGGCGTATGCTGCATACTCTCCAGGCTTGACAATGGTCTTCTCAGCAACGAGTGCGATGCGCAAACGTGTCTTTGGCAGGAAATAGTTCACTCCATCTATCGTCACACCAGGCCTGAACGGTGCGACCTCGGTCTGTGCTTGCATGCTTACAGACATCAACTGTGTTGCAAGCAGGGATAGGAGAAACAGCTTTTTCATTTCCCGTTAACTCTTTCAATCTCTTCAAAGATGGCGTCAAGCATACCCTCTTTGGTCTTGCAGATGCTCCAGTCGAAGGTGTGACGTATGCCTTGAGATGCAAACCATAGTGACAGAGGCTCTGTCTGCTTGTGGTAAACCTCGAAACGAGCGCGTATGGTTTCCTCGTTGTCGTCGGCGCGTCCTTCGAGTGAGGCGCGGCGTAACAGGCGCTTCATCAGTGTGTCTTCATCGACAACCAATTCAATCATCATGCCCATCTCATGTCCGCGCTGTGCCAGCATCTGCTTCAAGGCTTCAGCCTGTGGAATGGTGCGTGGGAAACCATCGAATATCACGCCTTTGTCTGTTGGGTGGCTGTCGTAGGCCAGTGCCAGGATGTCAATCATCAGCTGGTCGGGGATGAGCTGTCCTTTGTCGATGTAGTCCTTGGCAATCTTGCCAAGCTCTGTTCCCTGTTTGATTTCAGAACGGAGCACGTCGCCTGTGCTGATATGTCCCATGCCGTAGCGTTCCACTATGGCTTCGCTGTAGGTACCCTTGCCTGAGCCTGGAGCACCAAAGATGATAATGTTTTTCACTGTTAATATGATTTGATAGAATTATTAAACTTATGGGCCTTATAGGGCTTATAGGCCTTATGGGCCTTATGGGCCTTATATGGCTTATGCGCTATCCCACAACTGTGTATATGTCGCGGGTGTTGCGCCCGAAGCCGTCGTAGTCCAGACCGTAGCCAAGGATGAAGTCGTTGGGTATCTTCATGCAGCAGTAGTCAACGGGAACTTCAACTTTCAGCGCGTTTGGCTTCATGAGCAGTGTGCAGACCTTGATGCTGGCGGGGTTGTGTGCCTTGAGGGTCTCAATCATGTGTGCCATAGTCAGACCTGAGTCGATAATGTCTTCCACAATCACCACATGTCGGTTGGTGATGTCCTTGGCCAATCCTATGACCTCTCTTATCTCCCCTGTGCTGTGTGTGCCTTGGTAGCTGGTAAGCTTGATGAAGCTGACCTCGCAGGGTATGTCAACCTCACGCAGCAAGTCGGCTGCAAAGATGAATGAACCGTTCAGGACTGGCAGGAACAGTGGCTCCTTGCCGTCTAGATCTTGTTTTATTTCCTGTGCGACACGGCGCACTTCTTTCAGAATCTGAGCTTCGGATATGCTCACCTTGAAAGTTTTGTCTAATACTTGTATAGTGTCCATAGGCTTTAATTGACTGTGCAAAAGTAACCATTATATTTTGAAAACAGTGCGCTTTGGCGTAATTTTGCACCAATTTTATAAAGATTGCCATTTTACTGAATGAAAATACTCACTGCAGGACAGTTTCGCGAGCTAGACTTATATACAATGGAACACGAGCCAATAGCGTCCATAGACCTTATGGAGCGGGCGGCTCATGCCGTAGCCGAGGCTCTTAAACGGCGTTTTGTTTCACCTCGACACCTTGTGGTTTTTGCAGGTCCTGGTGGCAATGGTGGCGATGGCTTGGCTACTGCGCGTCTGCTGGCAGCTGAGGGATGGACGGCTGATGTCTATCTTTTTAATGTGGGAACGGGCTTGAGCGAGGATTGTGCTACCAATCGTGACCGCCTGTCACCGGTCGAAGGTGTCAATCTTGTGGAGATAACCGCTGGATTTACCTTCCCTGAGCTGCGACCTTCCGACATCGTTGTTGATGCTCTGTTTGGCACAGGCTTGAACAAACCGCTCAGTGGAGGATTTGCCCAGTTGGCCAAACGCCTTAATCGCATCAATGCCAATGTGGTGGCAATTGACATGCCGTCAGGGCTGATGTGTGAGGATAATAGCTATAACACCTCAGCGACAATCATCCGTGCAAAGCTCACGGTTTCCATACAAACTCCAAAACTTGCCTTCCTCTTTGCAGAAAACTATCGGTACTGTGGCGAGGTGGAGTATGTGAACATAGGTCTGAGTCAGGAGGGCATAGACTCGATGAAGTCGGCCTTTTGGCTTACCGAACCGCAGGAAGCATGCCAGCTGTTAAGGCATCGATCTCCTTTTGCGCACAAGGGCACAGCTGGCCATGCACTTCTGGTGGCAGGCAAGCGTGGTATGGCGGGTGCCGCCATCCTGGCCTCTCGCGCAGCTCTGCGAGCCGGGCTTGGCAAACTTACACTGCACACACCGTTCTCAAACCTCGACATCATACAGACATCGGTGCCTGAGGCCATAGTGAGCATGGACATTGACAGCAATGTTGTCACTGAGGCACAGGATGCAACTTCGTTTCAGGCTGTTGGTATTGGGCCTGGGCTTGGAACGGATCGCTGCACAGCTGTTGCCTTGCATGGCTATCTCAAGCAGCAGCTGGGACCTATGGTGCTGGATGCCGATGCTCTAAACCTGCTGGCGGACAACCGTGAGTGGCTGGCGGACCTCCCACATGACACTATCCTCACACCTCATCCTCGTGAGTTTGACAGACTCACCTCATCTTTCAGTGATGACAGCTACGAGCGTCTCAATCGCGCCCGCTCGTTTGCAATCAACTATCACTGCTTCCTCGTGCTGAAAGGCCACTATACCCAGCTCTGTACTCCCACGGGAACTGTGATCTTCAACACCACAGGCAATGCAGGAATGGCCACTGCAGGAAGCGGTGATGTGCTTACTGGCATAATATTGGGCCTGTTGGCGCAGGGCTATCTGCCAGCAGAGGCAGCACAACTAGGTGTGTATCTGCACGGTTTGGCTGGCGATCTGGCAGCCAAGGCTCTGGGAGAAGCATCGCTAATTGCATCCGACATCATTGCCTATCTCCCTGCAGCATTTAAGGAACTCTCAACACTCAGTACAGATAATGGAAACGAACTTCATTGATTATGTAAAGATAGTGTGCCGTTCCGGTAAGGGCGGACGTGGCTCGATGCACATGCACCGTGCCAAATATGTGCCTAATGGCGGACCGGATGGCGGCGACGGAGGTCGTGGCGGACACATCTATCTGCGTGGTAATCGTAATTACTGGACCCTGCTTCATCTCCGCTATGAGCGACATGTGTTTGCTTCGCATGGCGGAAATGGCGGCAAGAGCCGTAGTCATGGTGCCGATGGTGAAGACCGCTACATTGATGTACCGTGCGGCACAGTCGTCTATGATGCCGAGACGGGTAAATATATATGTGATGTAACCACCGATGGGCAGGTCGTGCTGCTGCTGCAAGGCGGACGAGGCGGATTGGGAAACTGGAACTTCCGCACCTCAACCAATCAGGCACCCCGTTATGCACAGCCTGGTGAGCCTATGCGTGAGCAAACCATTATCCTAGAGCTTAAGATGCTGGCCGATGTGGGTCTGGTGGGCTTCCCCAATGCAGGCAAGAGTACTCTGGTCAATGCTATCAGCTCGGCTCATCCCAAGATTGCCGGCTATCCTTTTACCACGTTGGAGCCATCGGTAGGCGTGGTGTCCTATCGCGATAACCGCTCTTTCGTTATTGCCGACATTCCTGGCATTATCGAAGGTGCCAGTGAGGGGCGCGGCCTGGGTCTCCGTTTTCTGCGTCACATAGAGCGCAACGCCCTGCTGCTTTTCATGGTACCTGCCGACACAACCGACATTCGTCACGACTACGAAGTCTTGCTCCGCGAACTGGAGAACTACAATCCCGACCTCTTGTGCAAACAGCGGATACTGGCTGTGACCAAGGCCGACCTCATTGACGATGAGCTGCAGCAACTGCTTTCAGCCGAACTGCCTACTGACCTGCCGGTGATATTCATCTCCTCTGTGACCAATTATAACCTCGTTCAGCTCAAAGACTTGCTGTGGCAGCACCTGTCTGCTATGCCCGACCTCCATCATGAGGCAATAGCATCGGCTGTTCACCGCGACAAGACGTTGGACTTCCTGCAATCGGAGCTGGAGGACGAAGGCCAGGACGATGATATCATCATCCTTGATGACGATGAAATTGAGGATGTTGAGGAAGACTTTGACTTCGAAGACGAGGCGGAGGAATAATTCGTTTTGATTGATAAACTGTGTTCATGCTGGCAAGTGAACTGTCTCATGCTGGCACATGAAGTCTTTTATGCTGATGTATGAATCTGTTCACAAGAGTGAATATCTAAATTCACAAGTGTGAACAGCTAAATTCACAAGAGTGAATATCTAAATTCACAAGTGTGAACAGATTCGTATGTCGGCATGACTTAACACAAACACCAGCGTGATTAGCATTACTTGTGCTGCTGTTGTAGTTCTACTATTCAGTTTTTTGTGGCTTTTGCCTTATAAAGCTCATGAAAAAGTTGTGGATGTGTGAAAGTATAGTTACTTTTGCAGCATAATAGCAAAGAAGGCACTCAATGACAGCTGATGAAGAAAAGACGTTAAGCGTCTTGGAAACACGTACTCGCCAGCTTATTCTTCAGTTCCAACAGCTGAAGAACGAGAATCGCGAGCTGCTCGATGACCTTGTGCAGAAGGACAACGAGTTGATTGAGGCGCGTAAGAAAATCAAGCTTCAGGAAGGCCAGATTGCTAACCTTAAGATGGCACGTATGTTGGAGATTGGCGACAATGACCTCGCCGCTGCTAAACAACGTATAAACCGTCTGGTGCGAGATGTAGATAAATGTATCGCCTTGCTCAAGGGCTTAGGCCCGCAGGCAGACCCTGAATAAGAACAATATGCTGCCATGGAAGTGAGCGATAAGTTTCAGATAACCATCAAGCTGGGTGGACAGAGTTTCTCAATCACCATTCGTCGTGAGGAAGAACTCTTCTATCGCAATGCTGAGAAGCTAGTGAATGAACGCTTCTCCTACTATGTCAACCGCTTTCCAAAGCAGGACAACAACACCTATATGCTCATGACGATATTGGACGTCGCTGTGAGACTGCAGAAAGCCGAGACACAAGGTAACATCAGCCCCGTCATGCCGAGACTGGTCAAGCTGACAGAAGAATTGGACGCAGCACTCAAACAGTAGTCTGTTTCTACTGGCCAAGCCTGAAACTGAACATTACTAGACGAATACTACATCACCGCACCATCCTTGTCGCAGAGATGCGCCAAGGTTGATGCGGCATTTTCATTTCAACAGAAGAACATATACCTTATTAAATAAACAATATCCATAATCAAACAAACATGAACCTTATAGGACTAATTATCACTATCGCGGCTGCTCTTATAGCCATAGCTGTGCTGATATATCAATGGGTTTGGTACAGACACACCAGACCTGCACAAATCAAGCAGATGGAGGACGAGGCCAAGAAGGAAGCCGAGGTCATCAAGCAGAAGAAGCTGTTGGAGGTGAAAGAGAAATTCCTTAATAAAAAGGCCGAGCTGGAGAAGGAAGTGCAGCAGCGCAACCAACAGATACAGCAGGGCGAGAACAGACTGAAGCAGCGTGAACTCAGCTTGAACCAGCGTCAGGACGAGCTTACCCGCCGCAAGCAGGAACAGGAGAATGAGCGCAAGCGCATGGAGCAGCAGCAGGCTGCCCTGCAGAAGCGTGATGAGGAGCTGCAGCAACGTCTGGACAGCCTCATTGAGCAGGAACGCTCGCAACTGGAGAAAATAAGCGGACTTAGTGCGGAGGAAGCAAAGGAACGCCTGATTGAGACCTTGAAGGACGAGGCAAAGACAGCTGCCGCTAGCTATATCAACGACATCATGGATGATGCCAAGATGACAGCCAATAAGGAGGCAAAGCGCATTGTGATACAGACAATTCAGCGAGTGGCTACAGAGACAGCTGTTGAGAACTCTGTGACGGTGTTCCACATTGAGAATGACGACGTCAAGGGACGTATAATCGGACGTGAGGGGCGTAATATACGTGCCTTGGAGGCTGCTGCCGGAGTGGAAATCGTTGTGGACGACACTCCCGAAGCCATCGTTATTTCAGCCTTCGACCCTGTGCGCCGCGAGATATGCCGTCTGGCTCTGCATCAGCTGGTTGCCGATGGACGCATCCATCCTGCACGTATCGAGGAGGTCGTTGCCAAGGTCAAGAAGCAGATTGACGAGGAGATTATGGACACAGGTAAGCGCACAGCCATAGACCTTGGTGTCCACGGTTTGCATCCTGAGCTGCTGCGTATCATTGGTAAGATGAAGTATCGCTCCAGCTATGGTCAGAACCTACTGCAACACTCACGTGAAACAGCCAATCTCTGTGCTGTGATGGCTGCTGAACTGGGTCTCAACGTGAAGAAAGCTAAGCGAGCAGGTCTGTTGCACGACATAGGTAAGGTGCCTGATGAGGACCCGGAGATGCCACATGCTATCTACGGTGCCAAGTTGGCTGAGAAGTACAAGGAGAAACCTGATATCTGCAACGCTATCGGCGCACACCATGAGGAAATGGAGATGACCAGCCTCATAGCTCCAATAGTTCAGGTCTGCGATGCCATCAGCGGCGCGCGTCCAGGCGCACGTCGTGAGATTGCCGAGGCTTACATCAAGCGCCTGAAGGATCTGGAGAACATAGCTATGAGCTATCCAGGTGTAATCAAGACCTACGCCATCCAGGCGGGTCGCGAGTTGCGTGTTATAGTCGGTGCTGACAAGATTGATGACAAGCAGACCGAGACGCTATCGGCTGAAATTGCAACAAAGATACAGAACGAGATGACATATCCTGGACAGGTGAAGATAACTGTCATCCGCGAAACACGTGCTGTCAGCTACGCCAAGTAGTTTCAGTCATGTATAAATCAAGAGGCTGTGTCAAAATGCATGACGCAGCCTCTTAATCGTTTTTTACAACGAATTACACAAATTATCCGAATTGTTGAGTGGCCTCTTAGCCAGATGTTTAAGGGATTCGTCCAATTCGTCTAATTAGTTGTGAAAAGGTTGATTTTGTATTTTGACGCAGCCTCGTGTTTTAGAAGTATAACGCTGCTGACAATTGCCAGTGGCTGCTTTTGGACGAAGCTTTTGATTTGTGATTGCTGGCATCCCTCCATGACATTGTACCGGAGTCGTCAAAAGGTATGTTGTAGTTGACTCCAACCTGCAACCTCCATAGGGTGATACCAGCTCCAAGGTTCAAACTGAAATCTGTCTCATTGCGTTTCCAGCGGACATCGCCGTGGGTCGTGTCTGTGAACTCGAATGAGCAGTCGCCTAGTGCAACAGCCAACTGAGGCCCACCCTCAACATAGACACTAGCCAGAGACCCGAACCGAATTGCAAGCCTCATGTTCAGCGGTATGTCCAGTGATTTCATTGTCAGGCTGTTTCCGTTCACTTTGGTGTCCTGCTGGTTGTACAGTCCCGCTATGTTGAAGCCTACTCCTGTAAGGGGCAGGTTGGTGTGCAGGATGGGGCCAAAGAAGAAGCCTTCTCCATTCTCTGATGCAAACTGCTTGGAACTGAAGTCAATCTCCGACGTGTTGATGCCTCCCTTCAAACCGAAGTGCCAGGGCTTTGCATTCATTGAACAGCATGCAATCAATGCTGCTGACAGAGTAAGACACAATCGTTTCATGCAAGATACTACTTTGTTTTATCGGCGCAAAAGTACAATAATATGTTGAATACAAATAGTTGTAATTGTCAAAGAACGCTATTTTTCTTGTGAATGCCATTTTATCAGCATATCTTTGCAAGCACATCAACAATAACATCACATTGACATGACAGAACTTCAATTGAAGTATGGGTGCAACCCCAATCAGAAGCCTTCACGGATCTATATGGCTGATGGCTCTGAACTTCCTATCACAGTACTTAGTGGCCGTCCTGGCTACATCAACTTCCTTGATGCGTTGAACGCATGGCAACTGGTGCGTGAGCTGAAGATGGCTACAGGCCTGCCAGCAGCTGCGTCGTTCAAGCATGTTTCACCAGCTGGGGCTGCCGTTGGTTTGCCTCTGAGCGATACCTTGCGGAAAATCTATTGGGTCGATGATGTTGACTTCGAACTCACCCCGATAGCTTTGGCATACGCTCGTGCAAGAGGTGCTGACCGCATGAGCAGCTATGGTGACTTCATTGCCTTGAGCGACACCTGCGACGAAGCTACAGCCCGTCTCATCAAACGCGAAGTGAGCGATGGCGTCATTGCCCCTGCATATACAGATGAGGCTTTGGCCATACTGCGCGAGAAGAGAAAAGGTACGTATAATGTGATACAGATTGATACGACCTATCGCCCAGCACCTGTTGAACACAAGCAGGTCTTCGGCATCACCTTCGAACAGGGACGCAATGAGGTTGACCTTAACGACCCTGCTCTGTTTGAGAATATACCAACCCAGTGCAAGGACTTCCCTGAGTCGGCGCGTCGCGACCTCGTCATAGCACTCATCACTCTGAAATATACACAGAGCAACTCGGTGTGCTATGTCAAGGACGGACAGGCCATTGGTATTGGTGCTGGTCAGCAGAGCCGCATCCATTGCACCCGTCTGGCTGGACAAAAAGCCGATACATGGTGGCTTCGCCAGCATCCGCGTGTTATGAACCTACCCTTCGTGCCTGGCATCCGCCGTGCCGACCGTGACAACACAATTGATATCTTCATTGGCGATGAACAGGACGATGTGCTGCGCGATGGCGCATGGCAGCAGTTCTTCACAGAACGGCCAGAGCCACTCACACGTGAGGAGCGTAGCGAGTGGATTGCACAGAACAAGGGTGTAGCTCTTGGCTCAGATGCATTCTTCCCCTTCGGCGACAATGTGGAACGGGCACATAAGAGCGGTGTGCAGTGGATTGCACAGGCAGGTGGCAGTGTGCGCGATGATCATGTAATCAGCACCTGTGACAAGTATGGCATAGCTATGGCCTTCACTGGTGTCAGACTCTTTCATCATTAATTTTTATGACATCCGACAATCTTGATGAAGTGATGCTGAATGGCATCACCTTCCGCGGTGCACCCAAGGGACAGCCTCGTTCCGAACAGGAACGTGTGAAGACTAAAGCCCGCAAAAAAGCCTACGCCACTGGTGCACATGGCTCGGGAGCGGCCAAGAAAAAGGCTGACATCCGCAGGGCGCGTGCCAACAGACATAAGTGATTTCATTTGCAAAAAGTTTGCATGGATGGCGGAAAGGCACTACCTTTGCGCCATTCTACTCTCAGGGGCTGACATGGATTTGACAGCAGGTTTGAGATGTTGCGTAAGCACGCAGAGAGTCGCTGGTCGCTCTCTTTAATACATGGCCTGTCAAAGATTATCTGGCGAAACTCGTTACGCTCTCGCTGCTTAATCGAAGTATAGTAGATTAGAGCATTATCGCGGCACAAGGTGCTGCGACGAGACATCACTCAGAGGCTAACGCTCCCAAGCGCTCTGGTTCAGTGGTGCAGCTAAATGGGAGATAGCATTCTGCGGCCCCGCGCAGGGTGCGAAGCTTAAAGGGGATAAGGTGTTGGTTGGTGGCTCAGGTCTTGCCGGCACTCGAAAACATAAGTCTGAGATAAGCGTGTAGAAAGCGCAGGATGTCCCTGTATGGACGAGGGTTCAATTCCCTCCAGCTCCACAGTTACTGACCCTTCGGGAACCTTACTCTCGGAGGGTTAGTTCGTTTTTTGGGGGTGCGCTATGGTTCGTAACCTCCTAGCAAGTGTTCAATAACGCAGTTTTTATTAGAATTGCTTGCTGTGATTGCAAAATGTTCAGTATCTTTGCGTCTGAAATCTTAAACCACAGTATATTTATGGCCGATTACATTGACAATGAAGCCCAGCAACAAGAGGAATCGTCAGGCATTGACTTTCGCAAACTATGGTCGCTTGTAGTTCTTAACTGGTATTGGCTAGTGTTCTCCACCTTGCTCTGCACGGCGGCAGCCTATGTCTATATCCGTTATCAGACACCTGTCTATAACGTAGCGTCTAAAATCCTTATCAAAGGCGATAGTAAAAATGGATTCCGCTCTTCAGGAGTTGATATGGAGAGTTTTGGCTTGGTGAACAATAATAATGGCTTCGAGAACGAGCTGGAGATATTGTCATCTACAGCAATAGCCACACGAACAGTCAAGGAACTGAAACTGTATGTCAGGTATTTCATTGAGGGTCGCGTGGCTGTGTCTGAGCAATACAAGACTTCTCCAATCATAGTTGATTTGGAGGAGTCGCGTCTCAATGAGCTTGATGAGGTCATTTCTATGGAAATGACTAAAAATGACAAGGGTATCCATGTTGCTATCTCTAGTCGTACCATAGCTCCTAGTGATGCACCGATGGAGGTGGATATTGCCTCCTTCCCTGCAGCTATCAACACCAAGGTTGGTCAGCTGTTGCTTTCGCAGAACCCTGGCCAGACCTTCTCTGGTCGCAAGTTGACTGTTGAGATCTATCCTCCAATAATGGCAGGACGAAAGTATGCAGCGTCAATGACTGTGTCTCCTACATCCAAGATGACTGACGTTGCAGTCTTGTCATTGAACGATAATCTTCCGGAGAGGGCTTGCGACTATCTGAGTCAGGTTGTGATGTCCTATAATCAGGATGCCAATGAGGATAAGAATGAGGTGGCTCGCAATACGGAGCAGTTCATCAACGACCGCTTGGAGATTATCCGTGCCGAGCTTGATGAAACGGAGGAACAGCTGGAGAACTACAAGCGCAGCAACGAACTCGTCAATCTTCCCTCGGATGCTGGTGCTGCTATGACTAACTCTGCAACATATCAGCAGCGGCAGGTGGAGATGCAGACTCAGATGGCACTTGTGCGTTCACTCATTGACTATGTGTCGAATCCATCTAATTGCATGGAGCTGATACCAGCTAATATCGGTATCACTGACCAATCCACAAACAAGATGATTTCGGACTATAACACTCAGGTACTGACTCGCAACCGTCTGCTCCGTGCCAGCTCTGAGAACTCTCCTCAGGTAAGGCAGTTGGCAGATGATATTACAGTACTGTGGAATGGTGTACGTCAGCAGCTGAATAGCATATATGCCAACCTACAGACTCAGAAGCAAAGCATCGACAACCAATATGCACGCTTCTCTGGTAAGGTGAGCAATACTCCTGGTCAGGAACGAGTTCTCAACAACATAGGACGTCAGCAGGAGATTAAGGCTGGCCTCTATCTGATGCTTTTGCAGAAGCGTGAGGATAACTACATTACACTCAACTCTGTAGCAACGAAGGCTCGTGTCATCGATGAGCCTATGATGAATGGCAAGGTAAGTCCTAAGACCACTATAATAATGCTGGCTTCGGTAATTATTGGCCTCTTCTTCCCGCTTGGCTTGATGTATCTCTTGGAGATGTTGCGCTTCCGTATTGAAGGACGTGCCGACTTGGAGAAACTGTCCAAGCTTACCATTATGGCCGACATACCTCTTACAACAGAGCTTGCAGATGGTAAGCGTGCTGTGGTGGTGAAGGAAAACTCCAACAACATGATGGAGGAAGCTTTCCGAAGCCTCCGAACCAATCTGCGCTTTGTGCTGGAGGGAGACGAGAAGGTCATCTGTACCACATCGTGTGTGCCTGGCGAAGGCAAGACGTTCATTGCCACCAATCTGGCCATGTCGTTGGCGCTGTTGGGAAAGAAGGTCGTCATAGTCGGACTCGATGTGCGTAAACCTCGTCTGGTGAAGCTCTTTGGACTGCCCTCAAGCACACAAGGTATAAGCACCTTCCTTGCCAGCGATGAGGAAAACATGGATATGCTGGACAAACAGATAGTACACGGAGTCATCAATGCAAACCTAGACGTTCTGCCTGCCGGTACTATACCTCCAAACCCAGGTGAGCTTATCACACGTCAGAAGCTGGACGATGCTTTCGCATACTTGAGAAGCAAGTACGATTACGTTATTGTTGATACCCCGCCTGTAGGTCTTGTGAGCGATACCTACGAGTTGGCACGTCTGGTTGACGTGACGTTCTTTGTAGTTCGTTCAGAGTTCTCAACCAAAGCTGATGTGGAGATTATCAACCGTGCCGCAGCTGAGCATAAGCTGCCAAAGATTAACCTTGTTCTCAATGGTATGGACTTGACCAAGAAGAAGTACGGCTTCTACTACGGCTACGGTAAATACAAGTACTACTCCAAGTATGGCACCTATTATGGCCGCTATGGTCACTATGGCACATACGGCAACTACGGTGACAAGACTCAGCACATAGAGAAGTAGCACAAGACACAAGCTATTGTTAGAATATATAACGATTGTCCGCCTCAATGATATATCAAGTCATTGAGGCGGACAATCGTTTATGCGGACACTTATTATGCGGACAGCAAAGGTCTGTTAATTGTCTTCGGCTTTCATCTTCGGCATGCTCCATCCGTAGTGTACGGCTAGCATGCGGGTGGCTATCACAACTGTACAGGACACCAGAGCGCAGCCTGCAGCGTTCCATCCTGCCTCATTGCACAGGATATATACAATGCCGCCTGCTATGCAGGCCATAGCATATATCTCCTTACGGAAAATGAGAGGCACCTCGTTCATAAGCACATCGCGCATCACACCTCCGCCGGCACCAGTGACACAGCCCATGGCAATCGCCACCCACCAGGGGAAGCCTAGGTTTAGGCTTTTCTCTATGCCGATAGCGTTGAACAGTGCCATACCAATGCAGTCGAAGAGAAACCACGTATTGTTCTGACGCACCAGCATACGACGGAACATCATAACCCATATCAGTCCGAAGAAGACACAGCCAAGGTAGATTGGTTCTACCATCCAGAACGGTGTCAGACCAAGCAGTATGTCACGTATGGTACCGCCTCCGCAGGCTGTTGCCAAGCCAACAATGTAGGCTCCGAACAGGTCAAATTGCTTGGCTGCAGACAGACGTATGCCAGATACGGCACCTGCCAATGTGCCAATACACTCCAAAAGAACGAAGAATGCGGGAAGCTGCATCACGGCTCCCATGTCTTGGAAGAAAGATTGTATATATTCCATTGCTTGGGTTTATTTGCTTTTTATGGTTGCATAGCCCACAAGGGCATCGTGCCTAGACCCTATCGGACGGTGGTAAACAAGTATGATATATTCGTTTTCTGTCTGGTAGAAGTTGCCTTCAGTGTGGTTGGTGACTCCGCGTCCCTCGCTGTCGGCTTGTACGAACTGATAGTTATAGTAGCCCTGTTTGAGTAGCAGTGAGCCTTCATATATGCCTGCTGCTTCATCATAGCTCAGACGGCATGCTGGGTCGGGAAAACCATTGTCCCATTGTCCGGTGACATAGACATCACCGCCTGGCAAGCGCGTGGATTTCAGTTGGAAATGCACAAATAGGTATTCGCTCTGCGTGTCATTGTCCTCATCGTAGGAGCGTCTGATGATGTAGGCACCATCGGTATCTTCATCAAAGGAATAGTTGTGTGATGGGGTGATGGGGTAGAGTGTAGCGTGGTAGAATGGGTCGAACCAGTCTATTTGTTCCACTCCCATACCTCCGATGTGCGGGTCTAATATCTCAAACTTATGGTACTCATTGCCCGCTGGGAAGATTAGCTCGCGTCGGTGTGTCCACTCGGCAGCACCATTGCGCTGGATGTTGGGCATGAGGTCTATGACCGCGTTGTCCCAGCGTCGGTTTTGCAGCACAACAGTGTGCAGCTCACGGCTTACGTCAATCACCTTCCGTTGCCCAAAGCTTAGGGAATATTGTATCTGTTGGTGACTCTGGTTAACATCGATGTCGGTGTTTGTCAGTATGCTTGCTGATATGCTCATCTCTGGGCTGAGCAGCATGAAGCAGGCCTCCAGCACAGGCTCGTCATCGCGGTCGCTCTCGTCGGCATAGACTGTGACGCGATAGTTTCCTGACATCTTCAGGCGCGTGTTGGCGTTGGGGAAGCTAACGCGGTAGTGGGTGTAGAGGAGGGTGGTGTTGAAGCTGGTCTCATAATCTTCTATCGGTTGCTCGTTGAACCCAACCAGCCAGTCGCTCTCGAACACCTCTGTTGCAGGTGTCCAATCGGCATTGCACAGTTCTACCTTATATATATAACGTGTATATGAGTGTGTGAAATCGTCAAAAGACAGCTCAACCTTGCTGCCCAATCTCGCCACTGGCGGTTGCAGCGCATCATTGTTCACCACAACCCTTACCGTGTGTATCTGTTCATTAAGGCTTCTTGTGTACTGAGCAGATACGTGTAAGCCTAGGAGTAATGAGAATAATAATAAGGTGTATCTCAAAGCAATACCATCATGTTTGGTTTCGCCCGCAAAGTTACAACAAATCCAATACAAAGTGCTACCTTTGTCGTGAAATTCAAATCTGACTATTCATGAAGCGTTTCATACTCTTGTGCGTCTCAGCATTACTTCTTGGCTTTGAGCTTGAAGCCCAGGTTACATATCAACCATCAGACAGCATTCGGGTTGAGACGCTGCTTGCCAAGGGGGCGCAGCAGGCTGCTGATGCTAACCTCGTGATGTTCTATGCCAAGGAGTTGATAGGTGTGCCATACGTGGCTCAGACACTTGAGGTGAACAGCGAGGAACGGCTTGTAGTGAACCTGCGTGAACTTGATTGTACCACCTATGTTGAGACGGTGCTGGCACTGACCCTTACCTCCAGGCATGGAGGACGTAGCTTTGCCGACTATTGCCGTTGGCTGCGGCAGTTACGCTACGAAGGAGGACAGCTTTACGGCTATGCCTCGCGCAATCACTATTTCAGTCAGTGGATATCTAGCAATGTTGCACAAGGACTTGTTACAGAAATCGTCGGCTCTGAGTCAGACCGTCGGGGAGCATTCTTTCCTTTTGTAGAGCCGCAGGTCATAAATCTCAATTGGATGACCAACCATGTACAGAGCTACCCGATGATGGCTGGCAAGCCTCAAGTCATAGAACGCATACGACGTGCCGAACAGGCTGCATCAGGTATGACTGTTCGCTATATCCCACAGCGATTGCTGGGACGTGGAAAATCAGACTTGGGAATAATACATGATGGCGACATCCTGGCTATCGTCACCAACAAACAAGGGCTTGACACCTCTCATCTTGGCTTTGCCGTATGGGGCAGTGATGGCAAGTTGCATCTGCTGAATGCCAGCCAGATACATAAAAAAGTGGTGCTTGAACCTATGACTCTTGCCACGTATATGAGTAAGCATCCCTCACAGCAGGGAGTCAGGGCCGTGAGATTATTGGACAATTAGACAATTTACAATTGGACAATTGCTGTGGATAACACTTTTCTTACTGTCAAATTACCGTGAGTCCAGCCTCTAACCAGTCCTGCATCATCTTCTTGCAGTCATTGAGGGCTGTGGCTTCATCAACTTCGTATTCCTCCATCAGCAGCTTGGCTAGCTGCTCGGCGGTGAAGTCTTGTCCATTCACTTTGTGCCAAAGGTAGGCGGCACTCTCATTTAGGCTGATGACGCGGGAAAAGTCGATGTTGCCTTTGCCGTGTGCCACAATGACATTTTCGCCGCAGATGGTCATAAGGTCGAAACCTTCTTTTATTCTCATTCTATTATCGTTATATGGTTAGCTTGTAGAAGAACAGCAGCCAGCGTCTCACAGGGAGCAGGCGCAGCCAGTGCCGAACCCTGCGCTGGTAGTTGGCATCGCTGGTGTCTATGTAGTGGCCGTTGGGCCGGAGCAGCTTGATGGCTACACCGCAGACGTCCTTGCGCTGGCAGTGTTCGGTGCCACGGATGTTTCCGTCGCCCATCAGTGTCAAGTCATCTCCGTTGATGGCAATGACACGGTGCAGGACATAGACACCCTTGTATATCTCGGCCAGCACAACGTCGTGCAGTCTGATTTCGCCTGGTTCTACTGGTTTCAGAACGACGCGGTCGCGAAGATGTTCCAGAAACGGACGCATACTGTAGCCCTTGACGTTGATGGTTGCTGTCTCGCCCGTCTCTGCCATCGTCTGACGAACCAATCCTAATAGCTTGTCATTGGCTACTTCCCAAGTATTGCTGCCAGCTCTGTCATCGGCATATCGTCGCTGCTTCCTCCACCGCAGTGGGGCTGCTAGCAGCCTCGCTGCTTTTATGATTATCCGTTTAATCACTCTGATGGCTCCTATGTGTCAGCTCTTTACTCTTGCAATCATTCCATAGCTTACTCGAGCCGCCTCTTCGTCGGGGCGGCATCCCAGATGGTATATAGGTGTGAGTCGGATGACCTCGCCTATGGTGCTACATATACCTTTATATATATATGAATCCCATTTCATGGAGCTTACAGCAGGCAGTAATGCTGCAAAGGCTGGAATGGTAGCCATAGGCTCAATAGTGTTCTCTGGTGCTTGCTCCAGACGTGTTATTGCTCCCACTGGTGCCGAGATGTTGCGGTAGCAGGGCGTCTTGCCGCTCCATGGAGAACCGAATACTGTAGTAACGCCATCTACTATTCTCACCACTGGGTTGTCGTCGTTCATCAGGTCTGAGCCTGGTATGTACTTGTACCAGAGATGTGTGTGTGTACTCTTGCCTGTACCGCTGGGAGCTGTAAACAGGTAGCCGTAGCCGTTGTTTCGTATCACGGATGCATGTACCAGTAGCGTCTGCTTGTCGGCGGCAGCAAAGGCGTAGGCCAGCATGATGGCGTTGTTCAGACCGAACTGCCAAGTTGATGCGTCTCCTAACAGTATGGCCTCACATTCGGTGAACTGTTTCTTCGCTATAAGGCAGCAACTGAGAGCGCCACCTTGACAGTCTGGCAGGCTGATGCAGAAACCGTAGTCATAGTGTAGAGCCTCTGTGCCATTGGTTCCCTCTGTGATTTCGGCTTCTTTCCGATATACGCCGTGGTTGGCTCCACCGCAGTCGAACTGGCCTATCTCTTCCCATGTCGAGAAGTCTGTTAGCTGTCCCCGTTTGGCGCACAGCCGTAGAAGCAAAGTGCCTTCATCCTCGCTTACGAATGGCGTGAAAGAAGGCAGTATGTTGGCGTTTGTCAGGTCGTCACCGTCAAGGGTGATGTCCATCAGGTGGTTGGCCACCTTGTAGCGTTGTGTCATGCTTTACTGGGCTGGTTGCGCTTGAGGATGTGCGGGAGGTTCTGGCGTTTCAGTCTCTATCTGCACAGGGGCTGTCTGTCTGTAGTCCTCTGCTGTGAACTGGAACTGTTCTGCTGAGATTTCCCTTAGCTTTACGTTGCGGTCTCTGTTGTAGCGGCGTAGGATGTTGTTCCGCATGGCCTCGGCTTTGCCTTTCCTCTTGCTGAAAAATACAGCGCAAGTACTCTCTTTGATGCCGTATTCAGCTTCCACATGGTACTGTAGCTGCAAGCTGTAGAGTGCGCGGTCCATGAGGAAACCGTGGGGACCCACCCATGCACTGTCCAGCTGCTGTACAGATGTGAGACAAGCCAGTGAGTCGGTGAACGATGCTGAAAAGCCAAAGATGTAGATTTTCTGAACCTTCGGTCGGCTCTTGGCAGCTACAGGCATACTCATGGCGAGCATGCCTGCCATTATGATTGCCAGCATCGCTATAAATCTTGTTCTTTTCATAGGCATTCTTGCAGGGAAGGCTATCCTAGGTATCCTTTGAGCAGTTTGCTCTTTGAGTTGTTGCGAAGGCGTCGTATGGCTTTCTCCTTGATTTGGCGCACGCGCTCACGGGTGAGGTTGAACTTGTCGCCAATCTCCTCCAGCGTCATCTCCTGATGGTTGATGCCGAAGAACATCTCCACAATCTGCTTCTCGCGGTCGCTTAGGGTTGAGAGGGCGCGGTCAATCTCGCGGCTGAGGCTCTCGTTCACAAGGCTCTTGTCAGCCATGGGGCTGTCGTCATTGACAATAACGTCGAGCAGTGTGTTGTCCTCGCCTTCTACGAATGGCGCATCTACGGAGATGTGGCGTCCACTCACTTTCAGCGTGTCTGAAATCTTCTCAACAGGTAAGTCTAGCTCGTCGGCCAGCTCATCTGGGCTGGGACGGCGCTCATTCTCCTGCTCAAATTTGGAGAGTGCCTTGCTGATTTTGTTGAGTGAGCCTACCTGATTCAACGGTAGACGTACTATACGGCTCTGCTCGGCCAAGGCTTGAAGTATGCTTTGGCGAATCCACCAAACAGCGTATGAAATGAACTTGAAACCGCGTGTCTCGTCAAACTTCTCAGCAGCTTTGATTAGTCCTAAGTTGCCTTCGTTGATGAGGTCGGGCAGTGACAGACCTTGGTTTTGGTACTGCTTAGCTACGCTGACCACGAAGCGCAGGTTGGCGCGGGTGAGCTTCTCCAATGCGCGGCGATCTCCTTTGCGTATGCGCTGTGCCAGTTCCACTTCCTCCTCAACTGTGATGAGGTCTTCACGGCCAATCTCCTGCAGATACTTGTCAAGTGACGCACTCTCACGGTTAGTGATACTCTTGGTAATCTTAAGTTGTCTCATATGGTTTTGGTGTTATACCTTATTATTCTCGCGTATATTAAGCCCGCAAAAGTACTGTTTTGTGCCGACGTTTCCAAATATTTCCCTTTTTATTTTGTCTTTTATGTCAGCAGAATACAACATTCTCAAAATAACATCGGCAGGCAACTTGCGTTGTCTGCCGATGAAATGGGCAATTTCTGCCGACGTTTATGTTGATATCTGCTGACGTTTCAGACGATATCTGCTGACGTTTTATCGGTTTTCTGCCGATGAAATGGACGCTTCCTGCCGAAGTCTTTGCTTCTTATTTGCTGCTGTCCTCGCTCAAGTCTATTGCATAACCCTTCTTTATGCCGGAAGGTGTCACGGCGCGTATCCACAATGTGCGCTCATGACTCTGATTGGCTGAGCGAACAGCCTCCTCGAATTCCTCCACGGTCCGCATAGGCTTGTCGTTCACTTGCAGTATGATGATGCCCTTGGTGATGCCGGCATCCTTCATCTTGCCATTTTTGATGGCGGTCACTTCGAGACCATAGCTGAGGGCTAGCTGCTGACGTTTCTCCTGGGTGAGGGGCTGAAGCTGTGCACCCAGAAGGTCGATATCTACTTCCTGCATCACGTCGGTGTTGCCCTGTGCGTTGCGCAGAGTTGCAGTCTTGGTGTAGCTCTTCTTGTTGCGTATGTATGTGATATTGACGCGGTCGCCTGGACGGTGCTGTGCCAATGCCTCTTGAAGCTCGGCCATCTTGTTTACGTCACGGCCCTCGATGCCTGTGATGACATCGCCTTTCTGCAGGCCCAGCTCCTCGGCTGCACTGCCTGTCTCTACCTCTTGCACGTAGATGCCGCGTGTCACTCCAAGGTCAACCTCATGGTCCTGCTGGCGTTCTGCATCTAGGTATGCGCTGACATCCTGGCCACGCACACCCAGAATGGCGCGTTGCACCATACCGAATTCCTTTAGGTCACTCACAACCTTATTCATGATGCTCGTAGGAATGGCAAAGCCGTAGCCTGTGTAGCTGCCAGTTTGGCTGTAGAGCATGGCATTGATACCTACTAGCTCGCCGCGCTCGTTGACCAGCGCACCACCAGAGTTGCCTGCATTGATGGCTGCGTCTGTCTGGATGAAACTCTCCACACCATTGGCACCCAATGTGCGGGCCTTGGCTGATACTATGCCAGCAGTCACAGTGGAGGTCAGGTTGAACGGGTTTCCCACAGCCAGCACCCATTGCCCAACCTTCAGGTCGTCACTGTTGCCTATGGTTATGGCTGGCAGGTCTGTCCCTTCAATCTTGATGAGAGCGAGGTCGGTGGTGGCATCAAGGCCAATGATGCGTCCGGAGTATTCCGAGCCGTCATTGAGCTTCACTTCTATGACATCCGCACCCTCAACTACGTGGTTGTTGGTCACAATATAGCCGTCTCGTGAGATTATCACACCCGACCCTGCACCCTGTCGGCGGGGAGTCTGTACCTGCTGCTGACGGCGACCGCCGTTGCCGCGTCCGAAGAAGTCGCCAAAGAAATCCTCGAAGGGGTCGTAGTATTCTACGGTACGTGTCTGTGAGTTCTGTGTCACGCGGATATATACCACCGTGTTCACGCTTTTCTCTGCAGCCTCTGTGAGGTCAACCCTAGACCCTTGTGCTGCCACTGTGCCAATCATGCCGCCCAGTGCTACCACCATAGCGGCAAAGAACTTCATTGTTGTGTTGTGTCTCATTTGTGTGATATTTGAATTTGGTCTTGCAATTTCTCTGCAAAGATAATGCAAAAACTATTGGATTGTGACACTTTGTCATATTTCATTTCGGCTCATTTAACATCCATGCCTTTAATTTCAGCACATTTTACATCATACATTTTACATTTTACATCTTTTATCCTTACCTTTGCCGCCAAAAGCAGCGGGATGGCTTGTCGCTGGCTGTCGGTAGGCAGCGAGAGGAAAGTCCGGGCAGTAGAGAGCGCTCCACTACCTAACCGATAGAGGCTCGTGAGGGCCTGTACGTGCAGAAGAGAATAACCGCCGATGCGGCTGTGCCTCTAGGGGAGCAGCAGACAGGCAAGGGTGAGAAGGTGGGGTAAGAGCCCACCAGCCGTGCGGCGACGTACGGGCTGTGTACACTGGAGACTGAAAGTTCGCGTAAACCAGCGACCAAGGCGGCTTCCCCGGAGGTCGCCCCAAAGAGAGGGCTGCTCGTCCAAGCTGGAGGGTAGAACGATAGAGGCCGTAGGCGACTGCGGCAGTAGATAAATGGCAGGCACCGTCTAAACAACGGAACAGAACCCGGCTTATAGTCCCACTGCTTTATATAAAGCCTCACCCCCGCCCCCTCTCCGACGATGGAGAGGGGCGTATATACTTTTCGAGGCTTCACATAATCGATATGCAATGCTTTTTATGGCTTGCAATGCTTTTTCATGACTTGCAATGTTTAACTGCATCAACAACCCTACAAATAATTTTACGTCTCCCATTTCCAACTTCTTCCAATACTATCTTCTCCCCAATATACTCCCCTCTTTATTTAAGTAGGTGTTCACAATTAGTTTTATGTATTTGTTCAGCTATTTGGATGCAGATTGTTCTTTTCTCCGAGGGAGCAGAGCGGACTCTGTGACTGAGGATAAAAGGAAAAGATGCGCCAAAGAGCGAACAAAGACATGTAA
>JAFZQR010000069.1 GCA_017620295.1 Bacteroidaceae bacterium
ACCCGTGCCTTGTAGATTATTATGTGAAGTTGCATCCGTGTTAGGAACCGCCGTATGCGGAACCGCATGTACGGTGGTGTGAGAGGTCGGAAAACGAAAGTAGGAAGAAAACTACTTCGTTTTCCTCCTACTCGATTGTGCCGTCGAATCAACTCTTTTGTGCCGTCGAAACGTCTCTTTCGTGCCGTCGAATCAACCCTTATGTGCCGTCGAAACACTCGTTGTCTGCTGACGTAACACCACTTTCGTGCCGACGAAACGCCTCTTTCGTGCCGTCGTTTTGCTTGAGTGCCGTCGAGCCACCCTCACTCCTACAGTGGAAAAGACTTGTGGTGCAAAACATTTTCGATGCAAACCTTTGTCAATCGAAAATAAAGCAGTACCTTTGCGGCTCGAATGGAGACTATGAAAAGCTTTACGCTTACTTTGAACGATATTCCTGCCGACGGATTGACTCGTCAGTGGCACTTGGATGATGCGTTCTTCCAGAACCTTGAAGATACTCAGTATCAGCGCGGTAGCCTCGATGTAGCGATGAATGCAAAGCGCACAACTAGTGGCGCAGACATCGATTTGCAGGTGACAGGTATGCTCGTAGTGCAATGTGACCGTTGTGGCGATGAGATGGAGGCGCATATCGAAGGCTCGGAAGAAATCAAGGTGAGGGTAGGTGAGAATGCTGGCGATGATGGCGACATCATCACAGTGTTGGACACCGACAGCGAGCTTGATCTGAGCTGGAACATATATGAGGCAATAGCGCTGGCTGTTCCGTTGCATCCAGTCCATGCTGAGGGACATTGCAATGCCGAGATGGAACTGCTGTTGCAACAACACCAGGCTGATGCACAACCCGACTCCCGCTGGGCTGCACTCTCCAAACTTAAAGATACAATCAAATAACAAAAATAACATTCGTACATCATGGCACATCCTAAAAGAAGACAATCTAAGACACGCACTCTTAAGCGTCGCACTCATGACAAAGCAGTAGCACCTACATTGGCTGTCTGCCCTAACTGCGGCGAGTTCCATATCTATCACACAGTATGCCCTGCTTGCGGTTACTATCGCGGTAAGATTGCTATTGTGAAGGAGGAGGCGTAATCAATCGTCCTCACCCCCGACCCCTCTCTCGGAGAGAGGAGTAGTTACTTTTGGATTGCAGTATTCCCTCTGTTGGCAGAAGTATATACTCCCCTTCCCACTGGAGAGGGGCTGGGGGTGAGGCTTTTTTATTAATATGTTTATGGAAAAGATACATGCCGTCATAACAGGCATAGGGGGGTATGTACCCGACTATGTGCTGAACAACGAAGAGTTGAGTCGTATGGTTGATACCAATGACGAGTGGATAATGTCGCGCATTGGTGTCAAAGAACGTCGTATATTGAATGAGGAAGGGCTGGGTACAAGCTATATGGCCCGTAAGGCTGTGAGACAGCTGCTGGAACGTACCGGCACCGACCCACAGTCGGTGGATGCTGTGATCTGTTCCACCTCTACACCCGACTACCACTTCCCTTCAACAGCCAGCATCGTTGTTGGCAAGCTGGGTATGAAGAATGCCTATGCTATGGATCTGCAGGCAGCCTGCTCTGGCTTCCTCTTCGCTATGGACACAGCTTCTGGTCTTATTGAAAGCGGACGCTATAAGAAGATTGTGGTGATTGGTGCTGACAAGATGTCCAGCGTTACTGACTATACCGACCGTCAGACATGCCCCATCTTCGGTGACGGAGCTGCTGCTGTTCTGGTTGAACCTACAACAGAGGAGTACGGCTGGATGGACAGCCATCTGCGTACAGACGGTCTTGGCTTGCCATTCCTCTGCCTGAAGGCCGGCGGTTCGGCAACACCTCCCAGCTATTTCACGCTTACACATCGTATGCACTATCTCCATCAGGAGGGCCGCACCGTCTATAAGTTCGCTGTAACCAACATGAGCGATGCCTGCGCCCTGATTGCAGAACGCAACGGCTTGAACAAGGATAACATCGCTTGGGTGGTTCCTCATCAGGCAAACGTGCGCATCATTCAGGCTGTGGCTCAACGTCTTGAATTGCCTATGGAGCAAGTTATGCTTAATATCACTCATTTCGGTAACACCTCAAGTGCAACATTGCCACTTGCTTTGTGGGAGTATGAATCAAAGCTCCGCAAGGGCGACAACCTCATCTTCACGGCTTTCGGTGCTGGTTTCACATGGGGCGCTGCATACATGAAGTGGGGATATGATGGGAAATGACGAATGATGAATGACGAATGATGAATGACGGCACACATCGAGCAGGTTTTGTCAACATCGTGGGCAATCCCAATGTGGGAAAGTCCACGCTGATGAACTTGCTCGTCGGTGAACGCATCAGCATTGCCACATTCAAGGCGCAGACGACACGCCATCGCATCATGGGCATATTGAATACGCCTGAGATGCAGATCTGTTTCTCCGACACCCCTGGTGTGCTGAAGCCAAACTATAAGCTTCAGGAGCAGATGCTTCATTTCTCCGAGAGCGCACTACAGGATGCCGACGTGCTGCTCTACGTGACCGATATGGTGGAGACACCAGATAAGAATGCCGACTTCCTGCATAAGGTTGCACAGATGGAAGTGCCTGTGCTGGTGCTGATTAACAAGATAGACCTCAGCAATCAGGCTGCTCTCACGACCAAGGTGGAAGAGTGGCATGAGGCACTGCCCAAGGCGGAGATAATGCCCATATCGGCTCTGCACCGCTTTGGTGTGGATAATGTGCTGAAGCGCATACGTGAGCTACTTCCTGCGTCACCGCCATATTTCGACAAGGATCAGTGGACCGACAAGCCTGCAAGGTTCTTCGTCACAGAAATCGTCCGAGAGAAAATCCTGCTATACTACGACAAAGAAATTCCCTACTCGGTGGAGGTGGTGGTGGAGAGTTTCAAGGAAGCTAAGGATATAATCCGCATCGAGGCCGTAATCTATGTAGAGCGTGAGAGCCAGAAAGGCATCATCATAGGCCATCAGGGCGTGGCACTGAAACGGATCTCATCGGAGGCACGGCGCGAGTTGGAGAAATTCTTCGGGAAACAAATCTTCTTGCGCTTGTTTGTCAAGGTCGATAAAGACTGGCGTAGTTCAGAACGCGCCATGCGACAATATGGCTACGACCCCGAATGAGGTTGCAGCCATATTCTGTAAAGGAACATGAACAAGAAACATTGTATTTATAAAGTTATGATAAGACATTTTTACCTCATATTGTCTGTCTTGATGACACTGTCCGTGTCGGTGTCAGCTGAGGTCGTTAAACTCTCTACAGGAGCCACACTCGACCTGCATACACCAGATGCAGCCAAGGCTAATGGACGTGCTGTCATCGTGTGTCCTGGTGGTGGCTACAGCTATCTTGCTATCGCGGCAGAGGGTACAGATTGGATTCCATTCTACACAGAGCTTGGCTATACCGTTGGTGTACTTAGCTACCGAATGCCCAATGGGCAGCATGATGTGCCTCTAACCGACGGACGTGCTGCAATGAAGTATATCCGTGACAATGCTGACGCACTTGGCGTTAATCCATCTCTGGTGGGTGTCATGGGCTTCTCAGCTGGCGGACATCTGGCCAGTACTATCGCCACACACACCGAGGGCGAGGAGAGACCTGCATTTCAGATACTCTTCTATCCCGTTATCACCATGCAGTCGGGTAAGACACATCAGGGTTCCATTGACTGTCTCCTGGGCAGCAACCCATCGGCTGAACTGGTGGAGCTGTACAGCAACGAGAAGCAGGTGAACGGCATGACACCGCCCGCCTTCATCACCTATTCAGAAAACGACGGTACTGTGGTGCCTGCCACTAATGCTGTGGCCTACTACAACGCACTCACGGCTGTGGGAGTTCCTGTCAAGATGCAGTCATATGAGAAAGGCGGACACGGCTGGGGCTTCAGCAATGCCAAGTTCGCATGGCACACACAGCTCCACCAGCTCCTCACGGAGTGGCTGGAAGGTTTGGACGAGCTGCTCAATGTGGAGCGTTTTCCTGACGTAGAGACCTACACTGTGCCTGCTGAAGCCGAGACTATAGATGAGAAGGGAATACCCTATCTCTATCCCAACCTTTCCACTGTTGTAATCAATTCTTCAGCTATAGCTTCGACCAACTACAAGGAGAAAACAAACCTGATGCAGTACTTCGGTAACACTCCTACACGCTATGAGTTTGGCGAAGGCATCACCATAATAGGCAGGTATATCCTTACAGGAGCGTCTGCTGTCACCAGCTTAAATTTGCCTTCAACCTTGCAGACAATCGGTATGCATGCGTTCAACAAGACTGGATTGGAGACTGTGGAACTGCCAGAAGGACTCACATCTATAGAAGTCTCTGCATTTGCCAACACCAATTTGACCAATGTTGTTCTTCCTGAAGGACTGACACAGATAGGCGCAAGCGCTTTCCGCAATTGTACAAGCCTTGAAAGTATCACCCTGCCTGCATCGCTGGAGTCGCTGCCCAACTATCTTGTTAGTGGTTGCACGGCTCTTACAACAATAAAATGTATGAGGCGTACACCTCCCACGGCAGCAAACTATATGACCGACACCAAGCTCTATCCTAGCATCACTTTGTATGTACCTGCTGGAACAAAGGAGTTGTATGCGGCAGATGCAGTATGGAGCAAAGTGAAGGAGATTGTGGAGTTTGAAGATGAGACACCTGTCAACGCACCGACATACTCCTTAACCCCAGCCAATACTGCTGCCTATTCCATTGACGGCAGACGTCTTTCAGCCAGTCATCGGGGCATTGCTATCGTTGGCGGACGTAAGGTGATGCAGTGATTAGTAACTAATTAAAATACAGACATATACCATGTTAGTAGCCATAGTAGGACGCCCGAATGTGGGAAAATCAACATTGTTCAACCGTCTGACAAAGACGCGCCATGCTATAGTCTCAGAGGAGGCAGGCACCACTCGTGACCGCCAATATGGCAAGTGTGAATGGATTGGTCATGAGTTTTCCGTGGTTGACACGGGAGGATGGGTCGTGAACAGCGATGACATATTTGAAGAAGAAATACGCAAGCAAGTGACCATCGCCACTGAAGAGGCTGATTTGGTTCTGTTCCTTGTTGACGTCAACACAGGCGTTACTGACCTGGATGCCGAGGTGGCTGGCATATTGCGCCGCACACCTAAGCCCGTGATACTCGTAGCTAACAAAACGGACAACAGCACCCAGCAATGGCAAGCTGCTGAGTTCTATTCCCTTGGCTTGGGCGACCCATTCTGTATCTCTGCTGCAACAGGCACAGGTACAGGCGACTTGCTGGATATGATAGTAGAGAAAATGCCGAAGGATGCCAAGGTAACCGAGGAACTCAACTTGCCTAGGATAGCTGTAGTGGGGCGTCCCAATGTTGGCAAAAGCAGCATTATCAATGCTTTCATAGGCGAGGATCGCCACATTGTCACCGACATAGCTGGCACGACACGCGACAGCATCTACACCCGCTATCAGAAGTTTGGTTTTGATTTCCTCTTGGTAGATACTGCTGGTATCCGACGCAAGAACAAGGTCAATGAAGACTTGGAATTCTACAGCGTTATGCGCAGCATTCGTGCCATAGAGAACTCTGATGTCTGCATTCTCATGCTGGATGCCACACGTGGTATTGAGGCGCAGGATTTGAACATCTTCCAGCTGATACAGCGCAACCAGAAAGGTCTGGTCGTTGTGGTTAACAAGTGGGATCTGGCTGAGAACAAGAGTAATGCTGCCATAGAGACATTTGAGAATGCCATCCGTGACCGCATGGCACCATTCAGTGACTTCAGTATCATATTTACTTCTGCTCTCACCAAACAACGCATCTTCAAGGTTCTGGAGACGGCAGCTGAGGTTGATAAGCATAGAAGGGCGCGTGTGGGAACCACCAAGCTTAACCAGGAGATGCTTCCGCTGATTGAGGCATATCCACCACCATCAATGAAGGGTAAGTATATCAAGATTAAGTATTGTTCGCAGCTCCCAGACACACGCATCCCATCTTTTGTGTTCTATGCCAACCTGCCGCAGTACGTCAAGGAACCGTACCGTCGTTTCCTGGAGAACAAAATTAGGGAGCGTTGGAACTTCAGCGGCACACCTATCAACATCTTTATCCGACAGAAGTAATGTAATAGCTTCTGTTAATCCACAAAATAAATTCGTTTTACACGGGGAGATACCGAAGTGAGTATCTCGTATGGGATGGTATCAATGGCCTTTGCCAGAACTGTGGGAGGCAGGTCGGGACCGAAGATGACGGCAGTGTCACCTTCCTCGCAAGGAATATCGGTTACGTCAATCATGCACACATCCATGCAGATGTTACCCACGTAGGGAGCTGGCTTGCCATTGACCAGACAGTAGCCATTACCGCGTCCGAGGTGACGGTTGAGTCCATCGGCATATCCTATTGGAAGGGTTGCTATGCGGCTGTCGCGAGTGAGAATACCACGTCGAGAGTAGCCTACGGTCTCATTGGCTGGTACATCATGGATTTGCAGAATGGTGGTCTTGAGAGTGGAGATACAGGTGAGCATCTTGTCAGTGCGGGCATCAATGCCATACAGGCCTAGTCCTAGTCGCACCATATCGGCCTGCCTCTCTGGAAAATGTTCTATACCAGCAGAGTTGCAGATGTGACGCAGTATATGGCTGGGGAACACCGACTGCAACTGGTCGGCTGCTTGGGTGAACAGTTCCCACTGACGAGTTGAGAAGGCATCGAAGTCATCGCTGTCGGCTCCAACGAAGTGGGTGAACACAGAGCGGGGTATGAGAGCGGTCTGTGCCTGCAGACGGTTGATGAGTGTTTTGATGTCCTTGGCGGGATTAAATCCCAGCCTGTGCATACCAGTGTCCAGCTTGATGTGAATGGGGTAGGTGGTTATGCCTTCGTGTTCGGCAGCATGGATGAGGGCATCCAGCAAGCGGAAACTATAGACCTCTGGTTCCAACTGATACTCAAACAGAGTGCGGAAACTGCTCATTTCTGGATTCATGACCATGATGTTGGCGGTGATGCCTGCCCGACGGAGTTCCACTCCCTCATCTGCTACAGCCACAGCCAAATAGTCAACACGGTGGTCTTGCAGTGTCCTGGCAATCTCTACAGCTCCAGCACCGTATGCCGATGCCTTGACCATGCACACCATGCGGGTGCCAGGTTGCATCATTGCCCGGTAATGGTTGAGGTTGTCAACTACTGCGCTGAGGTTTATCTCAAGTGTTGTCTCATGTACTTTCTTTATCAACGCATCGTTGATACGGTCGAAACGGAACATCCTGGCTCCTTTGAGCAGTATGACTCTGTCATGCAATGTCTCGAAATATTCGGAACGAAGGAAAGCCTCAACAGTGTCGAAGAGGTGCATACTGATGCGTGACAGCGTCTCTTCAGGCACACAACTCATGCCGGCACTGACCTCAGCTCCGATACCTATGAATTCATCTACGTCTTGCTTTTGAAGAAGACCAGCCACCTGAGAGTAGAGCGTGGTGAGAGTCAGACCTGTCTGCTTGATATCGGAGAGGATGAGAACGTGTTTCCGGCCTGCTATGTCGGGACGCCGACGCATGAAATCGAGAGCAATCTCTAGAGAGTTGAGGTCGTTGTTATAGGAGTCGGTAATGAGAGTGCAGCCGTGGATTCCTTCATTGACCTCCAGGCGCATGGCGATTGCTTCCAGGCGCGGCATACGTTCTGTAAGCGTTGCTGGCTGGACACCAAGATAAAGCGACACACACAGACAGTGGATGGCATCTTCAATACTTGCTGTATCAATGAATGGGATTGTTACATCGAATTGCACAGGTGTGCTTGCACTTTGTCGGGGAAGTGAATTCAGCACAACGTGTAGATCGGTCTTGTTGTCGTGCTTGGCGCTGGTGATGAACACGGCGGCCTGTGGGTCGCTAGTGCTCCATCCGAACAGCTCGCATCTCATCTTGGCTTCTGCTATGCACTGTCCAATCATCTCATCGTCGGCATTGTAAACCAGAACCTGGGCATCGTGGAACAGGCGTAGTTTTTCCATGCACTTCTCGTGGCGGTTGGCAAAGTTTTCGTCGTGGGCAGAACCCAGATGTGTCAGAACACCGATTGTCGGCTGGATGATAGCTTGCAGGGCATCCATCTCTCCAGGTTCGCTGATGCCAGTCTCAAATATGCCCAGCTGTGTCTGCTCAGACAGTTTCCAAACAGACAGCGGTACCCCAATCTGGGAGTTCCAAGAGCGAGGTGAGCGGGTTATGGTCATATCGGGTGAGAGCATCTGATAGAGCCATTCTTTTACAATGGTTTTACCATTGCTGCCAGTGATGCCAATAATTGGAATTTGCGTGTCGGAACTGCCTGCTTTGCTAACGATGGCTTCGCGGTGGCGTTCTGCCAGTCGTTGCATGGCCTTCAGAGTTGATGGCACTTGCAAATAGTTGGCGTCAGAAGCTACTTGCTTAGGGAGCTGCTGAACAACAAAGTTGCGTACACCGCGACTGTATAGCTCTTCGATATAGCGGTGTCCGTCATTCTTCTGTGTGCGTATGGCAAAGAAGAGAGTCTCACGTGGAAATGTCAGTGAGCGACTGTCTGTCAGCAACCAGTCGATGCCATATTCACAGGTCCCAATGCGGTGGGCACCTATCAGTGTGGCTATAGTTGATATGGAATATGTCATTGTTTTGTGATTTGAGTCTAATAGTTATTGTCCGTAGGTCGTGCGTAGTACCTTGAACTCTGTGCGGCGGTTGAGGCTGTTTGCCACTTCACGCTGAGCGTCGTCTTCCAAGGCGGTGATGAAATCCGCAGTCAGTGTATCGCCCTCGTTTAGGAATGGGTATTGTTCAGCCTGACGACGGCGCACAACCTTTGGACGGCTCTTGCCGTAGCCGCGAGGTGTGAGGCGGTCGGATGCTATGCCGTGGGCAATGAGGTAGTTCACCACACTCTGTGCGCGACGTCCTGACAAACGTAGGTTGTATTCCTCACTACCTCGCGAGTCGCAGTGTGAGGCTAGTTCAATGGTTATGTTTGGATTCTCGTTAAGCATGGTTACGAGACTGTCTAAAGCCGATGTCGATGACTCGGTCAGTTCTGCACTGTCGAATTCATAGAATACGTTTCTGATTAGCACTGGAGCTGATATGGATGCGAGTGGAAACTGCAACACATATTCCTTGCTGACATGCGATGTATCAACGTTGAGACTGTTGGTGTGGTTGAGATAGCCCTTGCATGTTCCGAGGAAAATGTAGTTCACGTATGGCTGAACAACAGCCGTGAATGAACCATCACCACGTACACTCAGCTTCTGATTGGTGCCGTCGGTTCCTACCATATATACAAGAGCTTCGGGTAGCTCATATCCATCCTTTTCATAAACCCATCCCCTAACTGTCTGCACAACTTCTGGACAGTCAAAACTCCAGATGTGGTCCCATCCTCTGGCATCGCCTCGGTTACTGCTGAAGAAGCCTCGGTTATAAGGTCCTTCAAAGGTCATTCCGAAGTCATCGCCAGCTGAGTTCATGGGGTAGCCAAGGTTCTTTACCGTCCATTGGTGTGTGATGCTGTCCTGCTTGGCTATGAATAAGTCAAGACCACCCATGCCTGGGTGACCATCGGAACTGAAATAGAAGTCGCCATTGGGTCGGAAGGCAGGAAACATCTCATCGCCTGGTGTATTGATGGGTGCGCCTAGGTTCTCGACACCTCCGAGTACTGCACCATCCATGTGTATGCGCCAGATGTCTTTGCCGCCATGCCCCCCTGCCATGTCGGACACAAAATAGAGCCATTCGCCATCGGGGGAAACGGCTGGGTGAGCAAAGCAAGAGAGGCTGTCGCGGCTGATGCGTACTTCCTGGGGCTTGCCCCATGAGGCATCTGAGCGTGTGCTGGAAAAAATCTGTGCATAGCGGGGGTAGTCGGGGTCGGCAGTGCAACGTGTAAGGTACATGGTGCGTCCGTCTGGACTGAATGAGCAGACTCCATCGTCAAGCTCACTGTTGAGTTCGCCTTCTATCTGTTCTGGTGATTGCCAGCGACCTTTCTCATCCTTCTGGCTCATGAAGATGTCGGAGTATTTGGTGCCTGTGATACCACTGACATCATCACCTGTGGCTTGCGGGCGGGTGGATGTTAGGTAGAGCTGTTCATAGTTGTCACCAAACAACATAGGGGAGAAATCGGAGCGACGCGAGTTGAATATTGGTTCGCGTTTGACAGAATATAGCGATGCCCGTTCTTTCCATATCGGAGCCTGCTGCGCTCCAAGCAGACCATTACGTGCAAGTGTGTCGTTCTGGGGTGTGCAAATGAGTGCATGCGATGCACCACATTCTTGCACCATGTTAATATAATTCTGAAACGATATCTGGGCGTTTTTGTAGTCGCCGCTTTTCATCTGCAACCGTGCTAAATGCAGGGTCGCTTCCAACAGTTGAACCTCAGCTAAGGAGTCAAGACGTTGCAGCTCTTCCTCGGTGGCTAGCACTTGACGTGCTTGTCTTGAAGATAAACTCTTTTCATCATCGGTCTGGTAACGTCGCAATTCCAATTCAGCCAACTTGTGGCGGTCGCTACGTGCTTTCTCTATATAGCGAATGCCGTTTTGGTAGGCTCCAATGGCCTTGGCTGTATAATTAATGCGACGGTAGCAGTCGGCCATCTTCAAGGCTCGCTCACCGCGACGGTCGCGATATTTCATTGGAGTCTTTGAATAGGCTGCACGATATTCTGCTGCAGCATCGTAGTATTCGCCTCGTGCATAGAACTGGTCGCCCTTGCGTAGGTTGTTCTCAGCATTACATGCTCCTAGCATAGCAGATACACCTATTGCAACGACAATGAGAGCTTGTAGTGCAGTTTTCCTTACGTAATCCACAAAGCTGTAGGGGTGGAGATGACGGTCGTCGGGCTGATGTTCTTCGAGCCTATTCTCTTGCCATACATTATAGTCTATGTCGGGGAAAAATGTGTCGGCTTGTGGCGGTGTGTCGTCTATCCATGTCAAGTTAAGCTCGTCAGCGCAACTCATGGCTTCCGCATAGACCGATGCTCCTCCGATGATGTAAACCTCTGCATCGGTCCGACATGCTTGCAGCGCATCTTTCAGAGAAGGGAATACCTCAATATTGGGGGCGCTGTATGTGGCGTTGCGTGTTAGAACGATGTTGCGCCGGTTGGGCAAGGCGCCCTTGGGAAGCGACTCAAAGGTGTTGCGTCCCATGACAACTGTGTGTCCTGTGGTCAGCTCCTTGAAATGCCGCATATCGGCTGGCATGTGATAGAGCAATTTGTTATCCAGACCAATGGCACCGTTGCGGGCCACGGCTGCAATAATGTGTATCATATTTCAGACAGACACCTGTGCTTTGATGTGTGGCCAAGGGTTATAGTCCTCCAGTTGGAAATCCTCGTAATGGAACTGGTAGAGGTCGGTGACATCTGGGTTAAGCCTCATCCGTGGCAGTGGGCGAGGTTGGCGTGTCAGTTGTAGATTGGCTTGCTCGATATGGTTATGGTAAAGGTGTGTGTCACCCGTGGTGTGAATGAACTCACCAGCTTCCAGACCTGTTACTTGAGCCACCATCATCAATAGGAGTGCGTAGCTTGCAATGTTGAAAGGTACTCCTAGAAATGTGTCGGCACTGCGCTGATAGAGTTGTAGCGAAAGTTTGCCATCGGCCACATAGAACTGGAACAGACAATGGCAAGGTGGCAGTGCCATTTGGTTGACTTCTGCAACATTCCATGCAGAAACCATCAGGCGGCGTGAGTTTGGGTTGTTGCGTATTTGTTCCACAACCTGTGTGAGTTGATCTATGGTTCCACCGTTATAGTCGGGCCATGAGCGCCACTGATGACCATAGATGGGTCCGAGGTCACCGTTCTCATCAGCCCATTCGTCCCAGATGGTGACTGCATTATCGTGCAAGTACTTAATATTCGTATCGCCTCTCAGAAACCATAGCAGTTCGTGTATGATACTGCGCAGGTGCAGCTTCTTTGTAGTTAGCAAAGGGAAACCATCGGCAAGATTAAAACGCATCTGGTGTCCGAAGATGCTGCGTGTGCCTGTGCCTGTGCGGTCGCCTTTATCAACTCCTTCTTGGAGTATGCGTTGTAGAAGGTCGAGATATTGTTGCATTGTATGTTTATGGTGTTACCAGAACTTGTTGTGGGTTGTGTCGTATGTGAATCCTGCAGCAGCGAGGTCATCTTCGAGCTTCTGACGGCTGATGTCTAGAGACAGGCATAGTTCGTCAAGGTTTATGAACTCATCACGTAGCTTCATGTTCACGAAGCCAAGTAGAATGAATGGGTCTGTAGGAATGCTCATCAGAACAGGAATTTCACTACGTCGTTGAATAATGCTAAAGCCATCAAGGCTAGAAGCAATGCCATGCCAACCATCTGTGCACGTTCCATGAACTTGTCCGATGGCGGGCGGCGTGTGACGGCTTCAACAAGTAGAAAGAATACATGACCTCCGTCAAGACCTGGAATAGGAAGTATGTTCATGAATGCCAGCATGATGCTGATGAAGGCTGTGATGTACCAAAACGCCTGCCAGTCGAACTGAGCTGGGAATAGATTGCCTATCGTTCCAAAGCTACCAACGTTTTTTGCTCCGTCTGAGGTGAAGAGGTAGCGAAGGTCGCTCACATATCCACCCAATGTACGCCAGCCGTGGGCTGCACCAGCTGGTAGAGACTCAAAGAAACCGTAGTCGTGATGCTCAATGGTGTAGTATTGTGCATAGTGTGTCTTGACAATCCCCATCATGTATTGCTCTGTGAGTGTTATCTCTACAGTGTCTGGCTCTGCAAGTGATTGTCCATTGGCGGCAAAGACGATGGTCATTTGTCGCAGAGCCATGCTGTCGGCTCGACTACAATCAGGCTCAGCTAATTGCATGGCCTTGGATGCCATTATGACATCGAAGTCTCCCCACCATTCAATAGCTCTACCGTCAACGCCCATGATGCGGCTCCCCTTACTGATGCCAGCTTTGGCAGCGGGTGACTCTGGGAGTACGCTGTCAATCACAGCAGGTACATTAATAGACATGAACGGTGTGGCCGACTTTGTCATCTCAATGAGGTTAAGTCCTTCATCGGGCATCAGCACAGCAACTTCGTGTCCATCACGCATCACTGTGACAGTTGAAGCACGTGATATGTCGCGAAGGTAGCTGTCGTTCCAATAGGTTATGTCCTTGCCATCAATCTTAACTGGAAGGTCTCCGTCTTGGAACCCCACACCCTCTGCCATCTCGTTATAGGAGAAGCCGTTGGTGATGGATTTGACAGGTAGCTTGTCATCACCCCAGGCAAAAAGTATCATTGCATATATGAAGAGTGCCAATAGAAAGTTGACCAGCACACCGCCAATCATGATAAAGAAACGCTGCCATACAGGCTTGGCGCGGAATTCGTAGTCCTTGACAGGCTGCTTCATCTGTTCGGTGTCCATGCTTTCGTCTATCATGCCTGAAATCTTGACGTAGCCACCGAGGGGAATCCAGCCTATGCCATATTCGGTCTCCTTGTTCTTGAATTTAGGGAAAAGGCGTGTAAACCACTTGTCCTTGGTTGAGAACAGATGGAATTTATAGTCAAAGAACATAAAGAACTTCTCAACCCGTACCTTGAAGAGTTTGGCAAAGAAGAAATGCCCACCCTCGTGAAGCACGATGAGCAGGGCGAAACATAAAATCAACTGTAGTGTCTTAATCTGAAATACGCTCATATTGTATAATGGTGGTTTCTAATACTTGCTTTGTCTTTTATCGTCTATTATTGCTTTGATGGCTCTCAGCCCATAGCTTCTTCAGCAATTCTCCTTGCTTCTGCATCTGTAGCTAGGTAGTCGTCATAGGTGGGCTGTGCTATAAAAGTCGCTCGCTGCATTGTTGCTTCGATGATGTCAGCCATCTGCAGGAACGAACAACGCTCTTTGCGGAAGGCAACATTGACAATCTCATTGGCTGCGTTGACAATACATGGCATGTTACCACCTTTGTCCAATGCATCGTAGGCCAGTTGCAGACAGCGGAACTTATTCATGTCGGGCTGCTCGAATGTGAGGTCACGCATAGCATACCAGTCCAGTCTTTCAAAAGAGCTTTTAAGTCGTGCAGGGAAAGAAAAGGCTAATTGGATGGGTACGCGCATATCTGGAACGCCAAGCTGTGCTTTCACCGCTCCGTCAGCAAACTGCACCGCACTGTGTATCACACTTTGTGGATGTACTACAACCTGGATGATGTCGGGTTCTACACCAAACAGCCATTTTGCCTCTATAACCTCAAAACCCTTGTTCATCATGGATGCTGAGTCTATAGTAATTTTTGCGCCCATGTCCCAATTAGGATGTTTTAAGGCTTGTGCTGGTGTCACGTCCTTCAATTGCTCCAATGTAAAATTGCGGAAGGGACCGCCTGAAGCTGTGAGTATGATTTTCTCTATAGGACTTTGTTCGCCCATCAGGCTTTGGAAAATAGCGGAATGCTCGCTGTCAACAGGTAGTATAGGAACATGATATTGCTGGCATAGCCCATTAATAAGTTCGCCTGCAACTACCATAGTCTCCTTGTTGGCCAGTGCTATTGGCTTGCCAGCTTTTATAGCACTGATGGTCGGGGGCAGGCCCGCAAACCCCACCATGGCTGTAAGCACCATATTTACTTCAGATGACTGTACCACCTGACAAAGTGCATCAGCTCCTGCATAGACTGCTATGGGCAAGTCTGATAGAGCATCGCAAAGCTGAGTGTAGTGGGTCTCATCTGCTATAACCACAGCTGCAGGATTGAACTGGCGTGCCTGTGCAGCCAAGAGTTCCCATCTGTGTCCTGCTGTGAGAATTCGTGCCTCAAAGAGATCGCTGTGTTCTGCTATTACCTCCAGTGCTTGGGTGCCTATGCTTCCAGTAGAGCCTAATATGGCTATCTGTTTCTTGTGAGGTTGTTGTTCGGTTGTGAACATATTTTATGATGTGTTATCTATTCAGTTGTATCAGCTCGTCTGGTACGTGTACGTATAGAGTACGTGAACTGTGGTCTGCCCGCTCAATAAACTGCTCGTGGGCTGGTATGAGGATGCTGTCGTCATTGGGTGAGGCCACTTCAATCAGTACGTTCTCAGTCTGGTCATATACTTCATCTACGGTTCCCAGCAATTGGTCTTCATTGTTTATCACCTTAAAGCCTCGCAGCATGGGCCATGTCAGCTCTATTTCATTGTCATCGGAAGGTGTGAGTGCTAAAGGAAACAGTACTTCGCAGCCTATGAGTTGCTGGGCTTGATCCACGTTGTCTATGTCCTCGAACTTCAGCAGGGCTGTGTCATCAGAGCGAAATCTCCATTCTTCCAGAAAGAATGGTACTGGCAGACCATCGATACGACAGAAGAGGTAGTCGGCTTCTACGCGATCCCATACATCGTTGGTGAAACGGAATGCCACTTCTCCTCGAACTCCGTGGGTGCGTGTTATATATCCTATGCTGTATATGTCTTCTTCGTGTACCATTAAGATGTTGTCAGTCTATACGTGTTATTCTTGCTCCGAGGGCATTGAAACGCTTGTCGATGGACTCGTAGCCTCTGTCTATCTGCTGGATATTGCTGATAATGCTCTTGCCATTAGCACTGAGAGCAGCAATGAGTAATGCTATACCAGCTCTGATATCGGGTGAATTCATTCTAGTAGGGCGTAATTGTATCTCGTTGTTATGCCCAACGATTACAGCACGGTGTGGGTCGCAAAGGATAATCTGTGCACCCATATCAATAAGGTGGTCAACAAAGAACAGACGGCTTTCGAACATCTTCTGGTGTATGAGAACTGAGCCTTTGGCCTGAGTGGCTACAACCAGGAGTACACTCAACAAGTCTGGTGTCAGACCAGGCCACGGTGCATCGTAGAATGTCATGAATGAGCCGTCAATGAAGGATTCAATCTCGTAATGCTCGTGTCGTGGAATGAAGATGTCATCGCCATTGCGCTCGATATTGATACCCATTCTACGGAATGTGTGCGGTATGATACCTAGCTCATCGTAGGCCACATCGCGTATGGTTATGCCGTTGCCTACCATTGCAGCCATGCCGATGAACGACCCAACTTCAATCATATCTGGTAGTATGCGGTGGGTGGTGCCGCCCAGTTGCTTCACGCCTTCTATGGTGAGCCGGTTGGATGCAATTCCGCTTATTTTGGCACCCATAGCGTTGAGCATACGACATAGTTGTTGTATGTATGGCTCACAGGCTGCATTGTATATGGTCGTTGTGCCTTGGGCCAGTACGGCTGCCATGATAATGTTGGCTGTTCCTGTGACAGAAGCTTCATCTAGAAGCATATAGGTTCCGTGCAGACTGTCGGCTGTGATGCGGAACAGGCTCCTGTCTGCCTCGTAGCTTACCTTCGCTCCAAGGCTTTCCATGCCAAGAAAGTGCGTGTCAACACGGCGACGTCCAATCTTGTCTCCGCCAGGCTTTGATACAATAGCCTCGCCAAAACGTGCAAGCAGAGGCCCCACCAGCATGATGCTACCGCGTAGGCGTGTGGATAGTTCCTGAAAATCCTCACTGCCCAAATATGACACATCTAAGGCATCTGCTTGGAATGTCATGTCTCCGCGTCCATGTTCTGTGATGCGTACCCCGATGCGTCGCAACAGGTCTATCTGTGTTTGTACATCGGCTATCATTGGTATATTCTGAATGCGCACTGGCTCGGATGTAAGCAGTGTGGCACACAGCACCTGGAGAGCTTCGTTCTTGGCTCCTTGTGGGATAATCTCGCCATGCAGCAGTTGGCCGCCTTCAATCAGGAATGAACTCATTTCTTCTTTCTCTTTTTCTTGGTTGACTCTTCAGAAGCGCGTGGACCGTTCATGGCTGTCAGTTTGATGTCGGAACTAAGTTCCACATTGCCATTGGTGTAGCCGGCAATGTCTGTTCGAACCTTGTTGTCGTCCATTGCGTTGTAATTCCAATTATAGAGGTCGCGCTTCATGGTGTTTGCAACAACAGCAACAAGCTCTTCGCGTTCAGCAGACGGTTCCATCTGTTGCAGGTGGTTTAGCATGGCTTCTGTGATATATCCGTAGTGACGTTGCCTGATGGAGTGTGTAGGATAGGGTACACGCTTGGGCTTCTCCGCTAGTTCCTGCTGGGTCGAGATTTCCACAGGATAGTCAATGTCCAGCTTATAATTGCTTATGATAGCCAGTTGTTGCCACAGTTTGATGTGGTAGTTTGCCTGCTTCTTGACGTCAGGGTTGAGTATTGCCATAACGGCAACAATGGCTTCGGCACAAGCCTGTCGTTGGTCGCGGTCATCAAGGTTGCAGCAGTATTCTACCATTCCTTGTAGTATCCGTCCATATTGCGGAAGCAGCAGCGTCTCTCTTTGTGAGTTGTATTCCATGTGCTATTAATTATCCAATGGGTTCTTAGCTTTGGTGGCGACAAAGTCTTTCAAGTAGAAAGGTTCGAAATATGCCACATCTGCGGTTTTGCCTTGCATGAAAGCTCTCTCTGCCAGTGGCATTATCCATTTGGCTAATGGCTGTTGGTTGTCTATGAAGTGCGCGTTCTTGTGATTTATCACCTCTTTACACTTTGTACTGCCATTGCCAAGGAAATAGACTGGATGCTCCTCAAGCCAGGGTAGGTAGGTGTCGGCTGTGACAATGTCTGGTTGTGTGGAACGAATGGTTCGCAAGGCGCGGTCAAAGATCGTTGCGTACACTTCCATGCGTCTGGCATCAATCATTGGTACAAGCAGAGCATCTTCAGGAAGGTCGTCGTGTCGCAGTAACACGGGAACGCATAGCAATTCCATCGTTGATACGGCTATTAGCGGAACTTGTCGTCCGTAGGCCACGCCTTTGGCCATAGAGACACCTATTCGTAGGCCGGTATAGCTGCCTGGACCTTCGCTCACTGCAACTGCATCAAGTGGAATAGCGTGGCTCTCGGCAAAGCTCAGAGCCTCTTCAACGTATGGCCCGCATACTGTGGCATGGTTGGGACCATCCAAGTCGGCCTTGTCAAAGATACAGGCTCCGTCCTGACTTACTGCCACAGAACAGACATTAGTGCTGGTCTCGATATGTAGTATAGTTGACATCCTTTATGACATTAATTGTGCAAAGGTAGCTATTTTCATTGGTCTTGTCGGCTTAAAACAATTCTTTTTATATAATTTTGCACCGCAAAACAAGTTATTCACATACGAATATTCAGTCATGATACTATCAATGACAGGCTATGGCAAGGCTTCTGCCTCTTATGAAGGAAAGAAGATTACTGCCGAAATCAAGTCTCTTAACAGCAAGGCATTGGACTTGCAGACACGTATTGCACCCTTATATCGTGAAAAGGAGATGGAGGTGCGTAACATGATTGCTACCGCGTTGGAGCGTGGCAAGGTTGATTTTTGTCTTTACATAGAATGTGAAAATCAGGGACAACCAGCGAGCATCAACCGACCGGTGTTGCAGGCATACCATCGTGAGCTTCGCAGTATATGTAGTGAAATGGACATTGAGGAACCAGAGAACCTCTGGATGTCAACTCTGTTGCGCCTTCCCGATGTAATGGTTAAAATTGATAATCCGGAACTCACCGCTGAAGAGTGGGCTGTTGCCAAACAAGTCGTGCAAGACGCTATTGAGCATCTGGTTACATTCCGCAGGCAGGAGGGTGAGGCTCTTCAGCGTAAGTTTGAGGAGAAAATAGTAAACATCAGGACTTTGCTTGGACAGATTGAGCCATTCGAAAAGCAGCGTGTGGAGAAGATTAGACAGCGTATCATCGATGGCTTGCAGTCTATTCCAGAGGTCCAGTACGACCGTAATCGCCTTGAGCAGGAGATGATATACTATATAGAGAAGCTTGATATCAGCGAGGAGAAACAGAGACTCACCAATCATCTGAACTACTTTATTGAGACTATGTCCAACGGACATGGTCAGGGTAAGAAACTAGGTTTCATAGCTCAGGAAATGGGACGTGAGATAAACACCACAGGCAGCAAGTCCAATATCGCCGAGATGCAGAACATTGTGGTGCGCATGAAGGATGAGTTGGAACAGATAAAGGAACAAGTGCTAAACGTTATGTAGCTATGGCAGGCAAGCTTATCATCTTTTCAGCTCCCAGCGGAAGTGGCAAAAGTACAATTATCAACAGCCTTATGCCGCGTGAGGAGCTAAATCTGCGATTTTCCATTTCTGCCACTACGCGTCCGCCACGAGGTCAGGAGGTGCATGGTAGGGAGTATTTCTTCTGGACTCCAGAAGAATTTAGATCCCATATTGCTCAGGGAGATTTCATTGAGTATGAAGAGGTCTATAAAGATCGCTATTACGGCACCCTCTTCAGTCAGGTGGAAAAACAGCTAGCTGAAGGACAGAATATTGTTCTGGACCTTGATGTAAACGGTGGTGTACGTGTAAAGGAGATTTATGCTGAAAGAGCTTTGAGCCTGTTCATCCAGCCTCCAAGCATCGAAGCTCTGAAACAACGATTGGAAGGACGTGCCACTGATGCGCCAGAGGTTATAGCACAACGTTTGGAGCGTGCAGCCTATGAGCTGTCGCTGGCTCCACGTTTTGATAGGACTATTGTAAACGATGACCTTCAGACCGCTATTGGAGAAGCCTACGATGCTGTGCGTAATTTTGTGATGTAGCTTACAGACCGTCTATAAGTATGAAGGCGTTGTAATTATATGGCGTGTTGAATGTCTTGCGGATGATTGTGGGTCTTGTTGTTCCGAAGACCTGCTCCTCCACATAGGTCTTGAGTTGTAGTCTTGCATTTTCAAAGGCTTCGTGTAGAGGCTGGCCTTGCTGTAGGTTGGTGAATAGGAAGCGCATCAGATGATTGGTGGCGCGTCCATCTACAGACCATAGTGACGCTACGACCGCTTTCACACCAGCTATTTTCAGACCGCGTTGTAGGCCGAACACACCATCAGGTGTGATATATCCCATACCCGACATACAGGCTGCCATCACGGTTAGATCTACATCATGCAAGTCCATATCAGCAATTTCACGTGCGGAGAGTATGCCGTCTGTCTCTGAGGGATTGAACGCAGGTGCTTTCAGTGTGCTGTCGGAGCCAGCGAGGAAGAGGCAGTTCTTGGAGAGTTGTTCGTCGGCATAGGCAGGGTGCAGGTCTGTGCCTATGTTTTCCACTTCGGAGAAGAAACCGTGGGTGGAGATGAAGGCTATGTGATAGTTGTTCCATAGCTCTCGGACTGCAGCCTCTGTTGCAGAGTCACGTTCTAGCATCACATCGCTGGCATGGCTGTCTCGAAGACTACGAATAGAGTCGAGTGATGCGCGGGAGAAGGATATGGGATTGAGTAGTGGCTTGCTATCATGCATGTTGTGATAGGCCAGCTCATCGTTGGATACAGCAGTGGCATCTTGGCTCTGACGTGTGTAGTTGATGTCACCACAGAGCATCAGGCTGCTTGTTCTGGTGCTTCGTTGACTGTCTGCAAGTATGCGTGTGGTGGTCAGACGGTAGAAGTGCTTGTCCTGTAAAGCTTGAGGCAGCAGGTACTCGACACCAATCTGATGGCAGATGCCGTCAGCTGCGAAATATACGTGCCTGCAATCGCCTATGGCCTGTACCATTGCTGCGGGCCAGAATGCATCGGTCAGCTCCTGGCTCCTGTACAAGGTGTTGATCCACAATGTGTCGGTGTTGTTACCTGATGATACGCGGTTGGATAACACACGCTTCACATCCACATCGGGTAGTAGTGGCAAATCAAAGATGTCGCTCACTTTAGCTAGATGTATAAATTGTGGCGACGTGGCTGTCTTGTTTACCACAACAGCTGCAAGGTGCTGAACACTGTCACGCTCATAGACGATGAACTCAATGGCACAGGCCTTGTCGGGCAGATGGCGTTGTATCTGCTGCCAATCTACTCTCGCGCTCTGTCCGCGGAGGAGCAGTGCCTTGCTGAACAGTGCCAGATTGTAGATAAGGGCCGGGTCTTGCTCCTCCAGACGGTAGGCATCTGCTATGAATGGCTGCTCGGCTACCCAGAACTGCTCTTGTTCAGAAGGTGTAAGGTGTGCAAGTGCCGTATCCACATAGTCCTTTGCCACTTCCAGATATTCCTGATAGCACTGTGCGGACATGCTGCGACTCTTGATATTGCCTGTATGCTGGTATTGTAGCATCAGTATCTTGCCTTTCTTGCGAAGAGCTTCAGCCAGGTTACGTGGATTAGATGCACGGCTATAATACTTCAGCACGGTGTCAATTGCTTTCAAGGCAGCCTTATGTTGCCCGAGTCGTGCCAGACACATAGCTCGCTGTGAAATTATATCCATGCGTTCTGCATTGGACGCCTTGCGCCGTGAGTTTGCACTGAATGGCGGGTTCTGTAATATTAAGTCTAGTTCATTGAGTGCTTCGGTATAGCGTTCCTGACGGTAATAGAGCTGTGCCAGATCGTCATGTACCTTATATGCAAAGTCGGAAAGAGGGTCGGGGTTGAGGCGTATGGCTTCATGCAGGGCAGTCTCAGCACTGTCGAATTGCTCTGTAAGATAGAAACATCCACCTTCTAGCTTGGCAATGTCTGCTTGATATCCCTCTTGGGTTGCGACGTCCAGAGCGCTGGCTTGGGCTTTGAGTGCCATAGATAGTGCATTTATTACCTCGCGCATCTGTGTGTGATTGCCAAGTTTGTATGCTATCTCTGCTAGGCTCTTCTTGATAGGCAGGTAAAATTGTTGGAAGTCTCGTGTCGAGAGCCTAGTGGCATTGACTCCGCCTGCCGACATCTCTGCTTCCAGTTGTCTGTCGGCACTGCAAATGGCAGAGTAGGCTTCGATGTACTGCTGTTGTTCATTGAGGTCGAAGGCTGTGCGGTATTGCATCTTCAGCTCACGGCTGAATATGCCGTCGTCAGCGAGAACGGCCATGCTCCAGCTTATTGCAGCTATTGCTGTTATAAACAAACGAAACTTCATCATGGTAGTTGGTCCTGTCTCGAATTGTAATTCAGTATGACAAACGATGCGTTGGCACCAGATTTGTTCTCTATCTTCAGGTACATCTTGTCTTTGAGCTGTACTGCACGGTCCACCTTTATATATGACACTCCATTGGCAGCTTTGGATAATGTGCCTAAAGGCTTTCCATTCAGTGTCAGTGATGGTGTGTAGGCCGTCTGTGAGGAGAATGGTACTACAGCGAAGTACTGTGCGCCCTCACGTCCAGTTATCTCATATTTCACGCTGGCTCCTTTTCGCGCCGTAACCTCTATGAAGGAGTAGTTGTAGCGTTTGTCTTGTCCGTTGCGGAAGCGTCCTCCAGTGTTGGTGACTCCACCTCGGTATTTGAGTATTCGGTCACCTATGTCGTTGATGCCAAGTGTTTGGACATCATCGTTTATCGTGCATTCTCCTTTGCGGTCAACTTCCAGTTCATCCATTAGAGTCCAACTGAGGTCGTCATCTAATTGCTGGGTTACTCTAGAGCTGTTGGTCTTATTACGAAGGTCTATGCACAGCGATACAAGGTCTGTTAGTTTGGATGGTATGCCAGTTGCTGTCTGCGCTTTGATTTCGCCAAGAGATGATATGGTCAATATTATTGCGAATAGCACTGCATACATTTCTTCTGGCCAGAAGGACATCAGTGATGTGGTATATGTCTTTCCTGAAGCTGTCGTGAGTCGTTTGGGTGGAGTGATAGATGTCTCCAGCTGTTGCTTGGCTGCGATGATTATGTCGTGCATTGTTGGTCGGTCTGAAGGGTTAAAGCTTAGACATTTGAACACCAATGTGCTGAGTGCTTGCGTAGCGTGTGCTGAGCTGATGCGAGGTATCTGCGTAGAGGCATTCTGTGATTGTCCTCCCATTCCCTCGAATACATCCATACCCATAAGTGTTGTGAATACCACAGCTCCTAGACTCCACGTGGCCGCTTTTTCCAAGTCGTATTGTCCTTGTGTTTCGGCAAATAGCTCAGGGGCAGAGAATGCTCCTTTATTTGAGGATGATGAAGCCTTCGCCTTTGCCTGCGGTTGTAGCTCGAAGGTGTCGTTGTTGATTACAACTGAAGAGTCGTCAATGCCAGCAACCAATCCCTGCTCGAAACTTTCGGCCAGAAACAGTGCCAGTTGCCATACAGTGCGTTCTGTGGCATAGCCGGCAATCTCGCGTATGGTAATAGTGTGTGCCATTATCTGCGGAATATCATTGTTGCGGCAATGGTGTCGCCGTTCTCGTGAAGGTAAAGGACTTCTGACATCGGAACAGCCCAGAACAGTCCTTGCTGTGCTGTACCGTCTCCCTTTGATACGATGCCAACAGCCCGAATGCTATCTCCTATGTAGGCAAATATCGGACCGCCAGAGTTTCCTTTGTTGATGGCGGCAGACATCTGTAGGCAGCCTCGCAATGCTGTGCTGTCATCGGTGAATTCAAGTGCCTGGCAGTTTCCCATGACACAACTGACAACATCGGCTCCGTTGTCGCTTACAGGGTAGCCCACCACAGCTATCTGCTTGTCTCTCTGGTGTGACAGCTGTTTGAGGTCATTTATGTCGGCAGTGGCTATGTCGCCTTGTCCGAGGATGTCGGTCACGTTGAGGTATGCAAAGTCTCCGAGCTCCATGTCTCGTCGCTGGGCTATGGGGAATATTGTGCGCCAGTATATCGGGTTTTCGTCCGAACCTAGACAAACCACCTTGTCGCGACTCTTGTTCATGCAGAAGTCGGTGGAGTAGAACGTGTGGCGGACTATTCCACGGCTAACCACATTGCGAGCCCTTAGTGTGAAGGCTTCTGTTCCTGTTAGACGGTTTTGTGTCTCGGCGTAAGTGGCTAATCTCAACTCCGGCGACATGGTCTCGGTATCGGCCATGCCGTTCCAGTCCTCGTCTTGAATCCAAGGCTCTATGCAGTGGCGGGCAGTCACAAGTAGGCCTTCGCGTGTGAGGAAGCATGTGCCAGCCTCTGGACGTGCCAGCTCAATGGCTGATACTATTTGCTGTTCTCTGTTGCCGTCTATGATAGTGTCTCTCAGCAGATATACTGAGTCGGTGGTTATGTGGTATATGGATGAGGCGTAGTCTTGCTCAATGCCAGCCAGAGAGTGTGGCGTTGACGTGCGAGGCCATAGCAGAAAAGCGGTAACAGCGGCTATGATGATTGTTGCTATGAGTACTATGTAGGCGCGATGCGATGAGTTGGCTGGTTTAAAGATTATTCCTTGTCGTGGATCGTAGTCGCCGTCTTGGAAGGTCTGGAAACGGAGGGTGGTGTGTTGGGTGCCGTCGTAGAAGCTTATCTCATCATCATCGTGCAAGTCGTGTGCTATGCCAACAGGCTTTCCGTTGACCGCTACTTCGAGGCTGTCGGTGCGCTTCACAATAAACCATCCCTTGCCATCGTCATAGGGAACGACAGTGGCGTAAGTCTGTGGCTCCAACGTGGACGACTCTGGCAGTTGGAGCTGACAAGATGCACTCTGCCCGATGTCAAGTGGCATCGGACCGCAGTACATGGAGTCGCCACGGCGCACTCTGTCTGAGGTGGTGCGGTATGTCAGCTTGTAATACATGACTTGATGATAAGAGGTATGGCTTGAACGAGAGCCATGTCATATACATTGACGTTCTTGCCGGTGATGTCGGAGCGCAGGTCGCTGAATGCTCTCAGGTCGTAGTGTATCTTCTGGTTGCGCAGCACGCGTTTGAGTGTGATGTCGGCATCTACGCGCTGCTGTTCTTCGTCGTTGAGCGGGCGGTAGCCTAGTATTAGTTCCTCCACACTCCATCTGTTGTGTTCCACCTCTGTGAGCACTTCCACCTCCTCGCGTGACAGGGCATAGTATTGCTCCCAGTCCTTAGCATTGTGTCCTAGAGAGTGCATCTTTGTGCCTAGAGTCATTGCGTTGAAGATATTGGAGTACTGTTTTGGCAACGACCCCACTTGTTGCCACAGTTCCATCAGCTTCCCTTCGTCAATGTCGGCTGGTGCGGTTATGGGCGCTCCGGCTTCGAGTGAGAAACAGTGGTTATAGACATAGTTGACTCTGCGTCCAAGGTTTGTTAGCACTCGCAGTGTGTCTAGTGAGCAGCTGTTGATGCTGAATGGGGTGATGGAGCTGTATGTTTTGTTGCTGAGTATCAGACTTAGAACGTCGTTCTGTCCTGCGTGGCAGAGTACGGGGATGCTGTTCTTATAAGTCTGCTCGGGCAGTGAGAATGCTTCGTTGTAGTTCCTGATGTCGTCGTTGTGACACAGGATTATGGTCAGCTGTTGGTTTGGAGAAACACTCCATTCCGTGACCTTGCGCCGCATGGCATCGTTTCTGAGATTACCGTTCACGAACTCCCATTCAATATCCACGAAGTCGGTCCTGCTGCCTTCATACATTGGGCGGTGCAATACACAGTGTGGGTTGCTGTCTGTGAGGTCTATTGTCCGGTAGTAGGAGTTGTCGAAGAGGTGACAGTAGCGTTGTAGCAAGTGGTCACGCAGTTCGAAGATATTGTCGTCTATGATGGTGATGCGCGTCCTCAAACGACTGTCGCGGCAGTAGTTGGGGTAGTGTGCCACTAGTGCTGCATTGATAGCCATAGCCTCTGTCAGCGGTGTCATCCCGACTAATAGCAGGTGGACGGTCTGGTCGCTGTCACGGTCTATCGTATTGCGGTCTAGTGAGGGGTAATAAGCCGTGGATTGTGGAAGCTTAACAAAAATGGTCTTTGCCATCAAATCCACGGCAGTCGTGGCTGTCAAATCGACCTTATTATATAAATCGTCGGGAAGGCCGACGGTCTGTAGCAGCCACAGTGTGGTCTGCTCTTGTAGCAGCAGCAGACACTCTAAGCGTTGGTTGTCGTGAGCCTGCAAGTCGTATGCTTCAGCCTCGCTACGCAAGCGGCGAATGGCAGCATTGTCATCAGGCTCATAAAACACCTGCTCAGTAGCAGAGCCCAGAAGGCTTGCTACTGAGAGGCCATTGTTTCTATTGCTGAAAATAACATGCATTAGATTAGTTGGTACGGAGAACGTAGCAGTTATAAACGCTGCCGCGGTTCACGATTCTGATGCGGAAGTTGCCAGTCCAGCGTGGAGTCCATGTGCATACGCAACGGTCTGTGTAGTCGATGTCCTGAGCAATCAGGTTGCCGTTCTGGTCGTAGATGTAGAGGTCAAGGTCTGTGTCGCCGTCGCCAGTTACAGAAACGTAGGCATACTCACCACCGCGGAATGTGATGTTGTAAACGTCAGTAGCATGAGCGTTTACGCAGTCCTGATGGTAGTTAGGACCTGTAATGTCACCCATCACGCCGTTCTGAACATCGTCGATGAGAGCGAGCAGTACGCCGTTGTCACCAGCCTTTGCCTTAGCGTCAGCAAGCAGCTTGGCAGGATCGAGGGAGATCTGGCCGTGCTTCTCACCTGTAGCAGTTGCTGTAGCTGTGGAAGCAACTTCCTCCTTGGCCTGAGCCTGCTCTGTGTAGCCGTTCTGCTTAGCCATGCGGGCTGCATTAATCAGTGAGAGGGCATCGTTGTTGGCATAGCCATACTGAGCCAGTTGGGCAGCCATGAGGAATGTGTACTCCTGAGCTGGCAGAACGACTGTGGTGTCCTTCATCTCCTGTGCCATAGCTGTCATAGGCAGCACAAAGGCAAGCATTGCAATAAACTTTTTCATTGTGTGTTTTTTGTGAAAAGGTTAATAATAATTGGGTTAATAATAATGGTTGCAATTTATATTACAGCTTTGAGTGCTGTTTTAATGCCGCAAATTTATTGATTAATTTTCCAACTGTCCAAATAATCGTTGTCTAAATAATGAAGCTTACACCCTTTAATGGCCTAAGTATTGCAATAGTGACCCTCCACTTTTGAATAATTATCAGAAATTTACACCTATGGTGAAGAAGAAGCAACCAGTGTTGATGCTGTCGTCGAAGTCGTCGTACTGGAAGTCTTGCATATTACTGCGAGCCACGTTTGTCATACCCCAGTCGTAGGCAATCTCGGCGTAGAACTGCATGAATGTCATTCCGCATCCCAGTCTCAGACCTGCGTCGAGTGACGAGAAACCTTCAGATCGGAATGTGTTTTCCTTCCTGCGGGATGGGTCATAGGAGTCGCCGAAATACTTGGTGTCACCTGCCAGTCCTAAGCTTATGAAGCCACCGAGGAATGGGTCAACGGTGAAATCATCGAACATGGTCTCAATCCTATATTTACATACAACCGGAATCTCGAAGGTGTGCATGCGTATGCTCATTTTCTTCTGGTAGTTGGCGGGATTGGTATTGGCGTTGATGGTATAGCCTTTGCTAACGTAGAATATGCCTGGTTCTACATATATTGGGTATTCATCTGAGAGCCTGTAGCCGTAGGCAAAGCCCAGCTGCATTCCTGCCTGGGCATGGCGCGAGGGGTCTAGCTTGGTGTCGATGAAAAGCACTGGTGCAGTCAGACCTAGTCTCACACTGTAGTATTCTCTTGGCATTTGTTGAGTCCAGCTGCTGGCTACTTGCTGGTCGTAGTTCACTGGAGTTGCCTGTTGTTCAATGTCGGTTGCCGATGCCTTCTGGCTTCCTAGGAAGAGGCCGGTGGCAATTAATAGAAGTTGGATGTGTTTGCTCATGTCTTGGAGTGATAATCGTGGCAAAAGTACGAATTAAATGTATTGCTTAGTCCTTTTTTATAATATTTCTGTTCTTTAGATGTCAAGAATGCCTATCTTTGCATCAGTTCAATACATCCTATACCTTATTATATATTATGAACCAAGAAACAGACTTGAGTTGTTCCACATACGGAAAAGCGCGTGGACATCGTTATGAGATTGCCATATTGCCTTGGGGTGCAACAGAACCTCACAATCTGCATCTGCCTTATCTGACAGATAGTATCTTGGCCCATGATGTGGCTGCTGATGCTGCCGAGCTGGCTCTGAGACAATATGGCGTCAGGGCTATGGTTTTGCCTCCGTTGCCTTTAGGCGCCCAGAATCCGGGACAACGAGACCTCGCTTTCTGCATACACTACCGTCATGCCACACAGCAGGCTGTACTGTCCGACATCGTGGCTTCGCTTCATCATCAGGGCTTGCGAAAACTGCTTATTGTTAACGGACACGGTGGCAATACATTCAAGTGTATGATACGTGACTTAGCTGTGGATTATCCTGATTTCATCGTGCTTGCCAGTGAGTGGTTTAAGGTGTTGCCTGCTAAGGACTACTTCGATAACCCTGGCGATCATGCAGATGAACTGGAGACTAGTGTCATGATGCACTATCATCCTGAGCTGGTTAATCTGGAGGATGCAGGTGAAGGAGCTGCCCATCCCTTTGCTTTGGAGACCCTACGTCAGAGTGTAGCTTGGGTGCCGAGACACTGGACAAAAGTCACATCCGATACTGGAATAGGTAATCCTAAGCTCGCTTCAGCTGAGAAAGGCAAACGCTATGCAGCAGCTGTGGCGGCAAAGTATGCACAGCTGCTGCATGAACTGGTATCGATAGAAAGTGTCGATGACCTCTATGATGCTTCTTCTATTGTATAGCCTATGGCTGAGACAGCTGCTATGAGAGCTGTGTGTTCATGTTTGCCGTAAACGTATGCACACTCGCCCTTCAGGTCAACTTCAGCACGTTCCACTCCGTCTATGGATGCTATGGCGCGTTCCACATTGGCTTTGCAGTGGTTGCAGCTCATCCCTTTGACTGAATAGAGCTTTGGCGTTGAAGCCTCTTTGGCTTCTTCGTGCACCTCATGGTGGTGGCTGTGTTGAGTCAGGAACGCGTTGGCCATAAGCAGGAGGAATGCTCCAATAAACACGTAGTCCCATGTAGTCAGACAGTGTGCGCTGTGTTCACCAGCCACTGTGCCGAAGCCTGCCACAGTGAACCATTCCTGTGGAAGCAGATAGTCTATGCCCAGACCAAAGAGCATGGCTCCGATTATTATTGAAGCCACATAAAGCACGAATGTGCGGCGTCCAAACACCTTGCCTATTACTAGCATTGATGCAGAGTTGACAGCTGGGCCAGCCATGAGCAGCACTAGTGCGGCACCTGGTGTCAGTCCTTTGGCCATCAGCGATACGGCAATAGGTATGGAGCCTGTTGCACAAACATACATGGGGATGGCAACAGCCAGCACAATAAGCATATTGAGTAACTTATAGTCGTGCAGAGCTGCCAACCATTCGTTGGGTACAGCCACTGTAATCAAAGCGGCTATTAGCAGACCAATCACTAGCCACTTGCCTACATCCTGCAACATCTCCACAAAACCGTAACGCAACGCACCCTGCATCTTGCCTATGAATGTTGAGGGCTGATGTGCAGCCTCGTCGTGATGGCAACTGCATTCGTGCTTATGCTGATGTCCATGCTTATGCTCGTGACAATGGCATTCGCATTCCTCTGCTGTGCCGGCTTGTGCGGCCTTGGCAGATACGGCTTCATCCTCTTGTGCGAAGCGGTTAACCATCCAGCCTCCGAAGATTGCAGTGAACAAAGCTGCCACAGGACGTACAATAGCAAAGGGAAGCCCCATCAGCGAGTAGGTGGCGGCTATGGAGTCCACTCCTGTCTGCGGAGTTGCAATGAGGAATGAGGTGCAGGCTCCGTGGCTGGCACCCTCTTTACGCAGCGACACTGCCGTTGGTATGACACCGCAGGAGCAGAGCGGCAATGGCACACCCAGGGCTGCTGCTTTGGCCACGCTGCCCATAGTGCGTGGTGCCAGGTGGCGTGAATAGACGTTTCGTGGGATGAAAGTGCTGAGCAGTCCTGCCACAAAGAAGCCTAGCAACAGGTATGGTGCCATCTCGGCAGTCATCATAACCAGTGCATCCCAGTAGGCTTCAAGCCATGTTGTAATTGTCTCCATAATGGTTCTGTTTTTGATTTCTGCTGCAAAGGTACGGCATAAGAAATGCAACCGTGTTGCAAAGTATGCAGACGGAGCAAAAACGCTTCAAGTTAAAAAAACATCACAAAGCCTTGGCTAAGTCAGCAGCTTGGACTACCTTTGCACCGCAATTCAAGGAGAGATGCCAGAGTGACCGATTGGGCCGGACTCGAAATCCGGTGAACGGCTTGTCCGTTCCGGGGGTTTGAATCCCTCTCTCTCCGCATAATTATGAAGAGGCTGTGTCAAAATGCATGACACAGCCTCCTGATGTTTTTTACAACGAATTACACAAATTACACGAATTACAGAGGAGCCTCTTAGACAGGTGTTTATGAGATTCGTCCAATTCGTCTAATTAGTTGTGGAAAGGTTGATTATGTATTTTGACACAGCCTCTTCAGCTTGTTAATGGCATCTGCTGCCTTATGATATCATTCATGCTGATGTATGAATCTGTTCACACTTGTGAATTTAGATATTCACACTTGTGAATTTAGCTGTTCACACTTGTGAATTTAGATATTCACTCTAGTGAATAGGTTCATACATCGTGCTGATTGAACTCGTTGACCGCGTTGATCGAATATGTTGACCGCGTTGAGAGAATGCCTTTAGCTTCTGAAACCAACAATTCTGCGCACTTCTTTCAGTGTGGCTGATGCGCTTTCGCGTGCACGGTCAGCTCCTTCACGTGCTATTCGGTCTAGCAGCTCAGTGTTGGCACTGTATTCTTCTATGCGCTGTCGAATAGGAGCTACGATAGAGCAAAGGTCTGCTGCTATCTGCTTCTTTAGGTCACCGTAGCGCAGGGTGCAGTCGTTCCACTTTTCATCGAAGTAGTTGTATGTGTCCTCTGTCGAGGCTATGCGCAGAAAGGTGAACAGGTTCTCAATAACCTCTGGCTTCTGACTGTTGGGTTCTTGTGGACCGCTGTCAGTCACCGCCTTCATGACCTTTTTGGTTATGGTCTTGTCATCATCGCGGAGGTAGATGCAGTTGCCTTCGCTCTTACCCATCTTACCGCTTCCGTCAAGGCCTGGCACCTTGAGTGCTTTCTCGCTGAAATAGAAGTTCTGTGGTTCGGGGAAGAACTCCACACCGTAGATGTGGTTGAAGCGACGTGCGCACTTGCGAGCCATCTCCATGTTTTGCTCCTGGTCTTTGCCAACAGGAACCTTGGCTGCGCGGTGTTGCAGTATGTCGGCAGCCATAAGGGTGGGGTAGGTGAGTAGGCCGGCATTCACGTTGTCAGGCTGTTTACGAGCCTTTTCCTTGAATGTGGTAACACGTTCCAGCTCTCCGAGATAAGCATTCATGTTGAGGAAAAGGTACAGTTCCAGAGTCTCTTTCACATCGCTCTGTACGTATATCGGTGCCTTTTGCGGGTCGATGCCGCAGGCCATATACTCTGCCAGTATGGTGCGTACGCTTTGCTGTATGTTCTCTGGCTTCGGGTGGGTGGTCAGTGAGTGCCAGTCGGCGATGAAAAACATGCAGTCGTAATCGTCCTGCATCTTTACGAAGCTCTTTACTGCACCGAAGTAATTACCTAAGTGCAAATTACCTGTTGGGCGTATTCCGCTAACTACTTTTTCCATTGTATAATAATTCCTTCTTTTGTGTTTATCGCAAGAATGCTCGTTTAATATTGTCAGTGTCTATGCCGCAAAGCTTATGAAGTTCGGCACATGTGCCGTGTTCCACAAACTGGTCAGGAAGACCAAGACGTGTGATGCGTGGAGATGCCCCGTGGTCGGACATCCATTCAAGTATGGCAGATCCGAACCCTCCTGTGCGTACTCCGTCCTCAATGGTTACTATACGTTTGAAACGTGATGCGACTTCGGTGAGCAACTTTTCGTCCAACGGTTTGAGAAATCGCATATCATAGTGGGCAATGCTTTGTTCCGGATGTTCTTTCTCAAATTGACAAATGGCCTCTGCTGCTCTAACACCTATTGGGCCAATTGTGAGTACGGCAATGTCGCTGCCTTCCTTAAGCTTGCGTCCGCGTCCTACCTGAATCTCTTGCATCTCACACCGCCAATCCACCAGCGAGCCTCGTCCGCGGGGGTAGCGTATAACGAAAGGACCGTGGTTGCTAAGTTGAGCCGTGTACATCAGGTGTCGCAGCTCATGCTCATCCATTGGAGACGCTATGGTAAGGTTGGGTATGGGACGCAGGTAGGCCAGGTCGAAGGCTCCGTGATGGGTGGGACCGTCTTCGCCAACCAGTCCTGCACGGTCCAGGCACAGCACAACGTTGAGGCGGGAGATGCACACATCGTGAATGATATTGTCGTAGGCTCGCTGTGCAAACGACGAATAGATGTTGCAGAAAGGAATCAGACCGTCCTTGGCCATGCCGGCAGAGAATGTTACAGCATGTCCCTCGGCTATACCCACATCGTAGGCGCGTTGGGGCATGGCTTCCATCATAATGTTCATGCTGCATCCTGTAGGCATAGCGGGTGTGACACCCACAATCTTCTCATTCTGCCTGGCCAGTTCCAGCAATGTGTGACCGAATACATCTTGGAATTTTGGTGGCTGATTGCTCTCGTCGGTTTTGATTAGCTTTCCTGTCTCCTTGTCGAACTTCCCAGGAGCGTGCCATACGGGATCGCCTGCCTCGGCTGGCTCGAAGCCTTTGCCCTTGATGGTGTGGAGATGCAGTAGCTTAGGGCCTCTCATGTCGCGGATAATGCGCAGTGTTCGCACTAGCTCTATGACATTGTGGCCATCCTGAGGACCGAAGTAGCGTATGTTCATACCCTCAAAGATGTTCTGCTGTCGGGTGAGCAGGCTCTTCATGGAGTTGTTGAAGCGCAGTATGGAGCCGCGTCTTTTCTCATTGAGCCATCCCATAGACACCAGGCGTCGGGCTGCTTTGTCGCGCCAGCGGTTGTAGGCGTGGCTGGTCTGCAGGCGATGCAACAGATCCTTCATGCCACCAACGCTGTGGTCTATCGACATGTTGTTGTCGTTCAGGATAATCAGCACGTCGTTGGGGGTGTTGGCTGCGTTGTTCAGTCCTTCGTATGCCAGTCCTCCACTCATAGAGCCATCGCCAATGACGGCCACGATGTGGCGGTCGGCTTCATTGTTGGCCTTCGCTGCGAGAGCCATGCCTAGGGCTGCACTTATGCTGTTTGATGCGTGACCGGCTGTGAATGCATCGTATTCGCTTTCCTCTGGCGAGGGGAAAGGCTTGATGCCATGCAGATGGCGGTTCGTGCGAAACGCCTCGCGCCGTCCTGTCAGTATCTTGTGACCATAAGCCTGATGTCCTACATCCCATACAATACGGTCGTATGGGGTGTTATATACATAGTGCAGAGCAACCGTGAGCTCAACGACACCAAGGCTGGATGCAAAATGACCAGGGTTGTCGGCAAGCTCATCGATAATGTCTTGCCGAAGCTCATCACATACCTGTGGCAGCTGTTCCAGCTTTAGTTCACGCAGGTCGGCAGGCCACTTTATCTGTTGCAGTAATGGGTATTCGTTTGAAGTGGAAACTCCCATGATGTTTGTATATTCTCGGCAAAGGTACGTCAAAAATGCGAGGTTAATGCCATAAAATGGAGAAAATAGCATCATTCCTTGGCACTCTCACCGAAAAGTACTACTTTCGCATCGTTTTTCACGACAATAGCTTATCAGGCTCCGTAGCTTAGCTGTATAGAGCGTCAGATTCCGGTTCTGAAGGTCCTGGGTTAGAATCCCAGCGGAGTCACTTCATGTTTCAGCCTTGCCCCAACCTTTGGTGGCAAGGTTTTGTTTATTTTGCCCGATTTGGGTTAATTATTGCTAAATAACAGGCTGTTTCTTTGTTGCATATCTTTTTTTATCCTTGTTTTGCAATGATATATACAATTTATGTCAAACTAAAACTAAGGAGATTATGAAAAAGTATTTGCAATTACTGAGCATGATGCTCTGCATGATGGCAGGCACAATGTTTTTTGTTGCTTGCGGCGATGACGATGACGACGATACCAATCCTACTTCTTCCATAACAGAACAGGATCTCTATGGCGGGTGGTACGGCATTGATGAGAACTCCTCGGAGAAAGTAAACCTCTTCTGGATATACCTTGAGCCGGAAGGCCGCGGTATGTATGGCGAGATCAAGGCAAAGGCAAAGAATAATTGGAGAGTAGAAGACGCAAGTGTGGATATTACCTGGACTCTGCAATCTGGAACTCTCACAATGCTCTATAACTCGCAGCCAAGAGTCGGTGACGTCGTGAAGAAGAACAGTGACGGCTCGTTGCAGGTCAAGCGTCATCTTAACGATGGAAAGACAGATGTGATAACCATTTATCCTCTTCAGGATCAGCAGGCTCTTTACCAGATTGTTGAGCAGATGGTTCAAGAGAAGACTGGAAACGGCGGGCAGACAGCTACCATAGCGGAACAGGATCTCTATGGCGGCTGGTACGGCATTGACGAGAACTCCTCGGAGAAAATCAATATCTTCTGGATATACCTTGAGCCGGAAGGCCGTGGCATGTATGGCGAAGTCAAGGCAAAGGCTAAGCATAACTGGGAATTAGAGGACGCAAGTGTTGATATTAACTGGGTGCTTACATCCGGTGTCCTGACTATGTCCTTTGAATCGGAAGAGGGAACAATGTATAGAGTTGGTGAAGTACTGTCAAAGAACAGTGACGGCTCGTTGCAGGTTAAACGTCATCTGGATGAGGGGGAAACGGATGTGATTACCATTTATCCTCTCCAAAACATGGATAATCTTTACCGGATGATGGAAGAAATGATTGCATCCAAGAAATAGGTTCTTCTGACATTTACAGATAATAATTCGGGCGGAAGCAGCTTTTGGCTGATACTTCCGCCCGTTTTTTCTTTCCCATAAGCTATGACAGCTCACGTCGTTTCATGGAGTATCACGCGTGATACTAGGCAGTCTCACGTGAGACTGGCTCATACATCGCGACATTTTCACTTTTAGGCCTAATCATTGTAGTTCACATGTCGGAAGTGATTATCTTTGCATCGTGTTTGCAGCAGCAAGAACATGAATAATAAAAGGTATATATAACAAATATGAAGATGAGACACTTTGCTTTTTCTCGTTTAATCGGGCTGCTTTTCGCAGTTTGCGGCTTGGCTGCTTCTGTTGCAGCCCAGACCTATAGCTACGAACAGGTGGAGGGCGACCCTATGCACACCCGTATCTACACCCTTCAGAACGGACTAAAGGTGTATCTGTCGGTGAATGATAACGAGCCTCGCATTCAAGCTGACATCGCGGTGCGTACAGGGTCGCGCAACGACCCTGCCGAGACCACAGGCTTGGCACATTATCTGGAACATCTGATGTTCAAAGGCACACAGCAGTTTGGCACCACCAGCTATGAGTCGGAACAGCCCTATCTCGATGAAATAGAGAGACGCTATGAGGCCTACCGTCTTCTGACCGATCCCGAAGAGAGGCGTCAGGCATATCACGAGATTGACAGCGTGAGCCAAATCGCTGCCCAGTGGAACATCCCTAACGAGTACGACAAGCTGATGGCACTGGTGGGTAGCGATGTGAGCAATGCCTTCACGAGCTTCGACATCACATGCTATACAGAGGAGATACCTTCAAACCAGATTGAAAACTGGGCCCGGATTCAGTCCGACCGTTTCCAGAACATGGTGATACGTGGTTTCCACACTGAGCTGGAGGCTGTATATGAGGAATATAACATCTATCTCAGCGATGATGGCGAGAAGGCTGTCAACGCCCTGCTGCGCGGGCTGTTTCCTACACATACCTACGGTACACAGACTACCATCGGTACTCAGGAACACCTGAAGAACCCGAGCATTACTAATATCAAGGAGTACTACCACCGCTACTACTGTCCAAACAATGTGGCTATCTGTATGTCTGGCGATTTCAACCCAGATGAGGTGATACGAATCATAGACCGCTATTTTGGACAGTGGCAGGCCAACCCGCAGCTGTCGCATCCGCAGTTTGCTGCTCAGCCAGCAATTCTGGTGCCAATCGACACTACTGTCGTAGGACTGGAGGCTGAGTCGCTGCTGATGGGCTTCCGCTTCGCTGGTGGAGCCGACTTGCAGAACGATACACTCGCGCTGCTAGGACTGGTACTCTACAACGGACGTGCCGGACTCTTCGACCTCGATGTGAACCAGAAGATGCTTACTCTGGGTTGTGCTGCAGGTTCTTATGCCTTGGCTGACTATTCCATGCTGTACCTGCAGGGTGAGCCGCGTGAGGGACAGACTTTGGACGAGGTGAGGGCTATCATCCTGGCAGAAATAGATAAACTGAAGGTTGGTGATTTCAGCGATGAACTGCTAACGGCTGTCGTGGCTAACATGAAGCGCTATGAGCAGAAGGAGTTGGAGCAGAACCGTAACCGTACGTCCTTGTTCCATGATGCCTTCGTGCAAGGCATACCTTGGCAACAGCAGGTGGAACGCATGGACCGCCTCTCGCGCCTGACCAAGCAGGATATTGTTGACTTCGCACGTCGCCATCTAAGCCAGAACTATGTATGCGTCTATAAGCGCCAAGGTGACGACACCACTCTGGTTAAGATCGACAAGCCAGAGATTACAGCCATACCTGCCAACCGTGAGTATATGAGCCAGTATGTGAGAGAGATTGCTGATGCTCAGGTGCGGCCCATTGAGCCTCGCTTCCTCGACTTCCAGCGCGACCTCACCGTCGGTCAGACCTCACGCCGTCTGCCATTGATCTACAAGCAGAACAATGAGAACCAGCTCTTCCAACTATCCTTCCGCCTGCCCTTTGGCCTCGCTGCTGACAAGAGACTGGAGAACGCTGTTGACTATCTCGACCTTCTCGGTACTCAGAAGATGAGTGCCGAAGCCATACAGCAGCGTTTCTACACTCTGGCTTGCAGCTACAGCATCAGCGTTGACGACTATCACACTAGCATCAACCTCTATGGCTTGGATGAGAACATGGACGAGGCTCTCCAGTTGCTGGAAGAGTTGTTGCATGGTGTTGTGGCAGACGATGAGGCATATGAGGCTTATGTAGCCAACCTAGCCAAGGCACAGACCGATGCCAAGCAGGAGCAGCGCACATGCTTCAGCCGTTTGAAAAACTATGGTCTCTATGGTCCACGCGTCCTGGCCAGCTATGGTTGTACTGCATCTGAACTTGGACAGATACAGGCGCAGACGCTGGTTGACCTCATCCGCAGCCTGGAGAACTACGAACACACGGTGCTGTACTATGGTCCACGCAGCGAGCAGGCTCTGAATAAACTCCTTGCACGAAAGCACCGCACACCCCGCAAGCTCTTGGCAGCACCAGTCTACGAGGACTTCATGGAGCAGCCAACGCCGGAGCCGGCAGTTTATATAGCTCCCTACGATGCCAAGAACATCTATCTGATGGGTGTGAGCAATGAACAGCGCCAATGGTCGGCTGAGATGGCACCTGTGGCAGCGATGTTCAACGAGTATTTCGGTGCTGGTATGAATGGCATCGTGTTCCAGGAACTGCGGGAGAGCCGTGGATTGGCCTACAGCGCAAGTGCCTCATACGAGACCCCATCCCGAAAAGGACATCCAGAGTTCAGCTACATCTATATCATCTCACAGAATGATAAGATGCCAGAGTGCATCAACACCTTCAACCAAATTCTCGACACCATTCCGCAGGCAGAAGCTTCGTTTGAGGTGGCCAAGCAGAGCCTCACCACTCAGCTCTCCACCAAGCGTACAACCCGTGCCAGCGTACTCTATGCCTATCTGGCAGCTCAGGAGCTGGGTATAGACTACGACATCAACGAGTGCATCTACCGCCGTCTGCCAGACATCAACCTGTCCGACATCGTGGAGTTCGCCAACACCCACATGGCAGCCAAACCACGCCTGTTCCTCATCCTCGGTAACGAGGCAGAACTGGATATGCCAGCTCTCGAAGCCATTGGCACGGTAAAGAGACTCTCCCTCGAAGAAATCTTCGGCTATTAGGGCAGACCTAAAACCCTAAAACCCTATAAGCCTCATAGGCCCTATAAGCCCTAAAGTTCAATTCCCTCAATAATTATTATCATGAAAGCATCCGGTCTAATACATTCAATCCTTCTCCTATTCCTACTCTCCCTCCCAATCCATGCCCTTACCCCACTGTGGCTGCGCTCCTCGGCAATCTCGCCAGATGGGCAGACAATAGCCTTCGCCTATAAGGGTGACATCTATACCGTTCCAGCTGCTGGCGGACAGGCTAGCCAGCTCACGTCCAATGCAGCCTACGACGGCCTGCCTGTGTGGTCACCGTCGGGGCGCAAGATCGCCTTCCAGTCGGAGCGAGAGGGCAGCCTCGACATCTACATCATGTCGGCCAATGGTGAGGATATCACTCGCCTAACCACACATTCAGCCACAGAGCTTCCATTGGTGTTCCTTTCTGAGAACGAGTTGCTTTTTAGTGCTGCGGGCATTCCTACTCCAGACGACATGCAGTTCCCATCTGGCACATATCCACATTTATATAAGGTAAAGACTCAGGCTGGCTGTCGTCCAGTTAAGGTGAGTGACATATCTGCTGGTAATGTCACAATAGGTCCTGACGGCTCATTCATCTATGATGCCATCAAGGGATATGAGAACCAGTGGCGTAAGCATCATACCAGCGGCATCACGCGTGACCTCTGGATGTGGAACGGAGCAACCACCTTCACACAGCTCACCCAGACTTCAGCCGAGAACCGCAACCCTGTCTATGTTGCTCGCAGCAAGACTCTCTACTATCTCTCTGAGGCTAAAGGTGACATGAATGTGTTCTCCCTCTCAATGGATGGTTCGGCCAAGACTCGCCAGCTCACTGATTTCCGTGGAGCACCTGTACGTTATCTGACCGCTGCCGACGATGGCACCCTGTGCTTCTCCTTCGATGGAGAACTCTACACCATCAAGGCTGGCTCGTCATCACCTAAGAAAGTGCGCATCAGCTTGGTTCGGGACGGCAACGACCGCGATGAGGTGCAGCGTCTGCTTAACGGTGGCGTTACAGCTGTGAGCCATTCTCCGAAGGACAAGGAAATAGCTTTTATCGCTAACGATGATGTGTTTGTGACATCTCTCGACTATAAGACCACACGTCAGCTTACCAACACCCCGGAACGAGAACGCGACCTCTCCTTTGCCGAGGATGGACGCACCGTGATCTACGACTCTGAGCGTAATGGACGGTGGGGAATCTACCGTTGTACCATTGTCAACGAGGATGAGAAGCAGTTCGCTTACGCCACGGAGATTAAGGAGGAACTGCTCACTGACCTAGAGCAGACGTGTTTCCAGCCTCTGGTGAGTCCTGACGGAAATAAGGTGGCATTCCTGCGTGGACGCACAGAGTTGTGTGTGATGGATTTGAAAACGAAACGTATAACATCGGTGATGGATGGCCAGTTCCAGTATTCCTATCGCGATGGCGACATCTCTTTTGCGTGGAGTCCTAACTCCAAATGGCTCCTGACTGAGTATATCGGGGTCGGGGGATGGAACAATTGCGACATCGCACTTGTTTCAGCCGACGGCAAGCAGCCGTTGCAGAACCTCACCAATAGCGGTTATCAAGAAGGTAGTCCCCGCTGGGTGCTGGACGGCAAGGCGTTCATCTTCCGTAGTGACAGGGCTGGCTACCGCAGCCACGGCTCGTGGGGCGCAGAGTATGATGTGTATATCACCTTCTTGACTCAGGATTCTTACGAGCGTTTCCGTATGAACAAGGAGGAACGCGAACAGGCAGACGCTGCAGAGAAAGCTCGGAAGGAAAAAGAACGCAAAGGACGTGAAGGCAAGAGTAAGGAGGAGATAGCCAAACTGGACTCCATACAGGCTCGTGAGGACAGTATCAGAAACGCCAACCCTGAGTTTGACCTGCATAACCTCGACCTCCGCACCGTGCGTCTCACCACAACCAGTAACAGTTCGGGTGACGCCCTGCTGAATAGCGATGCCACAAAACTCTACTATGTGGGTAGCAATGTCAGCGGCTCTGCTCTGTGGATGGTTGACCTTGAGGATGGCAGTACGACAATGAAGGCAGCAGGTGTCAGCGCATATTATTTTGACGTTACAAAGGATGGCAAAACAGCCTATTTCCCAAGTGGCTCCATCCGCAAGCTGACCTTAGAGAGTGGACGTCTGGAGTTCGTCAACTTCGAGTGCTTCCAGATAGTGCACCCAGCTGCAACCAGGGCTTACCTCTATGAACATATCTGGCAGCAGACCAAGGAGAAGCTCTACGACCCCGGTATGAACGGTGCCGACTGGACGGCTCTGCATTCACGCTATGAGCGTTTCCTGCCCCATATTAGCAACAATCGCGACTTCGCAGAGATGGCATCTGAGCTGCTGGGCGAACTTAATGTGAGTCACACAGGTTGCATGTATAGGGGCGGTGGAGGTGCCTGGGGTACTGCCGACCTGGGCGTGTTCATTGATGATAGTTACGAGGGTAACGGCTTGCGGATTGAAGAACTCATCGACGGCACGCCCCTGACCGTCCGTCTCTCCTCGCAGAAGAACTTTGGTGCTGGAAGCATCATCACCCATATAGATGGACAGGAGATAGAAGCTGGCAAGGACTACTATCCTATGCTTGCCGGCAAGGTGGGACGAAGCACGCGGCTCACCCTCAAATCAGCTTCAGGTCAGACCCAGGATTTCTCTGTTAGGCTCTCAGCCTCGTCGGCTGGACAACTCTACCGTCGCTGGGTGGAACGCAACGAACATCTTGTAGATAGCCTTTCAAAAGGCAAGCTGGCATACGTGCATATTGAGGCAATGGACGGAGCCTCCTTCCATGAACTGTACAAGAACCTACTGTCCGACAAGAACCGTAATCGTAGGGCTGTTATTGTTGACACGCGTCACAATGGCGGTGGCTGGCTTCATAACGATGTGTGCGAGCTGCTTACAGGTGTTCCAACCATGAAGTTCACTCCACGAGGACAGTACATCGGCACAGACCCCTACAACCGTTGGACCAAGCCCTCATGTATGCTCGTCTGCGAGGACAACTACAGCAACGCCCATGGCACACCCTGGGTCTATAAGGAGCGTGGCATAGGCAAGCTGATTGGTACGCCTGTGGCTGGAACCATGACAGCAGTGTGGTGGGAGAACATTGGCGACATAGTGTTTGGCATTCCAGAGGTGGGAGCGCAAGACCGGCGTGGACACTATCTGGAGAACCAGCTGCTGAACCCTGACATCCTTGTCCCAATCTTGCCGCAGGATATCTTGTACGGCAAGGATATCCAACTTGAACAGGCTGTTCGTGAGATGCTCAAATAAAAATTATGCTTTTCTTACTTGTTGTATCATAAAGATTGTTTAAGTTTGCACGTTGAAACCAAATTCACAATTAATATTTAACATGAACGACATCAAAGTACTGAACCATGCAGCCGACAATATCCGTATTCTGGCTGCTTCTATGGTAGAGAAAGCTAAGAGTGGTCACCCTGGCGGTGCTATGGGTGGAGCTGACTTCATTAATGTACTCTACAGCGAGTACCTCAACTACGATCCCGCCGACCCAACATGGGTAGGTCGCGACCGCTTCTTCCTCGACCCAGGCCACATGGCTCCTATGCTCTATAGCCAGCTGGCTCTCATCGGCAAGTTCAGCCTCGATGAACTGCAGCAGCTGCGTCAGTGGGGTTCACCCACACCTGGTCACCCCGAGGCCGACCCCAAGCGTGGTATTGAGAACACCAGCGGTCCTCTCGGTCAGGGCCACACCTTCGGTATCGGTGCTGCCATCGCTGCCAAGTTCCTCGCTGCTCACACGGGCAACCCAACTTTCGAGAAGGAAACCATCTATATCTACATATCTGACGGCGGCGTTCAGGAGGAAATCTCTCAGGGCGCAGCTCGCATAGCCGGAACTCTGGGTCTGGACAACGTTGTGATGTTCTACGACTCCAACGATATCCAGCTCTCCACAGAGACCCGTGAGGTGATGAACGAGGACACTGCTGCCAAGTATCGTGCTCTCGGTTGGGAGGTGTTTGAAATCAATGGTAACGATGCAGCACAGATCCGCAAGGCTATCGAGGCTGCTAAGGCCGTTCAGGGCAAGCCTTCACTCATAATCGGTAAGTGTATCATGGGTAAGGGTGCCTTGAAAGAGGACGGCTCCAGCTACGAGCGCAACTGCAAGACCCACGGCGCACCTCTCGGTGGCGAAGCTTACAAGAAGACCGTTGCTAACCTCGGTGGCGATGCAGAGAATCCATTCGTTATCTTTGACGACGTCAAGGAGCTTTATGCCCGTCGTGCTGAGGAGCTGAAGGCTATCGTGGCAGAGCGCAAGGCCGAGGAGGCTCAGTGGGCTGCTGCCAACCCAGAGAAGGCTGCTGCCCAGGATGAGTGGTTCAGCGGAAAGGCTCCTAAGGTTGACTGGAGCAAGGTTCAGCAGAAGGCTGGCGATGCTACCCGCAACGCTTCAGCTGCTGTCCTGAGTGTTCTGGCTGAACAGGTTCCTAACATGATTTGTGCTAGTGCCGACCTCTCCAACTCCGATAAGACCGATGGCTTCCTCAAGAAGACCCACGCCTTGCAGGCTGGCGACTTCAGCGGTGCATTCTTCCAGGCAGGTGTGGCCGAGCTGACTATGGCTTGCTGCTGCATAGGTATGGCTCTCCACGGTGGTGTCATCCCTGCATGTGGCACATTCTTCGTATTCTCCGACTATATGAAACCTGCTGTACGCATGGCAGCTTTGATGGAGCTGCCTGTGAAGTTCATCTGGACTCACGATGCCTTCCGTGTGGGCGAGGACGGTCCTACCCACGAGCCTGTTGAGCAGGAGGCACAGATCCGCCTGATGGAGAAGCTGAAGAACCACCACGGCAAGAACTCCACACTCGTGCTGCGTCCAGCCGATGCTCAAGAGACAACAGCTGCCTGGCGTTTGGCTATGGAGAACACCGACTCTCCCACAGCTCTCATCCTCAGCCGTCAGAACATTGCCGACCTGCCTGCAGGCAACGACTACAGTCAGGCTGCCAAGGGTGCCTACATCGTGGCTGGTTCCGACGAGAACCCCGATGTCATCCTGCTTGCCAGTGGTTCGGAGGTTTCAACCCTCGTGGCTGGTACAGAACTGCTCCGCAAGGACGGCATCAAGGTTCGCGTAGTCAGCGTTCCATCCGAAGGCTTGTTCATGAGCCAGAGCTGCGATTATAAAAAAGCTATCCTGCCTCACGGCGTGAAGAAGTTCGGCCTCACAGCTGGTCTGCCTGTCAACCTTCAGGGCTTGGTAGGTGCCGACGGCACTGTATGGGGTCTTGAGAGCTTCGGCTTCTCCGCTCCTTACAAGGTGCTAGACGAGAAGCTGGGCTTCACCGCCGAGAATGTTTACAAGCAGGTGAAGGCACTGTTTTAAATGACAATTGACAATGGACAATGGACAATGTATAATTGATAATGTATGATTGACAGGGGCATCTGGTTCGTTAACGGCGGAACGCTCTTCCAATTGTCCATTATTAATTGTCCATTGTCAATTTTCCATTCCCCATTTCCCATTATAAATTATGGACGTTAAAGTAGTTGGTCTCGCTTCCGACCACGCAGCTTTTCCTCTGAAGCAGTTCGTCAAGAAGTATCTTGAGGAGAAGGGCTATGAATATAAGGACTATGGCACTTATACCGAGGAGTCCTGCAATTATGCAACCTATGGTCACGCTCTGGCTGAGGGCATAGAGAAAGGCGAGGTATATCCAGGTATTGCCATGTGCGGTTCAGGTGAAGGTATCTCCATGACCTTGAACAAGCATCAGGGCATACGTGCTGGTCTTGTATGGCAGCCAGAGATTGCTCACCTCATCCGCGAACACAACAATGCCAATGTCATTGTGTTCCCTGGTCGCTTCATCAGCGAAGATGTGTGCCGCCAGTGCCTCGACGAGTTCTTCAGCACCGAGTTTGCTGGAGGACGTCATCAGGCTCGCATTGATGAGATACCCCTCAAGAAATAAGGGTTTGGAATCTTGATATTTCCTAATCTACGGCGAGACGTTATCAGCAGCGGGCTCGCCGTTGGTTTTCTTAAGGTGGGTTCTATTAATTCGATTTGTCCTATTTGAAGCTATTTTTTGAATACAGGATGGCAGCTGATGAGGGAGCATAGCGGGCTATGTGACCGAAGATGCTGACGTTATGCGTCAAAAAGGAGCGAAAAGAGGGCAAAACGATGTTAGTCATATTTATTAATCTATTATCGGTGGGAATTAATAGAACCTACCTTATATATTTGTAATGAAACGAACACGAAAGTCAACAAAGGATAAATCTCCTCAGCCAACACCTCAGTATTCTCCTCAGACCTCTCCTCAACCATCCTCTTTTTCCGCACATGACTGGTGGATGGGTTTCCTTACAAGTGTGTTAGGCACTGCTATTGGTGTGGGTCTCACTTTTGTTGTTAGCAAGCTTGTTGAGAACAACCATAATGCGCAAGCGCAACGTATTACTGCTATGATGGTGATAGACGATATCGACAAGAGTCTTGAGATTCTTTGTCGTATTCGGGAAGAGGAAGCGAACCGCTATGAGGTCACATCGTATGTTAAGGATAACTTGTCGGATATAGACAGCATGGCTATAGACACTCTGGTCATGGTGTTCAACTATCTAGTGGATGGCAGTTATATCAGTTCGGAACTCCAGTTCAGTCAGTCAGGCGAGAAGGTTTTCCAAAGCAATCAGGATGCTTGGATGAATTTGAACGATATGTCCTTCATACGCAATGTTGATGAGTTCTACAAGTCGAGGAGTATGCTCACCAATGCCATCTCGTCTTTCTATTACTGGCGTAAGCCCGTAGATATGTCTGAGAGCTATGAGCTTCTCACCACCTCTGACATTCTTTATAAGAAGCAAAACTACATCGCTTTTCTTCGTGAGCAGTTGCAATCGCCACGTACTCTCAAGTATATCCGCAACTATGATAACCGGATGATGTTCTATGCTGGCTTAATAAAGCAATGGACATATTTTAGTGATGTTAACAAGACTCTGATGAACATCACCGATGAGGACATGGAGCAGTTCCGGCGGGATAGTTCTTCAACTGATTTTGTGCCACAGAATGAATAACTGTCAATAGTCTATTGTTTCAATATGTGAGTACTGGCGGCTCGCCCGAAGTCGCTATTCGAAGCATTATTGCATGAAGAAAACACCTTCATTCAGCTTTTATTCGTATTTTTGCAACAGCTATTAATACAACTCATTATGTCAGAGAAAAAAATAGTTGCAAACGGCAAGGATTACACTAGTCGTGTTTCTAAAGCAGTCAAATTCTTCTGGAACACCAAGAAACGCCAGCTGAAAGATAGTGGCGATGCATCGAATCGTGGTGCAGTTGTTGGTGGAAAACAGATGGATGGTTTCATTGATCTGCTTAAGAAGGTTGCTATAGATGCTGGTGTGCCTGCAAAATACATCATCACGGATAAGAACTATCTGCCTGGATATTTTCGCTCATCCAAAGATTGGGATATGCTGATTATTGCACCCAATGGGAAGTTAATTGCTGCTATAGAGCTGAAATCACAAGTCGGCTCATACGGCAACAACTTCAACAACAGAACGGAAGAGGCAATAGGCTCTGCCATTGACTTGTGGACGGCTTTCCGTGAGGGCCAATTCCCTAATCAGCAGGCTCCATGGATTGGATGGCTTATGATGGTGGGACGCGACAAAGCTTCTGAACGCCCAGTCCAAAATTACGAACCTCACTTCCCTGTTCGCTCAGAGTTTAATCAAGCCAGTTATCTTGACAGATATCGCATTCTTTGTCAGAAGCTTGTTCTTGAACGGCACTACACATCCGCTGCACTACTATGGACCAGCGATGCCAATACATACGGTGACTTGTCTGCTGACATTTCTATTCAGAGCTTTATCAATTCTTTCTCCGGATACCTTAATGGCGTTAAAGATGAATTCAAGTAATTGCCTATACGGAGAACGAACAAGCGGAGGTGGACACGGTGATGTCCCAACGGCTCCAGAGGTGGTCAGGTATATGCTTGACTTGATAGGCTATACTGCTGATAAAGATCTTTCGAACACTATAATACTTGAACCATCGTGCGGGGAAGGTGAGTTTATCGTTGAAATAGCTCGCCGACTGATGGACTCAGCCCGTCAATTCGTTTTTGATGCACAGGCTGCTTTTTTAAATTGCGTCTATGGGTACGATATCGTAGAGGAAAAGATACAGCGATGCAATCAGCGGCTCTCAGACATGGGACTTAACCCGACAGATTCTCATGTCTGCGTAGGCGATTTTCTGTCAGCCCGAGTGCCTGAGGTTGATTTTGTGGTAGGCAATCCGCCGTATGTAAGATACGAGAATATCCCTGCTGAGCAGCTTGACTATATCAAGAAGACTTTCACAACGTTCCACTATCGCGCTGATCTCTATATACCATTCTTTGAGAAGACGCTGAGACTACTCAAACCGAGAGGTAGACATTGTTTTATCTGTGCCAACAGATGGCTGAAAAATGAGTATGGCAGAAAACTCCGCAGACTCGTTGCCAGATGTTTCCGACTGGAAACTATTCTCAATCTGGAACGTGCTGATGCCTTTAAGGAAGATGTGCTGGCTTATCCAGCCATTACTTTGATTTCCAATAATACGGCCAGTCCTACCTTCGGATATGCTGAAGTGGAAAGGGTGGCAGAATTGACAAGCTTAACGACTTCTGAAAGAACCACACCTAGCGATGACGATTGGACGGGTGCCTTTATGTCTGCAGACCACATTCAGCTTTACACTATTGAGGAACTTGGTTTCAAGATTGGTATTGGAGTAGCTACAGGTGCAGACAGTGTTTTTATATCTTCTGAATTGCCAGAACTTGTGGAACCCGAACTACTTCTGCCAGCTCTAAATGCCAAGGACTTGCGAGGTGACACAATGAGTTGGCATCATGAATATTTGCTGAACCCATATACCCCAAGCGGTGAACTCATTGGTCTTTCCCACTATCCTAAGGCTGCCCGCTATCTCGAGAGTCACAAGGAACGACTTTCCGACAGACATGTTGCTAGAAAGAATTCATTAAAGTGGTATAAAACGATAGACCGTATCAATCCCCAACTGAGGAGAGAAGCGAAAATCCTGTTACCAGACATGTCTGGCAATCGTTATATCTTTGTGGATGAGGGCCAGTTCTATCCGCTTCATAATCTTTACTATGTCACAGGACATAGTGTCCGCAAGTTGAAGATTCTGAGTGCTATCTTGATGTCGGACATCATTCGTCAGCAGATAGGTAGTATTACCAATAATATGAATGGTGGCTTCCCTAGATGGCAAAGCCAGTATCTTCGTAAGCTGAAGGTGCCAGATTTCATGGCAATGGATCTGGCGTCGGAAAATCAACTAATCCAAAGTTACGATAAGAAGGACTTTGATGCTGTAAACAGGCACGTCAGTATTCTCTACGAAACTATTGCCACGACGCAGCATCATCAGAATTCCTCATCCCTACATTATATAAGGAAACGACAGGAAAAGCAATTGGAGTTGGCTTTTAGTATGCAGTGGAGTAACTAAACGCATTAGATATATCCTGATTATTACTTTAAATTATTTACTCGTATGAAAAAGACTGTTTTGTTTTTGACCATCTGTGGTGCCGCACTTGTTATGTCATGCGGTGGTAATAAGACTAAGGGCGAGGCAGAAGATGCCGATAGCTTGGCCTTGGAAGAGGACACTGAGGTTGTTGAGGCTGTAAGCCCCGACTATTTGATGCTGGACCTGAAGGGTAAGGTGAAGAGCTTCTCAATCTCAGGAGAGTATTGGGATGTGATTGGCAACAACGTAGAGTTTGATGAGGATGGCTTAATATGTCAAATAAATGGTGAGACTCCCAATTTGGAGAGAAACGATGAAGGGCAAATTACGAAGTACTCGTGGGAAGTGGTGTATGACTACCCCGAGTATCCAGAGACAGAGAGCTACACCTATACTTATGACGAGCAAGGACAGGTCTTGAAAATCGAATATAGAGGTGCGTTCTGTGATTATGATTGTACCTTTGAAAGGGATGACGAAGGTAACATCACCAAGCGCATCAACAAGTCGGCTACGCAGGGAAACACATCAACACGTATAGAGTACTCTGAGTTTGACGAGAAGGGCAACTGGACAAAGTGCAAGGCCGACGGCAAGACCGTTATCCGCCAGCTCACTTATTGGGAATAAGGTATCCTACTTGATCCTTTCAAGGAAAAAGACGGAATAGCCGGCCGACATGGTCTTACGTAGCCGCAGCTTGCGGACCTCGCTAGCTAGATGACGAGCCAGACGGATGCGTGCGGCATTGTCGTAGTGGTATTTGGTCTGGCGTGTTATCTCCATTATTATCTGGGATAGTGTCAGGCGCAGGGTGCTGTCGGTCAACGTGGTCACGGGGCGGAAAACCTCGTTGAAGTGCAGCGTCTCGGGTGGAGTGTCGGCGCAGGAGGCGTTGTATGCCTCCATCTGAGCCTGCTCGTTGGGCGAGAAGAAGTAGGGACGGCCTGATTTCAGCTCTCGGTATGCCTGCGAGTAGAGCGGACCGTAGGAGATGGGTGTGGTGGTGTCTATCATATCCGAACCTTCTATCATGGCCACTAAGAAACGCCGTGAGCCTGACGGGTCATTGAGTACGTCGGCGAAGTTGCTGGTGGCGATGAATGAGGCGCGGCGTGGCAGTTCCACCTGTACTGAACCGTATGGACGTCGCCCTTTGAAGCTTGTTTTCTGTACAAGGTTCTTGAGAAAACCTTGCTGCAGTTTGTCGCTAATCTGGTTGAACTCATCGAGGTTGATGAGCAACGAGGATGTGAGTGAGCGTTGTACGTCGTCCTTGTTGCCGAAGTTTACCAGTTCGCGATAGCCTTCGGAGCGTAGTTCGCGAGGCAGCAGCAACTGTCCGAATGTGCTCTTGCCGCAGCCTTGAGGTCCGATAAGCAATGGTACTATGGCATTACCGTGGTTGCGGTCCCAGTTGAGCCACTGGGCCACCATTCCCAGAAACCATGTGTGGAACCAGTCGGGCCAGTTCTGATTGCTGGTAGGCACACGTCTTGCCAACGCACCTATATGGTCAGTGACACCGTCCCAGTCGTCGTTGTGTGCCCACAGGTATGCCTTGGCGGCGTTGTAGTCGCGTATGCGTGTGGAGCCTAGGTAGCGTTTCATGTCGCGGTCCATAATTTCCAGACCTGCCTCGTTAGCTTCCTGTATCATAGTGTTAGCCACGCGGTTGTCCACGGGCTGGAAATGGAAGGCTGCTGCCCTGTTTGGCCTGTATTCCACTCCGTTGGTCAGTTCGTTGAAGCGGAGGTCATAGCGGGATGTCATGAACTGTTGCAGGCGCAGTGTCAAGTCCTGCATGGAACTTTTCTTATGCTGGCGTATAGGCTTGGACTCGGCATAGACGCTCTCCACGATGGCGCGGATATGTACGCGTGACAGCTGTTGCCATCGCCATTTCTCCGTGCTCTGGTGCACGGCTTCCTCTTCTGGGATGTCCAGCTTTACACACTCCTTGGCCACCAGCCCCAGCATATCCTCATCGGTCACCTCGTCGCTTTGTTGCATCAGTGTTTGTCTCACTTGTTGTATGGCTGTAGAGTAGCGACGGGTGTACATACTGCAATTTTCAAGAGAAGGTTCTGTCCCTGCATAAACGGTGTGGCGGACAGTCTCAGTAGTGTGTCCTGTATGGTATTCAATCTGACTGATGACCAGGGGTGTGGCTTGAGGACGGTATCTCAGATCGGGGTCATAGGTCCAGCGCATCACGTCGAGAGGTGTGCAGGGCTTGTTCTCCAGCTCCACAGATAGCAGGGCGGTGTAGAGCTTCGAGGCTCGTTCTGCCAGTGCCTGATGGAACCTCTCCACAGTATCAGGTTCTGTGGGTAGTGAGCCGTCGCCGAGTGTACCAGCTACGATGATTTTGAGCGATGTGTTGCTGCTGCCCGTTATGGCCAGTACTGTTGATGGAATAGTCATGGCCTCGTCTTTGAGCTGAGACAACATCGACTCGCTTGCCACGCCCCTGACGCGCAGCAAGGCCAGTCCTTGATAGACTGCATTGTACGACTTGTTGGTGTCTATTGACATCAAGGATACTTTCGGCTGTTTAGGCCTTCTGCGTTCCATTCGGTAACCTGGCATCACCAGAGGCAGATGGTCAACAAAGAGGGGCGCTCTGCCTGGTGAACAGTCGGGAAGATTTTCCCTGAACAGTTTCACTGTGGCGGTGCGCCCCTCGCTTGTCTTGAACAGCTCACAAAGCTCGTCAAGACTGGCCGGTTGGACCTTCACGGTCTTGCTCCTCAATGCTCTGCTAATCAAACTGCATTGCATCGCCTTTCAAATTAATTGTCCTTACTCTTCTCTTCTCTTCGGCAAAAGTATATAATTGTTTTTATCTGTGCAAATATTGTCATACATTTTTTCATTATAATGTCAACATTTGTACAAATTCTATTATTTCTACTTAATTATTTCACCTAACTCCACCATTATTCTCACCATATAATATATTGATTATTAGAAAAATATTGAATTAGGTTATGAAATTCTAGTCATTTATATATTTGATATATTTATTTTCTGATTATTATATGTTGATTACAGGGCAGGGTGGGGGAGTTTCCTCGGCAGGTAGTTGTTGATATCTCAGCAGGAAACTGTTGTTTCCTCGGCAGATAATTGTTGATATCTCAGCAGATAGCGGATGCTTCCTCGGCAGTATTAATGAGGCTGCGTCATGCATTTTGACACAGCCTCCATCACTTCCGAAATGTTAGTCTTGTGGACTATTGTTCGGTTATCTCGTTATAACGTATGTTATAACGTCGTTTTAGTTATCTCGTTACGACGTTGATGCGCTGGTAGTGCTTTGTGAAATGATGGCACAAAGATGTGTTTTTTCCAGATACTGCTAAATGATGCTAGAATTATATCATCATTTATTAACTTTTTGCGCAATATCGCGTGGCTGTTTATTAAAATATGTATCTTTGCGCTATTAAAAACTGGAATACGCAAAACATTATGCAAACACCCACATTGATCATTATTATGACTATAGCTGTAGCAGTGTTCGTCGTGGTGATTCCCCTATTACTCTGGCATTCCTACCGTCAGGAACGCGGCTTGAAATTGAAGGATGACAGTATTGTCCGCGAGGTGCGCCGCAACCAGAAGCTTGTTGATTATAGCGTGAGTCAGGGACTCAGCCGCTCTGCAATTCTTGACGTGATGTCACTTCTCGCGGTCGTCTTCCTGCTAATCCATACTTCACTTCCTGCGCATGCCCAGACCCAACCCGTTGGTATGCGGGTGGAGGTGGCTGAGGCCGAGACTGACAACGGTGAGTACAGCATCTTCACGTATAAAGACTCCGAGGCCGACGACTCTTTCAGCTACTACCTCAGTTTAGGTCGTGTTACCGACTTCCTTGGTGCCGACGAAATCCTCGGCATGGAGGTGCAAAGCATCCATGAGGTCACCATCTGCCTTGGTGGCACTACCGACGAAGCTCTGACCACTATTGGTGCCATCCTCGACCTCTACGACAAAGATATAAATACCACAGTCGAGTTTCTGGGGCGCGCTTCCACTAGTGGGGTTAAACTTGGTGAGCCTGTCACGACCACCTGCACTGTGGTGAGGAAGACGCTCGGTGGCAAGCGCCTGCAGTTCCTCTTTCCCGAGGGCAAGCGTCAGGGTCGTGCCTACCTCTCGAAATCCGTGGTTAAGGAACTCCGAACAAACTTCAAATGTGATATTAAACTTCATCCTAAACAACATCGTAAGTAAATATGAAAAAGATTCTTTTTACAATTGTCATGGCTGTGACCTTCACGGCTTGTGCTGACCGCGATGACAACTCCGTTAGCCCTGATACATCCCAACAGTCAGAAGAGTTGGCCGATTACACCATTATCTATTATGGTCATGGCGGCGGCAACCTCGATATGCTATTGATTCAAAACATTATGGACTTCTCCTTCGCTGAAGAAGAGGCATACAAGAATGTGAATATATGTGTCCAGTATAAATTCTCTACTCTGAAAGGCATGGAGGATTTATATGAGGATTTGGCGGAGCAGATAGACCCAAACGACCCTGAAATGGTTAGGGATCTTGAAGCGTTCAAAACGTATTATCCCTTTGCCTCCAAGACGATGCGTTTCGTCGTAAACAGGATGGAAGGAACTGTCAGTGACGAAGAAATTGACGACGATGAGGACGAAGCACCAACGATGGTGAACATGGACTCATTCTACGGCAAGGACAATGCCGATATCGCCAATCCTGACTCGTTGACTAACTTCATCAATTGGGCAGCCAAGGTCAAACCTGCCAAGAAATACATTCTCGTACTCTCCGATCACGGCGGCGGCTACTGTCCCGACGATGACATACCACAAGTAACAGCCCAGTCACGAGGTGTCATCTATGATGACGGCAATGACACTCATTTCAACGTGAAGAGTCTCGCCCAAGCTATCAGTGCTGCCAAGGTGCGTCCGGCAGCCGTCTATCTCGATGCCTGCCTGATGAACTCGGCTGAGTATCTGTTTGAACTAGCCCCGCTCACTGACTATTACGTAGGTTCCACATTCCTTGTGCCTGGATTGGGTGGAGACTACATCTCACTGATTAATGCTCTCAGTCAGAATCCTAACGACCTTGAAAAAGCTCTGAGTACTTTTGCCAAGGCCACTGTTGACGGATGGGAACAAGGAACAGCCGAAGGGGAGTTGGAAGATGACGATGATGACGCCTTCAAGAAAATTTACAGGAGTGTTCTCAAGAAAGACTTGGATGACGGGGATGAAGATGAAGAACATGAACTTTTCGACATGAGCGTTATCCGCACCGCCGAACTTGACGCAGTGGGAACAGGACTTCGCACGTTCACCGACAAACTGGTTGATGCCTACCAGAGCGGCGACGAACAGGTGAAATTAAAAATTGACTACTGCACCGAAAATACTTACAAAGTGTGTGAGGATCTGCCTTATTACGACCTGATTTACTATATGGAGAGTCTCTGTCTGACAATACCCGATGTGTTCAATCAGTCCTTCGTCAGTTCGTTTGCGGCAGCCTATGATAAGATAATTGTGTATCAGCAGTCCTGCCAGTGGCTTGAGGAGAACGAGACAGCCGTAGATTTGAGTGTACTGCTAGGCTGTAATGGGCATTATTCAGTCTTTGATTATATGGGGAAAGCCGTATTCTATTCAGATGGTAAATTGGAGTATCTTATAACCGGTATGGATCCTGTCATTGCGACTTGGGATTCTACGCTTGATGCCACCTATGGTCAGTTGCGATTCGAACAGTTGACAGGCTGGAGCCGCTGGCTGAAAGTGAACCAGCAAGAACCCAATGAGGAATGCTTCACTGGCTTCCTGTCTAGTATCTTTGAAATTGATTTAGAATAGCAATACTGGAAAGAGAGAAAAAAGAAAGAGGACGGCACCATGATTTGAACGACCAATTCTGAACTAGATGCATCACTAATAATTGTAAATAATGAAAAAGATTATGGTAATTGCCGCAGTCGCCATGATGACTGCAATGTGTATGAGTCTTACGAGTTGCTCAGATGCCGAAGACGGTGAAGACTGGGCAACTTGGGAGATGCGCAATATGCTGGACAGCCGATGGTCGATTGACCGAATTATGGTCAATGGAGAATGGACTTTCGGCGTGTTTTGGATGGACATGAAACTAAAAGCCGATGGACGTACTTTCGAGGCCACCCGTTTCTTCTATAAGGATGGCGAGAAAGACGATGCCACCGAAGTCAAAAAGACTGGCACCTTCACTATTGACCAAAAGGAAAACATCGTTGAAACCACCGACAGCGATGGAAAGAAGTTCTTCCGTATGGAGTTGAAGGACAAAGTGACATCAAGCATACATTGCGACATCACGTTCTACGACATTGACAAGACCTATGAAGTAATATTTAATCGTTCTTGGTAAACAATACTTGGTTAAGTATTGGTATCGACCGAACCAAACTTTAATTTAGTGTTTACTGAATACATTATAGACTTGAGATGGCTGTGCAAAAGGAAAAATAGTATCACTATTTTAACTTTTTGCGCAACATCGCGTGGTTGTTTATTAAAGTATGTATCTTTGTGCGTGAAAGACTATTATAATTTTGATTATTCCATTAATAATTGCACGAGCTGGTGAGAAAATCAATACTTTGACCCAAGAGAGAAAAATGGCATTCCGCAATGGGAGGCTATATTGTGCGTTTGCATGGTGACGTTATGAAGTAATGGAATAGAATGTCAGAAAATGAATTAAGTAGGTGTTCACAATTAGTTTTATGTATTTGTTCAGCTATTTGGATGCAGATTTTTCTTTTCTCCGAAGGAGCAGAGTGGACTCTGTGACTGAGGATAAAAGAGAAAGATGCGCCAAAGAGCAAACAAAGACATGAAAGCACCTACAATGCTGGATATAGTAAAATAATTTTGAACACCTACTTAAAGATAAGGATATGAAGAAGATACTACTATTAGGCATGACCATCCTCCTGCTCTCATCGTGTGGAGATGTGTTTGATATACATCCATACGATGTTAATGTGAATGGTGAAACGGGTATCAATGCGAAGCAGATGGCCAAGATTGAAAGTCAGTTTGCCAATAAGACGACTCTTCGCGTAGCTGTTATCAGTGATACCCATCTGTGGCTTTCTGATGCCCGCGATCAGATTGCTGATGTGAACAGTAGGAATGTTGATTTCGTTATACACTGTGGTGACCTGACTGACACGGGTACATGCAAAGAGTTCGAATGGAGTCGTGATATCTTGATGAACCTTAACTGTCCCTTCGTGGCTCTCATAGGCAACCACGACTTTCTTGGCACAGGCGACCAGACATACGAGGTGATGTATGGCAAAATGAATTTTTCGTTCATAGCCGGACGGGTGAAGTTCTTGTGTATCAACACCAATGCCACGGAGTACGACTATCTGGCGGCCATTCCCGACTTTGACTATATGGAGGAAGAGATGGTGAAGGATGTTGAGAAGTTCGACCGCACCATCATCTTGATGCATTCAGCTCCTTATAGCGACCAGTTCAACAATAACGTGTGCAAGGCCTTCCGTCGCTATCTCGACTTCTTTCCCGGCCTGATATGCTGCGTTTATGGACACAACCACAGAGATAAAGTCTCGGATCTGTATAATGATGGTCTGATGTTCTATGGCATTGACTGTGCCCAGCACCGCAACTACAGAATATTCACCATAACACCTACCGGCTATGATGTTGAAAAGATTGATTTTTAATACTGCTATGCTGCTTTTCGCCATTAACGTGATGGCCGACGATAGCATCGATATACGACAGAGTGCCTATGATCAGCGTATGCAGCGCAAGCAGAATGCTTGGCTGTCGCTCATCCCGACCCATTTCGTTGTTCAGAATGCCGGCAACATGGGGGTACTCTCGGCGGGCATTGGCTGGAGCTATGGCAAACGCAGACAATGGGAAACCGACTTGCTTTTTGGTTACATTCCCAAACACGACTCCTCTCGCGGTAAGTTTACAACGACTGTGAAGGGAAACTACATACCTTGGGATATAGACCTTTCGTCCATCTCGGCCAGGGTTCCCAAGCAACGATGGTATTTCGAGCCGCTGACCACCAGTCTTTACCTCAATACCGTTTATGGTTCAGAGTTTTGGAAGAGTCAGCCTGGTCGGTATCCCGATAAGTACTATGAGTTCATGTCCACCAAGTTCCGACTTAATCTTGCTATCGGTCAGCGCATCACGTTCAAGATTCCAGAGAACAAGCGCAAAAGACATAGTCGTATGTCGCTGTTCTACGAGGTGGGAACCTGCGACCTCTATATCCGTTCAATGTTCCAGAGTAGCGAAGTCAAGTTGAAGGATATTCTCGGACTATCCATCGGCTTGAAGTTCTTCACATTGTAGTTTCAGACTCACAATTCAACAAAAAGGAAAATGAAGAAGTGTCTATTGTTAACCATATTGGCTGTAGTTATAAGTAGTATTGTAAATGCACAGACGGACAGCACGGTAGTAGTCAACAGGAAAAAGGTGGCTGTAGTACTCAGTGGAGGCGGTGCTAAGGGTATGGCTCACATTGGAGTGCTGAAGGTGCTTGAACGGGCAGGCATTCCTGTCGATATCGTTACAGGTACATCAATGGGTAGCATCATCGGAGGCCTCTACGCCATAGGCTACAACTCACATTCGCTTGACTCGATGGCAAGGGCTCAGGATTGGAGCTATGTCATCACTGACAAGGAAGACATGAGCCACCAGAGTCTAAGTGACCGCAAGAAGCAAAACACTTATCTGTTCTCGACGGGTTTGACCATAGGCAAACGTGATATGCAGGCTGGTGGTATAATCAAGGGTAAGAACCTGGCCGAGCTGTTCCAACAGTTATGCGTGGGGTATGCCGACTCGCTCGATTTCACACGAGACCTGAAGATTCCTTTTGCATGCGTGGCTACGAACATCATTGACAACAGCGAGGTTGACTTCCACAGCGGACGGCTGCCGCAGGCCATGCGTGCGTCTATGTCCATTCCAGCTGCTTTCTCGCCGGTTAGAATAGGTGATATGGTATTGGTTGATGGTGGCTTGAAGAACAACTATCCAGCCGACATCGCCCGTGAGATGGGTGCCGACATCATCATTGGCGTCACCGTGCAGGGTGCGCCGAAAGTGTCGGAGGACTTAGGCCGCACGATGAGTATCTTGAGCCAAATTATCGACGTGAACTGTAAGAACAAACTTGAGGAGAACCTTAATATCACCGATCTGCATCTACAAGTGGACACAAGGGGATACGGTTCGGCCAGTTTTTCGCATGCTGCCATCGACACGCTTATCCGACGCGGTGAGGAGGAGGCTATGCGCCATTGGGACGATATCATCGCCTTGAAGCAGCTCATCGGTATTGACGATACGTTCCGTCCGACCATCCTGCATCCGTCGCGTCCTCAGGTGATGACAGAGAAACAGCGCGTCATCAGTTACACTTTCGAGAACATGACACCGCCAGCAGAGCGGTTCCTGAAACAAAAATTCCATCTTAGCAGAAAAGACAGCATAGATGCTAAACTGGAACAGGAACTGACAACATCGATGCGTGTGGACCTGTTCTATCAGACCGCCGAGTGCAGGCTCGTGCCTGAAGGCGATGGTGTGCGTGTCATCCTTTCGGCTGGTAATCGTAAATCAGTGCAGCTGCACGCTGGTGTGCGTTATGATACGGAGGAATATGCCGCTGTTCAGTTGGGGCTTGACATACCATTGAAGACAGCCGTGCCCATCAACACCGACATCACTATACGTCTGGGAAAGCGATTGATGGCTCGTGGCGAACTTACCGTTCATCCTCGTAATTTTACGCGCCCCACGCTCAGCTATACATTCAGTCGCAACGACGTAGATATATATACCGAAGGTGATCTCGACTATAACATACGCTATAACCAATTCCAGGCAGAGCTCTTGCCATTCAACTTCAATTTGCGTCACTTCGAATTTCAGATGGGCTTACGCTGGGATTTTATGCACTATCGAAATAAACTAGGCTCGGAAACGTCAAAGCAGGTGACACTCGAAAACGAACACTTCTACAGTTATCGTGCCCGCATGAACTACAATAGTGAGGATGACTGGTATTTCCCAATGCGTGGTTCGCGATTCAAGGCAGAATATGCCTATCTGACAGACAACTTCGCTGAACTTGATGGAAAGTCTGGAATGAGCGAGGTCAGTGCTAACTGGAGAACATCGTTTACAATAGGTAGCCGTTTCACATTGCAACCCATGCTCTATGGTCGTCTGCTCTTCGGCAGCATCATCCCGCCGGTTTTCGGCAATACCATTGGTGGCGAATGGTTCGGACATTATGTCGAGCAGCAGATGCCATTCGCTGGCATTGGCAACATGGAATATGTTGACCATCAGTTTGTGGCAACCCAACTACAGGCGCAGCAGCGAATAGGCGGCAACAACTATGTACTCCTCCGTGTGGCAGCTGGTCAACAAGCCGCCGAGACGAAAGAGCTATTAGACCACAGCACTTTCATTGGCCTGCAGGCTGCATATTACTACAACACTATGTTTGGCCCCATTGGTGCCACATTTGGATACAGCAATCGCACCAAGAATCCCTATGTTTTCCTAAATCTCGGATATGAATTTTAGTCTGGATTAAAATAATTTTGAACACCTACTTAATACTCATTAGAAATGAAATTAATCAAAAGTTTTGTTCTGGCACTGGCAGCAGTGGGACTGATAACTGCATGTGGCGATGGAGATAAGAAAAGCGACGATGAGAAAGTGCGCAGTGTAATGACTGTTACACCATTGAACCGTCAGGAGTCGGCTATAAAGAATTTTACCGGCGTTGTAAAGGAGAACAGTACCGTGAGTTTGAGTTTCCGCACGGCAGGACAAATCACGAATGTTTTGGTTCACGTGGGTTCTACTGTTAGACGCGGACAATTGTTAGCTACGCTTGACACTAAAGATTACCAATTGGCTGTTGATGCGGCACAAACCCAGTATGACCAACTGAAGAATGAGGTTGAAAGACTCAGAAGGCTACATGAGGCCAACAGTCTTCCAGGCAATGACTATGAAAAGGCTGTGAGCGGGCTGGAACAGTTGGGAATAAAGTTACAGAACGCTAAGAATCAGTTGAGCTATACCAAATTGACGGCACCAGTTGATGGTACTATACAGAAGATTAACTTTGAGCCATCGGAGATTGTCAATGCAGGAATGCCAGTTATGGATCTCGTTGATACTAGAAGGATGGAGGTGGAAGTGAATATTCCGGCAGAAGTCTTTCGTCAGCTGAACAATTCATCGGGAGCATATTGCATTGTTGATGGTGAACGATATGAACTGCAACAGACAGGTGCTGTGTCCAAGGCCGATGCCAATCAGCTCTTTCTTGTAAAGTATGCAATTGATGGATTTCTCAGTGCAGGTGTGAACGTTAATGTTTATATCGAGATTGGTGGCGACGAAACAGTCAGAGGGCTGTCTATTCCTGCCCATGCCATTTTCGAGGATGGTGGAAAGCAATATGTCTGGGTGGTGGAACAAGGTGATGTGGTTAAGCGTCATGCCATTACCATCAGCGGGGTAGATTCAGAAGGCATGGCAGTTGTGGAGAGTGGAATCTCTGTCACTGACCGTGTAGTGAAAGCTGGTGTGCATGCGCTGCACGAAGGTGACAAAGTGAGAATTGTTACGCAGAATAATTCTAATGTGGGAGATCTGTTATGAATGCTAGAGTACTGACAGAGTTTTTTGTCAAACGACCGATAATATTCTGGAGCTTCGTTGTCGGAATTCTCTTCATGGGTGTATTCAGTTATTTCAATATGCCCAAATTGGAAGACCCCGCAGTTGCTATCAAACAAGCTTCTGTGGTGTTGATTTATCCTGGTGCAACCGCGCATGAGGTAGAATTGGAGGCTGTACAGGTGATGGAGGATGAGTTGCGTACGCTGGCCGATGTAAAGGAAATTAATTCTGATTGTCGTCCTGGTATGGCAGTTATTGGTGTTAAGTTCCTGGACAAGGTGAAGATGTCGGAAATGGAACAACATTTCGACCAGTTGCGCCGAAAAGCCAATGATGTTCAACCGAAGTTACCGTCTGGTTGTTATGCGCCTATTGTTGTGGATGACATGCTAGATGTCTATGGCTTGTTCTATGCCTTTATGGGTGACGGGTACAGTTATGCGGAACTTGAGAAATACGCCAAGCTGCTACGTCGCGAACTGCTGACGGTGAAGGGCGTGAAGCGTATCAATATCATAGGTACACGATCCGAAGTGATTAACATCATTATTGACAAGGAGAAACTGGCTCGCTCTGGCATGATTCCGCTTCAGGTGATGTTGGGGTTGCAGAATGCAGGCAAGACGGTGAATGCAGGAAATTATGAGAACGGTGATGACCGTTTGCAGCTCCGTGTGAATAATGAACTGGAAGACGAAAATGATATTGCCGATCTGCACATTCGTGTCATGGGTGGTAAGTTGATTCGTCTCGGTGATATTGCAACTGTGGAGCGTAGCTACAAGGAACCTCAGACAAAGGGCTTCTTTGTAAATGGAAAACCGTCGTTGGGCATCTGTATCACCCTGAGTGACGATGCTATCGTACCAGATGTTGGCAGGGAGGTTGATAAGAAGCTGGCAGAGGTGATGGAACGCTTGCCTGTTGGTTTCGAGACCGACAAGATATTCTTCCAGGCCGACCAGGTCACAAATGCCGTTAACGGCTTCCTCATCAACCTGCTGGAATCAGTGCTTATCGTTATTGTAGTACTGATGTTTACATACGGTTTCCGTGGCGGCATGATTATCGGAACGAGTCTGGTGTTAGCCATCTTCGTGTCGTTCCCAATTCTTCTTATGGCCGGCAGCACTCTGCAGCGTATTTCACTTGGAGCTTTCATTGTGGCGATGGGTATGTTGGTGGATAATGCCATAGTGGTGATGGATGGTATTATTGTTGACCGGAAACGGGGTCTTGGACCGAAATCCTACCTTTACAACATCGTCAACAACACGGCGCTGCCAATGCTGGGTGCTACTGTGATAGCGGTATTGACATTCCTTCCCACCTATATTTCGCCCAGCACGGCTGGTGAGTATTGCCGCGACCTGTTCCTGGTGCTCTGTATATCGCTTCTGGCTTCATGGGTGATGGCTATGGTGCAGGTGCCATCATGCGTAGTGGCATGGATGCCGTTGCGCCCAAAGAAACAGTCTGATGCCGGCGAGATGAAGGACACGAAGCTACAGGCTTTCATCCGCAGTCTTATTGGCAAGCTGATAGACTTCCGGTATGCTACGATTGGCGTTATGGTTGTGCTGTTGATTATTTGTGGATTTGGGTTCACCAAGGTGAAACAGGTGTTCTTCCCCGACTTTGATTATGGGCAGTTTGTCGTGGAATACTATCTGCCAGACCAGACCAGTCCCGACCGTGTTCGGGAGGATCTGTTGAATATTACCGATACGCTGCTGAAGAATCCGAAGATAGACCGTGTTACGGTTGCAATGGGTTCGTCGCCTACACGCTATAGTTTTGTGCGCCCGATGAATAGTGGCGGCAACCACTATGGTGAGATGATTATTGACTGCAAGGACTTCAAGACGATGAAGGCTGCAATCAAGGAAATCCGCCCGCAGCTGCGGGCGGCCTACCCTGATGCCTACATCCGCTTCCGAAACTATAACTTCAGCATCAGTACGACGCACACAGTGGAGGTCGCTTTTCAGGGACCAGACCCGGAGGTGTTGCGTGATTTGGCGCATCAGGCTGAGGCTCTTATGCGTGGCTCGAAGTACGCTGATGCATACTCTGTTCAGAACAACTGGCAACCTAAGGGAAAATCGATTGTAACGAACTATATACAGACTGATGCCTTGCGAAGCGGACTGAACCGCGAGAACGTGGCAAACGCATTGCTTGCTGCCACTGATGGACTGCCTGTAGGTGTTATCAGCAATCAGGACAAAAAGGTCATTGTGCAGATGCAGGTCCGTAATGAGGACGGCTCGAAAATTCAGAATATCTCCACTATCCCTGTGTGGAGTACGCTGAACCTTCATGTCAACCCCGATGACTTAAAGGGGCTGCTGATGGGTATTACGAGTCTAGAGGATGTGGAGAGCCGGCTTACCAATAGTATTCCTCTGAGTACTGTCAACAGTGATATCCACCTGGAGTGGGAGGAGGACTACATCTTCCGCAGAAACGGTCAACGTACAATAGAGGCTGAATGTGACCCGAATCCAGATCTGGACGATGCTACTCCAGATAAGGTGGTGGCTGATATCAAGAAGGCTGTCGAGAATATTGAGTTGCCACAAGGCTATTCCATGAGATGGGTAGGCGAGGGTAGCAGTTCCGGAGAGGCCGCTGGCTCGATTATTGGTCTCTTCCCATTGGCCTTTGTGTTCATACTTGTTATCATGCTCTTGCTGTTCAACAGCTGGAAACAAGTGCTTATTGTGGTGTTCTGTCTGCCATTCATCCTTGTTGGCATTGTGCCGTCGCTGCTTCTCATAGGTATGCCGTTTACTTTTATTGCCATACTAGGTGCCATGGGACTTGTTGGCATGATGATTAAGAATGGTATTGTGCTTATTGATGAAATCAACCGACTGCAAAAAGAAGAGAAACTCGCAGCCTACGATGCCGTCGTGAATGCCACTGTAAGCCGTACAAGCCCTGTCATCATGGCTTCGCTGACCACCATCCTGGGTATGGCTCCGCTGGTTCCCGATCCGATGTACGGCTCAATGGCTGTCTGCATCATGTCTGGTTTGGCTATGGGAACGCTCATTATTCTGGTGTTCCTGCCCATCCTATATTCCACAATCTTCAAAGTTAAAAAATTGAACGTAGCATGAAAAAGATATTATTGCTTACATGGATAATATGTATCCCGGCGTTTAGTCAGGAAACAACTCCCCTCCCTTCACAGGAGGGTGCGGGGGTGGGGCTTCCTCTCAGTTTACAGGACTGCCGACATCTGGCACTGGAAAACAACGAGAAGGTCAAGACTGCGGATAATGCGGTGGAAAAGGCAAAGCTGGACCGACAGATAGCTTTTGCCCAGTATCTGCCAAAGGTGGACGGCTCGTTTACGATGCTCCACATGCAGGATCAGGACTTGTTGGAAATTGGTGACGTTGTTGGCGTAACGCTGCAGACACGTGGCACCTTCCTTGCCGGCATCAATATCACCCAGCCAATCTATGTAGGTGGAAAGCTGACAGCAGCCAACCGATTGGCTCGTATCGGTCAGGCCGTCAGCGAGGAGCAACAGCGAAAGATCCGTATGCAGATTATCGCTGATGTGGACAATGCCTATTATACGCTGGTGTCTGTACGTTCAAAGGTGCAGATGCTCGAAGCATACGCCCGTCAGATGCAAGGGCTCTATGACAAGGTACAGCTTGCTGTTGATGTTCAGATGGCCACAGAAAACGACCTGTTGCGCGTTTCCACGAAGCAGAACGAGGTCGATTATCAGTTGCAGAAGGCTCGCAATGGTGAACAGCTCTGTGGACTTGCTTTGGCAAATTTAATTGGAACAGATTTCGAACAAACCATCATTCCTACCGATACCGTTTTCAATTCACAATTCACAATTCATAATTCACAATTATCAGACCTCAGTGAGGAGTTCTCCTCGCGTCCTGACCTTATTTTGCTTCAACAGCAGGTGAGGGCCAGTGAAGTACTGGTAAAGAAGGAACGTTCCAACTATCTGCCCACAGTTGCCCTCGTAGGCAGTTATACATACCATGACAATTTGAAACTGGCTGGTGAGCTGAATCTGCCTACTGGCACGACACTGGGTTATAACCATACGTTCAGTGGAGGCTGCCCATACGCCCTGCTGTCCTTGAAGCTACCTGTCTTTCACTGGGGCGCCGAACTGAAGAAAGTGAAGAAGGCAAAGCTCAATCTTAGTGATTCCAGATTGCAACTGCAACAGTTGGAACGCAGTATGCGTGTGGAGGTGCGTAGGGCTGTCCAGAACGTCACAGACGGTCAGCGTATGGTTGAGACTGCAACGGTTGGCAGACAGCAGGCAGACGAAAATCTGCGAGTGATGCGTCAGAAATACGACAATCAGCTGTGTACGATGACCGATCTCCTGGATGCCCAGTCCCAATGGCAACAAGCACATAGTAACCTGATTGAAGCTCAGACGCAGTTGAAGATTTACGAGACTGAGTACTTGCGTGTCACAGGTCGCCTAGAGTAAAGTCAGCGAAGCTAATATCGAATGAAAAGGTATCTGCTAGTCATAACGTTGGTGAGCATCAGCACGATGGCACACGCCCAGCAGCGGCATGCCGACGGCATAGACAATTACTTGGAGTATTCACCCTATGCCGCCATGTTGGTGTTGAAAGCTTGTGGTGTGAAGTCGCAGGACGACTGGACGCCGATGACCTTGTCAATGGCTGCCACATGGGTTGTCACAGCTGGTACCGCAACCGCACTGAAACGGATTGTCAACGAGAGACGGCCAGACAATTCGAACCATAGGTCGTTTCCATCGGCTCACACGGCCATTACCGTAGCTGGTGCAACGTTGTTGCACAAGGAATTCGGGAAAGTGTCGCCATGGATATCTGTAGCAGGTTACGGCGTAGCTACCTGTGTTGGGATAGACAGGGTATTGAAAGACCGTCACTACTGGCATGATGTGGCGGCTGGTGCTACATTGGGCTTTGTGATGACAGAAGTGACATGGTGGCTCTCAAGAAAAGTCCTAAAAAGTAGTAAAGGCCAGGTTATGATAGGCTTTGGAGATAACACGCTGGATCTGACAGTAAGATTTTAATGTATAATGATAAGTAGGTGTTCACAATTAGTTTTATGTATTTGTTCAGCTATTTGGATGCAGATTTTTCTTTTCTCCGAAGGAGCAGAGCGGGCTCTGTGACTGAGGATAAAAGGAAAAGATGCGCCAAAGAGCGAACAAAGACATGAAAGCACCTACAATGCTGGATATAGTAAAATAATTTTGAATACCTACTTA
>JAFZQR010000070.1 GCA_017620295.1 Bacteroidaceae bacterium
ATGTTAAATGTTAAACTATGCAACATAAGATGGTCAAAAACGACACTTTAAAATTCAAACATATAATCGAGGGCATAATGCCTCTTATGGGCTTATTCCTATGCACTAAACTTTAGGATGTTATTTTTTAATCATTACTTACCTCACTTAATTGGCCTTTGGAAGCAATTCCATTACAGTTGATAGAGGACAGGCTGCATCACTTTTTTTGGGTGCTGACTCGAGGTGAAGGGGTGCAGCGCATGACGATTGAAGGTGAACTATGTAAGCTGGTAGCACAACCCTCTACGATGATTGTCGATGATCAGCGACGTGCGTTAAACATGTTGCTTGATGTTCGCAGTGGTCTGCTATGGTCCACAACACGTGACAATCTATATGCCTACAAGATTGACAGTGAAGGCTTTCTACAGGAATACCCATTGACAGGGATTGTGCCATCAGGAAAGAAGATTTTGGATCAGATGTGTCAAGATAGAGATGGTAATATCTACGTTTCTGGTTTTACGCCACATACCTTCATTATTTCTGGTGCTAACAAGGATATTGTCCGTATTATTGCAGATGCCATTCAGCGCAGCGAAGGCTATCCGTTGTTGGCGGATCGCTCTGTTCATGACGGATATAACCATATCTGGATATGGCAGGGGCGTCAGGGATTGATGCTATATGATAGGGTACAAGATCTGGCAGAGGTAGCTCCAATTCGTTGTGAACGTGATATCCAAGCTAGTTCCCTCGGTGGAATCTGGGCTTTTAATGGGGCGCATGTTTATCGTTTGTGGCAAATCGATGGTGCTATCCAACAGGAAGAATTCATGAAATTTCACGATGGTGAACATGTACGTTGCGTCTTTGAGAAAGCGGGTGAGGCTCTCTATGTGGCAGTTGACAGCACTCTTTATCGTCAAACTCTCATTGGTAGGCAGCAGACCAAAGTAGCTGACTTTCCATCCTCTCCTTTGGAATTTACAGTAACTGATGACGGAACAGTCTTTCTTGCAATGGGTCCAGATGGTGTTTACTGTGTGCATCCAGGCGGTGATGTAAAGCGTATAAGTGATGTGAGTGAGTCTTTCCTCTCTGTCTGTGCAATGTCCGACGGTACTGTATGGATGTCAACAAATGAAGGTAGGGTGTTTTTTTACAATCCACTTGACGGCCAATTCTCGATGGAACCGCTCCTTTCTTCGCCTAATCGGGCTGCCATAAGATGTGTCAGGACAGATGGCTTAGGACATCTGTGGACGCTGACAGACCAATTGGTTTGTGAGTATTCTCCACAGAGCCGTGCTTTTCGCACTTTCAGGAGCAACGATCCGTTTATCAATGTCAGCTATTTTTATGCCTTGGAACCTATAGATGCGAGCAGTATCTGCTTAGACGGAGCTGGTGCACTGATAGATGTTCAGTCATCACCAGAACTAAGTCTTCAGAAGGCATCTCAGGTACGTCCTCGCCTGACTTGTGTCCGGGTAGGAAATGAAAGACGGCTAGTGGGTCGTGATGCTGAGTTGTTGGAACTGGCTGCCGGCGAAGAAGATTTCTCGTTGGAGCTATCCACACTAGACCATCTTCATGCATCATCCATCTCTTTTGCATATCAGCTTGAGGATATTCACAATAAATGGATTTACCTTCCCCAAGGTCATAACACCATATTTATAGCCAATATGCCGAAAGGCAGTCATATACTGCGAGTGATGGCTACAGACCGTCATGGACTATGGAGCCAGCCTGTAGAAGTTATAACCATTCAGCGAGCCCCGCATTGGTGGGAGACGTGGTGGGCTTACTTGCTATATATATGTATCGCCTTTATTGTGGTTTATGGCATAGTACGTCTGGAACGTCGCATCCATTTGCTGCGCAATCTTATTCATCGTCGTCAGGAAGTGCGTCTGAACGAGATTGAAATGACCCGTGACGATATATCGGAGCAGCAACGCAACGATGAGTTCCTGAAGCAAGCCATAGCGAAGGTGGAAGAACATCTTAGTGAAACCGAGTATAATGTGGAATCGCTTAGCTCAGACCTCTTTATGAGTCGCATCACGTTGTACCGTCATATTCAGGAACAGACTGGTCAGACCCCCGTTGAGTTCATACGCGACATCCGCCTTAAGAAGGCTGCTTTGCTTCTTTCTCTGCAACCAGAAGCCTCTGTTAGTGACGTGGCTCGTAAGGTTGGATTTGGTACTCCGAAGTATTTTTCCAAATGCTTTAAGGAGAAGTTTGGTGTGTTGCCAAAGGACTATAAAGGAACACAACACCTAGAAGGCTAAAGGAACAACAGATTCAAGGGTTTTAATATCAAGAATTGGAGAATTAGAGAATTACTTTTTACAGCGCTACTGTATATTATTCCCTAGAATTCATCGAATACAAATACCTATCATCTAATCAATTCTCTAATTCTTGATATCCTTGGATTACACTGATAGCACATCAATTCATGATAAATTCGTGGATGAATTAATGGTAATTATATGTTGAAAAAACAAAACACGAATTACCATGAATTGCCTCACGAATTATCCATGAATTATTTTTTTTTGTCATATTGAACGTCTTAGGCATCCTGTGGGTTTGGTTGTCGTTTGTTTCAATTCGCATGGTATAAATGTTTCAAAAAGCGGATTAAACGTCACTTCTATCGTTTCGTAACACAATTTTCTTTAACCTATTTTATTGAGGACTACTTTTGCGCTACAAATCGCAAATCATTTCTTTCTCATTGCTTATGAAATTGGTTAAGCAGTTTAGTGTTCTCATGCTATTGATGGTAGCAACCATCTTTGTGGCACGAGCCGATGTGTTGCCTTCCAGCTACTATTCAGCGGCAGAGGCCGGTACGTTTTATCTTTATAATGTGTCGCAGACTAAGTTCCTGCAACGTTTGAGCAACAATTTCCCAGGAATGAGTGCAGCCCCCGCCGAAGTGAAACTAACCAAGAAGGGTAATGGCTACACCATCATGTTCAGCGATGGCAAATATCTCAAGACGGGTTTCTGGAACAACCAGTATCTCTGGACAGACGGGAATGGTAGCGAGACAGAGGCTGTCTGGACGTTTGAAATTCTCTTCCCAACAGCGAATGATAACATTTATCGTTTGAAGCGTACCACTTCCGATACATGGAACAACATCTCCGGTATCTTCTATGCCAACGGCACCAATGCAGCTACCGAACCTACCGATGATTGTCAGTGGGCGCTGATTAGTCCTGCTATCTACATTTCTATAGCAAGGGAGAATGCCATACCCGTAAAGTATCGTAGCAGCATACCCACCACCGAGGGAAAGTATTATCTATATGATATGCTGAACCAAACCTTCCTCAATACCATATACCGTACTCTTAGTGATGAACCTAAGGCGGCAGTTACTGTCACTCTATCTGGTTCTTCATTCCTGATTTCGGGTGAGGAAGGTAAGTACCTGAAGATAGGTGTTTACAAAGGACAGTACCTCTGGAGCGACGGCGATGCATCAAACACCAAGTGGACTATTGAGCCTGCGCCTAGTGAGGAAGCAGAGAAACTCTACTATATCTACACCAACAACTTCGCTGAGACCAATGCTGAGGTGAAGGGCAAGACCATGTATCTGGATGGAACCAATGCCACCAGCACTAAGCCTGCCTATGCACGCTGGGCTCTGATTTCAGAATCCGACTATGTTGAATATCTCTCATCGGGTGCAGGAACAGTGGATGCGGCAGCTGCAGCTACCAATAAGTCCACCATGACAACAGCCAAGGGTGATGCCACCTCTCTCCTTCAGAATCCTACATTCGAGCGCAGCAGCGATGGCTGGTGGGGCGGCAACCGTGTCTTGTGTCAGCTCTATCGTGGTAGCGGTTATGCCTTTGAGACCACAGCCAACGGCGGCACAATCCTCCAAACCATCAAGAACATGCCTCGTGGCACATATAAGATGGTGGCAGCAGTGCGTGGTACCGTCGGGACCACCGTTACACCGCGTGTAGCCAATACCGCAGGCAAGACTGTATCAACCCACGGCAGCAACAGTCAGGGTAAGCAACTGAACATGAACGGTGTGAAGATACCATATAGTGTTGCCGGTGGTTTCAATGCCAGCGAGAATGCTCAGGGCTGGGATTGGGCTACAGCCACTGGTACACTTGACAAGGACGGACACCTCAAGTTGGAGTTCGTACAGAGCGGTGAAGGTAGTATAGACGTGGCTGACGTACACCTATATTATATGGGTGATGGCACAGAAAGCTATGCTTTGGAATACTCCGACGGCGTTGATGCCAAGAACCATGCCATCACTTGTGATCTCACTGCCGACAATCCAAACCGTCTGTTTACGTCAACCGCTGCCTTTACAACAATCACTGGTGCAAAGCTCTACAATAACCTCGTGGGTGGCACGGTATCTAACCTCGTGCTTTACGATGGATTTGAATTCGAGGAAACTGCCGACTTTATCGCTAATAAGGCTACATTCTACTGCAATATAGAAGCTGGCACAGCTACAGCTGTTTGCTTGCCATTCGCTATCACAGGTGGTGCCAACGGCACGTTCTACGAGGTGAAAAGCAAAAGTGGCAACACTCTGAACATGCAGGAGGTGAAGAAACCTGAAGCTGGCAAGGCTTATATCTATCTTGGAACAGAGGCTACCACCACCTTCACTGGTAGTGGCAACGTGAAGGCTGCTCCTGTGGAGACTCAGCTCTCAGCTCAGATCAGCAACTTCGGCACCAGCCAGGTAAGTGGCGTGAAGCTGAACTTCGACACCGAGGACGACGGCATCTGGCAGAAACCGCAGGTAGCTATCAGTGCTTTTGTCGCTGGACAGGAGTGCTACCTATATAACATAGGTGCAGGTCGCTTCTATACCGAGGGCAATAGCTATGGCACTCAGGCCAGCATCGGTGAGATGGGTCTGAAGGTGAAGTTCGTTCAGAGCGGCAACGCTTACAAAATCCAGAACTACTCACTTGCCAAGAATGCTTGGCGCACTATGTTTGTTACCACTAACGGTGCGATGTTTGTAGATGCTGAGACAGCTACCGACTGTTGGTGGAGCCTCACCCCTAGCTCATCCCCTTTAGGGGAGGCCAGAGAGGGGCTAGTTTTTAAGCTCATGATGTCAGCTCCAAACCCAACCTATAACCAAGAGAACTATCCTGGCGCAATGATGGGTCTCGACCTCTTCGAGTATGACTTGCAGACTCGTCTGGCAGCCCTGCTCTTTGCCGACGAAGAACCTGGCGAATGCATCTATCTTACTGACTGGGCTGTGGTCACCACAGCAGACTACAACGCCTATCAGACTGCTGTCACCACATACAAGACAGCCCTCCAGCTGAGAGACCTGCTTGCAGAGGCTACAGCAGCTGGTGTGGAGGTGGCAGCAGAGCAGGCAGTCTATGAGAACACCGCCAGCACACTGGACGAACTCACCGAAGCTATCGTGAGTGTCACCAACAAGATGATTGAGGATGAGCTGAAGGATGCTTCCCGCGAGAACCCGCTAGACCTGACTGATAAGTTCATCGTCAACCCGCGCTATGAGAACAACGACAACGAAGGCTGGACTGGTTCGGCTCCTGGCATCGATGCTACCAACAACCTGCAGAACGCTGAGTTCTTCAACACCAACTTCGATTGCTATCAGGACCTCGTAGGTCTGCCCGAAGGCTATTACCGCGTCAGTGTTCAGGGCTTCTACCGTGCAGGTCTCGAAGGACCCGCCTACGAGTCTAAGGTCGGAGGCAACGAGGATGCCGTGATGCATGCACAGCTCTATGTAACCACCAACAGCAAGACCACTTCAACGAAGGTGCAGAGTGTCTTCACAGGTGCTCGTACAGCAGCCCTCGGTGTGAGCGGGGAAATCAACCTCGGAAGCTGGTGGGTGCCAAACAATATGTCTGCTGCAGCTGCCTACTTTGCTGCTGGCTACTACAACGGCAACAGCATCGTGGTGCAGGTGACAAACGGCAAGCTCCGCATCGGTATGAGGAAGACCACCACCATCCGCCGCGACTGGGTGATGTTTGACAACTGGAAACTAGAATATCTGGGGAAATAAGCCTCACCCCCAACCCCTCTCCGATTGGAGAGGGGAGTATATACCATAGAGCCTTCATCTGCAATAGAAATAAAAAAAACATCAGTATGAAACGCAACATATTCCTATTCTTAGCAATATCATTAGCACAAGTAATCACTCCCTTCTCCCCTTGGAGAGGGGGCGGGGGTGAGGCTGTTGCTCAAGACCGGTTTGGGGCGGAGTCTCTTAATCGTCATGTAATGGCTGTTCCGCAGACTTCCACGGGCAGCAACTACCTCGTTTCATGGCGTATGCTCAACGCGGATGATGACTACACTACATTCGATGTCATTAAGAATGGCGCAGTCATTGCTTCTGATATCAACAACGCTACCTGTTACCTCGATAAGCAGGGTTCGAAGACCGCCAAGTACCAGATTGTCACTAAACACAATGGCAAGGTGGTGAGTACTACAGAACCCATCACTCCCTGGCAGGGCGTCTTCGCCACGCTGAAGCTCGACCGGCCGGCTGATGTTACTTTTCACGATAAGACCAGCAACTACTCGCCCAACGACTGCTCGGTAGCCGATGCCGACGGCGATGGCAATCTGGAAATTGTGGTTAAGTGGGAACCGTCTATCCCAGCCGACAACTCGCAGGGTGGTTTCACAGGCCCCACCTTCTTCGACTGCTACAAGATTATCGAGGCCAATGGCTTGATGACAGCTCAGAAACTGTGGCGTATAGCTATGGGACACAATATCCGCTCGGGTCCACACTACGTGCCTTTCCTCTTCTATGACTTCAACGGCGACGGCAAGGCTGAGTTTATAGTTAAGACTGGTCCTGGAACTATCGACGGTGCTGGCAAGTATGTCAGCGAAGCAGCCGACGAGGAGGTTATCCGCAAGGTGGATAACACTAAGGAATATCTCAATGGAGGCGGACAGGTGATGTATGGTCCTGAGTTCCTCACCGTGTTTAGCGGTGAGACAGGTGCTGCCATCCACACCGTTTATTACAACCCCAACCGTGGTTGCTTCGTGGGTGGTGCTCCCGAGGGACGTACCGACCTCTGGGGTGATGACTACGGAAACCGCTCAGAGCGCTACCTGGCAACAGTGGCTCATTTGGATGCTGCCAATCCTACGCATGCCAGTGCTGTGATGTGCCGTGGCTACTACACCCGCTCTTATCTCTGGGCCGTGGACTTCGATGGACAGAAGCTCTCTACCCGTTGGCGTCATGCCAGCCTGTCGAACAAGACTGTTCTGACACACGATGCTGAAGGTCAGAAGGATGTGCGCACCTATACCAAAGCTACCTACGCTGGCACCAATCACTGCACGGCCTACAGCCAGGGCAACCACAATATCAGCTGTGCCGATGTGGATGGCGATGGCATGGACGAAGTCATCTATGGTTCGGCAGCTATCGACCATGACGGCACCCTGCTCTGGAGCACCGGCCTGAACCACGGTGATGCCATCCACGTGGGTGACCTCATGCCTGACCGTCCAGGACTGGAGGTGTTCACCATCCACGAGGATCCTCCCTTTGGCATGCACATCTGCGATGCTGCCACTGGTCAGCTGCTCATCCACATGACAGGTGATGGCGACACAGCACGTGGTATCGCTGCCGACTTCACTCCAGAACGAGGCTATGAATTCTGCTACTTCGGTGACTACAATATGTACAATGCAGCCACTGGCGGTATCGTAGGTGGTGCCAGCGCACAGAACTTCCGCATCTACTGGGACGGCGATGTCTATGACGAGATCGTCAACGATAAGGGTGGTGGTCACAACCAGCCATACCTTGAGAAATACAATGGGGGCGGACTTATCGTCGATGGCAAGCGAATCTTCGAGAACGGTTACAGCCTCTCCTGCAACGGCACCAAGACCAGTCCCTGTCTGCAGGCCGACATCTTCGGTGACTGGCGCGAGGAAATCATCTACTATAATGGAAACGACAAGCAGACATTGAACATCTTCTCTACTGCATTGCCAACCGAGGCACGTGTGCCGTGTCTGCTCACCGACCACGTCTATCGCCTAGGTATCTCCTGGCAGAACGTGGGCTACAACCAGCCTCCTCACCTCGGTTACTATCTGCCCGATGCTACAGCGGCTCGCTTCACCTACGAGGACGAGAGCCTCAAGGAGCAGCGTCTGGAAGCTGGCGAAGACCTATTGCCTATAACCTTCCACTATAACAACTGCACAGGTGCAGAGATATATAAGGTGGTGCTGCCTGGTGGTGAGACCATCAATCAGCTTCCTGAGAACTTCACCTTTACAAAAGACTCTAAGCTCTGCAACATGACCCTCAGCGGACGCCCCAACGTGGATGGCGAATGGAGATTCTACATCCGTTCCACAAAGAGCGGCAATGGCACTCAAACCACCGACACCATCCGTGTGCTGTTCGGTGACCTGACTGGAGTTGAGGAAATTGAAGAGAATGGAGAATGGACAATGGAGAATGGAGAATGGGCTGACGCAGTGTATGACCTGAGTGGACGCCCAGTGAGAATGACTAATGACGAATTACGAATGACAAATCTTCCCAAGGGCGTATATATCGTCAACGGCAAGAAATATATCCAACGATAAAACTTCACAATCTTGAACTATATTAAGTAGGTAATCAAAATTAAGCTACATGATGCAAGTACTGAATAGACAATCCCTTTCCGATATCTGCCAACGCTCTGTTGGTAGCATAGAAGAGGCTGTCCGTACTAGCGTAGTCTTGTGGTCTGATCCATTTGCC
>JAFZQR010000071.1 GCA_017620295.1 Bacteroidaceae bacterium
AGAAGGTAGTTTGCCCATCGTTGAGATCAAGGCAGACAGGACGATGATTTATCCTCGGCGAATGGAACTGACGGGGGAAGAGTCGTTGATGGATGTGCTCCAGATGGTGCCAGAGCTGATGATTGCCGGCTATGAGGATGTTATCGACAATTATAACCTCCGCATCGACAACTGTCCGATGAACGGTGACACTAGGTTGATTCTTGGTCAGATGAAAGCCAAGGACATCGCCAAGATTCAGGTTTGCGACAATACGGGTGTTGCGAAGGGAACCATTGAAATGGGCAGGGTGCTGGATATCAACATGAAAATGCCTGAAAGTTTGAAAGGCTTCGTGGAAGGACAGGGAGATTTTGGGAAGGACGTAGCAGGTATTGGATCCGTGAATGCATTATACGGCAGTCAGCATACTGACCTCTACGCCAATGCGTCTTATCGTCATCAGAAAGGGAATGAGGAATATCTGACACTTCACATGACAAACCGCTTTGATGACAGGAACAAGCTGTTGTCCTATTTCACCCAGCAATATCTTGATGTTCCTGCTGGTATGTCACGTAAGGTCATGGGCAGGGCAAGGTATTTCCATACTTTCAATGACATGGGTACGGAACTGCTTGTGGTGGGCGGTTATCAGTATGCCAGTGATCCGGCCCTCTCCAACAAACTGCCATTGTATATCGTTGAACTGAATACGCCTTTGCTGACCAAGCGGCTGTCCATGATGCTGGGTGCTGAGGGGGATTTCCTGATGACCGGACAGAAGAATACGGGCAGGAGCTGGGATGTCTTCAATAATGACATCTATTTGCAGTTCACCTATGCCTTGCCCAAGTGGAAGTTCACGGTCGGTAATCGTGTGATGTTCTATAACTACAAGTTGATGGATGCAGGAATCAGACAAAAGTATTCCGACATCCGTGACAATGCGAATGCCTGCGTCATCTATGTACCAGACAGCCGGAATCAGATTCAGCTGGGCTATTATCGCAAATATTATAATCCTACCTATCAATCTCTCTTTATGAATGCCAATACGCTTTCCGATGAGGAATGGGCGATTACGAAGGGACAGTTGGTGGAACGGACCATTAACCAGATGAAGTTGGCTTATGCCTATAGCAGGCAGAAGTTGACTGTACAGACGGAGGCGAGCTATTATGCCGTTGAAGATGGCGAGAACTTTACGGAACTGGGTGCATCGGTTTATTGGAAAACGAAAGGGTTGTGTCTGGTAGGTGGATCAAATCTATATACGGCTAAGAGTGGAACCTATGCTTCATTCCGGTTCGCTCCGACTGCTTATCTCCCTCATGAATGGCAGATAGGTATGCAGGTGGTTTATTTTACCAGGAATTCACCAAGACGTGAGACAACTGGCGTACCTGTGTATGGATGCCTGTCGGTGAACAAACAATTTGGCAAGAAATGGAATTTGGGTGTTGACTGGCACGACATGTTTGATGCATTCTGCAGTAATACTAACGTAAACAGACATGCTGCCAATATCAGATTGCAATATAGATTCTAATTCAACTTTCTGAAGTTGATATGATGATAACAAAAACAATAAAAACCCCACTCATGATGGCTGCGGCCTGCGGCCTTTTGTGCTGTCCTTGCACGCTTGTGCCTGAGAGCGAGCTCTCGCACATTGTGCATACCCATCACAGTTTGATTCCCAAACTCAGCCATCACGAGTGGAAAAACCTCGGCTTTTCAAGCCTAAAAAAATCCACTATGCGTAGCTGTTTTGTAGTGAGCGTAGCGAACGGTGTTTTTCCTCTGATGATGTTTTTAGTTGTGAAGCAACAAGTGATGATGGCGGGGCTGGCGCGTGAGCTTGCTCACAGGCACAGAGCCGTGACATCAACATGAAAGCTCGAAGAGCAAAAACATCATCAGAGGGGTTTTTGAGGTTTTTGTTAACAACCGAAACTTAAAATTCAAACAAAAGTAAGTAAGTATGACAAGTATTGAACTGGATATGGTACAAACTGCCGGTGTTGGTGCTTTAGCCCTCATCGCTGGTATGGTATTAACGCGAAAGGTTGCTTTCCTACAAAAGTTCTGTGTGCCGTCGCCAGTAAGCGGTGGTATCATCTTTTCATTGATTACCCTGGCACTATATGGTTGGTGTGATATTGAGGTGTCGTTCGATGGTACTTTGAAGGATGTCTTTATGCTGGCATTTTTTACCAGCGTTGGTTTCCAAAGTGACTTGAAGGTATTGAAGCAAGGTGGCAAACCTCTGGTAATTATGCTGGCCCTGTTGGTCGTGATGATTGGTTTGCAGAACTTAATGCCAATGGGAATTACGCGACTCATGGGTGTTAATCCTCTGATTGGTATGGCTGCAGGTAGCATATCCATGACAGGAGGACATGGTACGGCAGGCGGATTTGCGAGCGTTCTCGAAGGCATGGGACTGCATGGCGCTGGCACAATCGGTATGGCTGCAGCTACCTTTGGCTTGATTGCGGGTTCCATGCTGGGCGGTCCGTTGGCAGAGAGGATTATTCGCAAGAAACTGACGCACGAACAGATGCAAGCACCAGATGAAGAGATTGATCCTGCAATGGCAGGTATCGAGAGTGACGAGGCTTCTCCAACAGGTCGTACAAAGCGTGTCAGCACGAACGAGCAGGAGTTCCAGCAGTATGCGAAGGCTTCCTATTGCATTCTTCTGGTCATGGGTGGCGGCACCTTATTGAGTTGGGTGTTCGCAAAGACAGGTATCACGTTCCCAACCTATTTTGGCGCATTAATCTTAGCTGCCATCATTCGTAACACCTTTGGATTTGTCAGTTACAAAGATGGCGGTAAATGGGAGAAAGCAGAAAAGTTGCTTGATATGGAGCGGATTATCAGTGTGGGTAACATCTGCCTGTCTCTGTTCCTCGGAATGGCCATGATATCCCTAAAGCTTTGGGAACTTCAAAGCCTGGCCCTTCCATTGATAGTTATCCTGGTATCTCAGGTTCTGCTGATGGCACTCTTTGCATACATAGTGGCGTTCCCCCTCTTAGGTCGCGATTATGATGCTGCCGTTCTGTGTGCAGGTATGTGTGGCTTTGGTCTTGGTGCAACCCCCAATGCGATGGCCAACATGAGTGCTGTATGTTATAAATACCGCTATACTGTCAAGCCTTTCCTCATCGTTCCCATCATTGGTGCGATGTTCGCTGATCTGATCAATACGGGAATGATTACCCTCTTCCTTAATATTTTGTAAGATTATGATGCCAAGGTGATAAAAAAATCGTGCAACTCACTTTGGGTTGCACGATTTTTTTAAATAGAAGTAATTTATCACTTGACCTCCTCGAAATCTGCGTCCTGGATGTCGGGGCCTTGGTTGCCACCGTTGTTGTTTCCAGCACCGGCATTGCCGCCAGTGAAGCCGCCATTCATGTCGGGACCAGCTTGGGCACCTGCCGCCTGTTGCTGAGCCTGGTACATCTTGCCTGCGGCAGCCTGCAGCTCGTTCATGGCTGTATCGATGGCTGCGAGGTCCTGTGCCTGGTGAGCTGTTTTCAGCTTAGCTACAGCAGCCTCTACCTCGCTCTTGATGTCAGCAGGAATCTTGTCGCCGCTATCCTTTAGCAGGCTCTCGGTCTGGAAGATCATGGAGTCAGCCTGGTTGAGCTTGTCCACTTTCTCACGTTCCTTCTTATCTGCCTCGGCATTGGCTTCTGCCTCAGCCTTCATGCGCTCGATCTCTTCCTTGCTGAGACCGCTGCTGGCGGTGATGGTAATGTGCTGTTCCTTGCCGGTTGCCTTATCCTTGGCGCTGACGTTCAGGATACCGTTGGCATCGATATCGAAGGTCACCTCAATCTGAGGTACACCGCGGCGTGCGGGAGCGATGCCGTCGAGGTTGAACTGGCCAACGCTCTTGTTTTGGCTTGCCATAGGACGCTCGCCCTGCAGCACGTGGATGGTAACGGCTGTCTGGTTATCTGCTGCGGTGGAGAAGATTTCGCTCTTCTTGCAGGGGATGGTGGAGTTGGCGTCGATGAGGCGCGTCATGACACCACCCATTGTCTCAATACCCATAGACAGAGGCGTTACGTCGAGCAGTACGATGTCGCTCTTGTCGCCGGTGAGGACGGCACCCTGGATGCTTGCACCAATAGCTACCACCTCATCGGGGTTCACGCCCTTGCTGGGCTCCTTTCCGAAGAAGTCGGCCACGAGCTTCTGCACGGCGGGGATACGGCTGGAGCCGCCCACGAGGATGACCTCGTTGATATCGCTGTTGCTGAGACCTGCATCCTGCATAGCCTTCTGGCAGGGAACCTTACAAGCCTGGATGAGGCTGTCGGCAAGCTGCTCGAACTTAGCGCGGGTGAGGCTCTTTACGAGGTGTTTGGGCACACCGCCTACTGCCGTGATGTA
>JAFZQR010000009.1 GCA_017620295.1 Bacteroidaceae bacterium
GGGAAGTTAAAGGACGAATGATTTGCTGGCTGATATAACCAATAGCAGAAGTATTGTCCTTTCGCTCGACCTTTGGTCGCTTCATACTTGAAGAACTTCCGTGACCGAAGGTCACATAACTTCCTTAACTTCTTTAACTTCTTTAACTTCCTTAACTTCCTTAACTTCCTTAACTTCCTTAACTTCCTTAACTTCCTTAACTTCCTTAACTTCCTTAACTTCCTTAACTTCTTTAACTTCTTTAACTTCCTTAACTTCCTTAACTTCCTACATGCGAAACTTGAGTTCATTTAATCTCTGCTATGAGGGCGTTGCGGCTGTCATTCCATCCAGCCAGACGGCAGTTTTGCAACTGGTTGTCAAGGTCGGGTCGTGTGGAACGCAATTCCACACGTATATAGTTGTCGGTGAAACCGTGATATACGCCATTGGTGCTGGAGTGCTCCACCAGCACCGTTCGCTCTTGTCCTATGAATGATTCGTAGAAAGCTGCAAGTTTGCTGTTGCTGATGTCTATGAGCAAGTTGCAGCGTCGGTGCTTCTCCTGCGGACTGACGCTATGGGCTATGCGCAGAGCTGCTGTGCCAGGCCGTTCTGAGTAGGGGAATACGTGGAGTTGCGACACTGGCAGACTCTCTACGAAGGCTAGACTCTGACTGAACAGCTCGGCGGTCTCACCTCGTGTACCAACAATAACATCCACGCCTATAAAAGCGTCGGGCAGTAGTGACTTAACCTGATTTATCTTGTCACGGAAGAAGGCTGTGTCGTAGCGTCGGTGCATGAGACGCAGCACCTCGTCGCTGCCAGCCTGTAGGGGGATATGGAAGTGGGGCATGAATGCTCGCGATGATGTGCAGAACTGTAGCACCTCGTCAGTGAGCAGGTTGGGTTCGATGCTGGATATACGATAACGGCTGATGCCCTCAACCTTATCCAGAGCCTTGAGCAGGTCTAAGAAACTCTCTCCTGTAGTGCGTCCGAAATCACCAATGTTCACCCCTGTCAGCACTATCTCGCGTCCTCCTTGAGCTGCGGCGTCACGAGCCTGCTGCACCAAAGACTCTATGGAGCCGTTGCGGCTACGGCCTCTTGCAAAAGGTATGGTGCAGTAGGTGCAGAAATAGTTGCATCCGTCTTGTACCTTTAGGAAGAAACGGGTGCGTTCACCTCTTGCACATGATGGCACGAAACTGTCTGCGCTTGTCGTTGGGGACTCTTGGCTATCGTTTTTCTCACTACTTTCCTTTACCTTATTTATATATATAGCAATTCTCTTAGCTATGTCGGCCTTGTCGTTCTGCCCCAGAAGGAAGCTTACACCATCAATGGCTGCCACCTCTTTGGGCTTGAGCTGGGCGTAGCATCCTGTTACCACCACCACAGCTCCGGGGTTTTGTCTCACTAGCTTGTGTATAGCCTGACGACATTTCGAGTCGGCCACCTCGGTGACACTGCATGTGTTGACAACGCAGATGTCGGCTGGCTCTGTGTTTGAGGCGCGCCGCACACCTGCAGATGCCAGTCGCTGCTCCATAGCTGCAGTCTCAGCAAAGTTGAGCTTGCATCCCAGGGTGAAGTATTTGGCGGAGCGGCCACCGAGAATTGGTTCTGTTTCGGTCGTGTCGGCTGCGTTCTGTGTTGTGTCCTGTGTCATCATGTTGTTAGCGAAACGTGGACGCAAAGGTACTACATAACCCCCATTTTCTTGATATTGAGCAATGAAAAAGCAGATTTTTCGTTTTTGAGTGAAAAAAGAGGCTGCGGATAGATACAACCTAAGGAAAAACCACCTACCTTTGCAGCGTTTTCAAAAAGAGCATAACAAAACATTACATTGTTTCACATTATTTAATTGAAAAGCAAAATGAAAAAGATTGCATTTATGTTCGTTGCCGCTATGGCTATGACTTTTGCCGCTTGCGGTGGTAACGCTACTTCTGAGGCTGCTGCTGAGGACACAACTGCCGTTGAGGGCGAGGCTGTTGAGGTAGTAGAAGAGGTTGTTGAAGAGGCTGACACAACTGCTGTTGAGGCTGACACAACTGCTGTTGAAGTTGTTGAGGCTGCATAATCTCTCGAACATAAGAGTAAAAAAGCCAGCTCTGTCCATTGGACAGAGCTTTTTTTGTGCGCTTAATTGGAGAGTAAACGATTATTTTGCCGTAACTTTGAGCCGCAATTTGAACCTCCTGATATTACCCGATGAAACGAGATCAACTGCTACTGCACGACACTCAGTTTGTGGATCTGATGGCTCGACGTATCTTCAACGTCCTGCTGATAGCCAATCCCTACGATGCCTTCATGCTGGAGGATGACGGACGAGTTGATGAGAAGATTTTTGACGAGTATGCCAAGCTAGGGTTGCGCTATCCGCCGAGATTTATTCAGGTGGCCTCCGAGGAGGAGGCTTTGCGGCAGATGGAGAGCTTCACCTTCGACTTGGTGATAGTTATGCCTGGTACAGACAATAACGATATTTTCGACATTGCGCGTGGCATCAAGAACTCACATCTGCATATACCCTGCGTGGTGCTAACCCCGTTCTCTCACGGTATCAGCAAGCGTATGGAGCATGAGGATCTCTCTGCTTTCGACTATGTGTTCTGTTGGCTTGGCAACACCGAGCTGCTGCTGTCCATCATCAAGCTTATTGAGGATAAGATGAATCTGGAGCATGATGTGGCAGCGGGGGTGCAGATGATAATGCTGGTGGAGGATAATGTGCGGTTCTATTCCAGCATCCTGCCCAACCTCTATAACTTTGTGCTGCAACAGAGCTTGGAGTTCTCCACCGAAGCACTCAACTCACAGCTGGAGACACTGCGTATGCGAGGTCGTCCGAAGATCGTGCTGGCTAGAAACTATGAGGAGGCTTGGGCACTATATGAACGCTTTGCCGACCACACGTTGGGAGTGATCTCCGACTGCCGTTTCCCCCACGATGGACGGATTGATGAAATGGCTGGTGTGAGCCTGCTGACTGCCATCCGTGAGAGAGACCCCTATATCCCGCTGATTATGGAGTCGTCTGAACCTGAGAAGGCTGAGTTGTGCGAACCCATCAAAGCTCGGTTCATAGATAAGAACTCTAAGAAGATGGGTGTGGATCTGCGGAAACTCATAAACCACTATTTTGGCTTCGGCGACTTTGTGTTCCGCGATCCTACCACCATGAAAGAGGTGGCGAGGCTACGTAACCTCAAGGACCTTCAGGACAACATCTTCAAACTGCCCAAGGAGTCATTGCTCTACCACGTGTCGCACAACAACGTATCGCGTTGGCTGGGGTCGCGAGCACTGTTCCCCATATCCGAGTTCCTGAAACGCATCACGTGGACCAGTCTTAAGGATGTGGATGCACATCGTCAGATAATCTTTGATGCCATCGTGTCGTATAGGCGCATGAAAAACAAGGGCGTCGTGGCTGTGTTCCAGCGTGACCGTTTCGACCGCTATTCCAATTTCGCACGTATTGGTGAGGGTTCGCTGGGCGGTAAGGGACGTGGCCTAGCTTTCATAGACCATATCATACAGCGACATCCTGATCTTGACAACTATGACAATGCTTTGGTGTCCATACCAAAGACCGTGGTGCTGTGTACAGACATCTTCGATGAGTTCATGGATTCCAACGAGTTATATCAGATCGCATTGTCAGATTTACCTGATGAGGAAATCCTGCGACAGTTCCTCCACGCACGTCTGCCGGCACGTCTCATTGGCGACCTGATGGCTTTCCTCGACGTGGTGCAGACCCCTGTTGCCATCCGTTCCAGCTCGCTGCTGGAAGACAGTCACTATCAGCCTTTTGCGGGTATCTATTCCACTTATATGATACCATACGTAGCCGACAAATATGAGCGGCTGCATATTCTCTCCGATGCTATCAAGGCTGTATATGCCAGCGTTTATTATACCGACTCCAAGGCTTACATGACAGCTACCAGCAATGTCATTGACCAGGAAAAAATGGCTGTGATACTGCAAGAGGTTGTCGGAAAACAGTATGGTGACCGCTTCTATCCCACTTTGTCAGGTGTGGCCCGTTCTGTCAACTACTATCCTATTGGTGATGAGAAGGCTGAGGAAGGTACCGTAAACCTTGCATTGGGTCTTGGCAAATACATCGTTGATGGCGGCCAGTGTCTGCGTGTGTGTCCGTCTCATCCCGACCAGGTGCTGCAGACGAGCGAGATGGAGATAGCTCTCAAGGAGACGCAGACACGCTTTTATGCCCTTGACCTGAAGAACCCGCCAGTGGAGTTTCTCAAGGATGATGGCTTTAATCTGCTCAAGCTTCGTGTGAATCAAGCCGAACCTGATGGCACACTCCAGTACATTGCTTCCACTTACGACCCCTACGATATGGTCATCCGCGACGGCATATATGAAGGAGGCCGCAAAGTGATCACCTTCTGCGGCTTGCTGCAGCAAGGCGTGTTCCCGCTGCCCGACATGCTCCGCAAAGTAATGCAGTACGGACAGGCAGAGATGCGTCGCCCCGTGGAGATAGAGTTTGCAGCCAACATCAATGCCGACCGGACGGGCGAGTTCTATCTGTTACAGATACGTCCGATGGTTGATAACAAGCAGATGCTGGACGAAGACCTGAAGGCAATAGCCGACGAGAAATGTCTGCTGCGCTCCCATAATGCAATCGGACATGGCATCCTGACCGATGTGCAGGATCTAGTCTATGTCCGCACCGACAACTGGTCGGCATCTAATAATCCCGCTGTGGCAGATGAGATACAGCAAATCAATCGCCGCTACCTTGATGAAGGGCGCAGCTATGTTCTGGTAGGACCAGGGCGGTGGGGCAGTAGCGACCCCTGGCTTGGCATACCTGTGAAGTGGCCGGCTATATCGGCTGCCAAGGTCATAGTGGAAGCCGGACTCAACGAATATCGTGTTGACCCTAGCCAAGGCACTCATTTCTTCCAGAACCTCACCAGTTTTGGTGTGGCCTATTTCACTATCAGCGACTATATTGGCGACGGCGTCTATCGACAGGATATCCTCAACTCCATGCCTGCTTTGGATGAAACCGCTCACGTCAGAGTGGTGCGTTTCAGCCAGCCCTTGACCATTAAGGTGGATGGAATGAAGAAAGAGGGGGTTGTTATGATATAGTATAAAGTATTTATGTCTTTTTTTTAGTGTCTTTTGACATTTTGTCTTAGAATTGTTTGGCTAATAATAATGAAAGACGTACTTTTGTGCCAACTAACGTGGAGTATGCTATGCTCGTTAGGACAAAAAGGGAAACAAACAGAGTTAAATTAAATACTATTATTCGTTACAATTATGAAGATTGGAAAATTTCTTCTCGCAGCTGTCCTGATGTTTTCAGGAATCGCTGCAAGCGCACAGGAAACTGAGCAAGTCGAGTTCAATCGTCACTGGTTCATCCAGTTGCAAGGTGGTGCCAACTACACTCTTGGTGAGGCTGCATTCAGCAAGCTGATTTCTCCAGCTGCTCAGCTCTCAGTTGGTTATCAGTTCACTCCTGTCTGGGCTGTTCGCCTCGGTGCAAGTGGCTGGCAAAGCAAGGGTGGCTTTGACACAGACGACACCTACAAGTGGAACTATGTTACTCCAGCTTTGGACGTTAAGTTCAACCTCCTCAACGCTCTCTGCGGTTGGGACTATCAGCGTCGTTTCGGTTTGAACCTCATCGCTGGTGTTGGTGCTAACATCGGTTGGAGCAACGACGACAACGCAGTAGCTTATGGAAATACTTATGTATATCCTGGCACTCGTAAAGAGATGAGCGAGTATTGGGAAGGCACAAAGATTCTTCCTGTAGGTCGTTTTGGTCTGGATGTTGACTATCGCGTTAGCAAGCGTGTGAGCCTCAATCTTGAGTGCTTGGCTCACATCCTCAGCGACAAGTATAACAGCAAGGCTAAGCATTCCAGCAAGAATGCTGACTGGTATTTCAACGCTCTTCTCGGTGTGAAGATTGCCCTCAGCGATCCTGAGACTATTATTCCTATCCCAGCTCCTGTTGTTGTTGAAGAACCCGCTCCAGCTCCTCAGCCAGCCGCTACTCCAAAACCACAGCCCGTGGTTGAGAAGGCTCCTGAAATCCGCAGCGAAATCTTCTACTCTATCCGTGAGACCGTTATCCCAGAGTCTCAGAAGGCTGAGCTCAACCGCCTCATTGCTTTCCTGAAGCAGAATCCTAACACTAAGGTTGAGGTGACTGGTTATGCCGACGCTGGTACAGGTAACCCACGCATCAATATGTTCTACTCACAGGGTCGTGCCGACAACGTAGCTAAGGCTCTTGTTGAGGCTGGCATCAGCGCTGACCGCATCACCGTTGACTACAAGGGTGACACTGTTCAGCCATTCAGCGAGAACGACAAGAACCGTGTGACTATCTCCATCGCTAAGTAAGCATCTAGTCATACATTATTATAAAGGAAGCCCCTCTGCATCATGCGGAGGGGCTTCCTCTGGTTCGCCCGACATGGGCATAATCTAACGGGTGCAAGTCCCCAACGCGGCCTGATAGCGGCAAGCGCACAGTCAAAGACAAGGGTGTCCATCGTGAGGTGGAATCTGAAGGAAGTTGGCGACAAAGCACTGGCCTGACGAAA
>JAFZQR010000072.1 GCA_017620295.1 Bacteroidaceae bacterium
ATGCAGATTTTTCTTTTCTCCGAAGGAGCAGAGCGGACTCTGTGACTGAGGATAAAAGGAAAAGATGCGCCAAAGAGCGAGCAAAGACATGAAAGCACCTACAATGCTGGATATAGTAAAATAATTTTGAACACCTACTTAAGATGAAGAATCCAATAACATATATTCGAAAGTCGCTATCCACCAGGCTCAGCCTCTTGATTGTGCTTTTCTCCGCAACAATTCTTGTTGCAGCACTTGGCTTTCTATTCGAGATGTCGAGCGACGCTATCCGTCAGGAGGCTATAAGTCGTGCTTCGCAGAGCCTTGAAAGTACGGCTCTACGTGTGCAAGGCATACTGGAACGGGTGGAAGTAGCCACTGAAAACACTGAATGGCTAATCACACGCCATCTGGACGGCCCTGACTCAATGTTTGTTTATTCTCGTCGCATACTTGAAAACAATCCAGACTTGAACGGATGTTCTATTGCTTTTGAGCCGGAATACTTCAAGGAAAAAGGACGTTGGTTCTCTGCATACTCGTTGAACGACCACGGTAACATACGCACCATTCAGGAGGGAAACCAGTACTATGAGTATTTTTACATGGACTGGTATCAGTTGTGCAAATTGCTTGACCGGCCTGTGTGGACCGAGCCATTCATGGACTACAACCCTGAGGGGCTTTATTCAGCGGAGATGATTACTTCGTATTGCAAGCCCATCAAAGACCGCGAAGGAAACTACATTGGTACCATGTCTGTTGACCTTTCACTCAATTGGCTGTCGCAGACTATATCCGCAGTGAAACCCTACCCCAACTCATATAGTATAATGATTGGACGGGGAGGCACCTTCTTTGTCCACCCCGACACTACAAAACTACTATATCAAACTATCTTTACCGAGACTCTAGAGCATGAGGACAAGGACCTGGAAGCATTGGGTCACGCCATGCTTCGTGGTGAGGAGGGAATGAAACAACTGAAAATTGATGGTGAGGACTGCTATGTGTTCTACAAGCCGCTGGGTGAGACAGGCTGGAGTACCGCCATCGTCTGTCCAGAGAGTGATATCTTCGGAGGCTTCAATCGCATTAAAATGGCCATCATTTTAGCTGTGTGCTTTGGATTGCTGCTGATACTGGCTGTCTCATTCCAGATTATCACACGGGAACTGAAACCGTTGAATACTCTTGCTCGACAGGCGGAGACGATTGCAGGCGGAGACTTCAACGAGACATTGCCGGAGAATAACCGCATTGACGAAATAGGCCAATTGACCCGCTCTTTTGGCGACATGCAGCATTCACTCGTATCCTATATCGATGAGCTGAAGACTACTACTGCCCAGAAAGCTTCGATTGAGAATGAGCTGAAGGTGGCCAGTGATATCCAGATGAGTATGGTACCCCGACTATTCCCGGCTTTTCCAAACCGCAAGGATATAGACCTTTATGCCTCAATGACTCCTGCCAAGGAGGTTGGAGGCGACCTGTACGATTTCTTTATCCAAGACGAGCAACTGTATTTCTGTGTTGGTGATGTGTCTGGCAAAGGCATTCCTGCGTCATTGTTTATGGCTATCACCCGTAATATGTTCCGAATTATCGCCCAACAGGGTCATACTCCAGTGGAGATTGCCACTCAAATCAACACATTCCTTTCCAAAGACAACGACAAGGGAATGTTCGTCACAATGTTCATAGGAATGGCTGATCTGCGGACAGGCCGACTAGACTACTGCAATTGTGGCCATAATGCGCCAATCCTCGATGGACAATTCATGCATTTAGAGTTTGTCAACCAGCCTCTTGGACTTTGGGAAGACGACCCGTTCTATGGTGAGAGTATAGATGACATCAGAGGCAAACAGTTGCTGGTTTACACTGATGGATTGAATGAGGCTGAGAACCCGCAGAAACAGTTGTTGGGCAACAAGCGCGTAATTGAAATAATGGCTGACATCACAAGTTGTCCATCTGAGAAGGTTATCAATATACTGAAAGAAGCTGTTGAGAAGCATCGCGCTGGTGCAGCTCCCAACGATGACCTGACTCTATTGTGCTTGAACCTCAAACCACTTAACCCCTTGAACTCTTGAACCCTTAACCCCCTTGAACTCTTGAACCCTTAACCCCCTTGAACTCTTGAACCCCTTATGAAAAGAGCAATAATCATAATGATATCAGCCACCATGATGTGTGCTGGCTGCGGACAGGGACAAGCAGATTTGAACGATGAGAGTGAAGTGATGGCGACTGAAGACTCTTCTGTCAACTATCCACACATGACCCTAAACTCTACTATGGGCAAGGTGGTTGCTGCACGCTATAGTGACCTGTCGTTTGAGACATCATTGGTCGTGGAACATGTGTTGGTGAAAAATGGTGAGCATGTACACCGTGGTCAGACTTTAGCATCACAGGATACATACCGTCTGCAGAATACTGTAGAGCAACAACGTCTGGCTGTTGAGCAAGCTCGGCTGCAGATAGAACAGGCCAGTCTTCAAATGCAGGATGTCATTATCACTCAGGGCTATGACCCTGCTGGTGCAATTCCGGAAAGTGTACGACACAATGCTGACATGAAAGCCGGTTATACGTTAGCCCAGAGTCGCTTGTCGGCAGCCGAGACTCAGTTGGCAGCTGCCCGTCACGAACTGTCGGCAGCAACACTTATTGCCCCATTTGATGGCATCGTTGCAAACCTCGCCATACAACCTCATCAGCTTGCTACTGCGGGTGAACCTGCCTGTCGTATCATTGCCAATGATGAGATGCTGGTGGAGTTCCGTGTCATGGAAGCAGATTTGAGGCTATACCCTATGAATACCAAGGTAGAGGTATTTCCGTTTGCCGATAAGGAACGCTGTTACGAGGCCACGGTGTGTGAAATCAACCCCATTGTGGATGTTCAGGGGGCTATAACCTTGCGCGCCCGTATATCAGATTCAAGTGGTCTTTTCGACGGCATGAACGTGGAACTGTTGAGAGTTGAACCTTAAACTCCTTAAACCCTTAAACCCTTAAACTCTTAAACTCCTTGAACTCTTGACCCTGTAACTGGATATGAACCCAAATATGGCTGCAACCAATGGCTGGAAATGGCGTATGCTTTTTTGCATAAGCATAATAATCAATTGTCAATTGTCAATTGTCAATTATGCTCAGGCACAACGCGTGGTGTTGGACATAGAGCGGACGGTACAGTTGGCCACTGACAGTTCCTATTCTGCGCAGAAGCACCGTAGTCAGTACGATATATCACGCTTTCAGTACCTCTCATGGCAGGCTTCGCGTAAACCTCAGTTCTCACTGGAGTCAACACCAGTGATGTATGAGCGCTACATGACACAACGCTACATTTCTGACACAGACCGCGATGAATACCGTGTCCAGCGTTACCTTTACTCTGATGCCGGTATCAGTGCGACGCAAAAGTTCGAGCCGCTGGGCGGTTCTTTCTATGGCGCATCGCAGTTAGGCTATTTACGTACCTTTGGCGATGGCAGTCAAAGACAGTTTATGACTGTTCCGCTTTCTTTTGGCTACCGTCAGGAACTGCTTTTCTACAATGGTTTGAAATGGGATTGTGAGATAGAACCGTTGAAGCTCACGCGGGCTGAAAAGGAATTGGCCTATGGTATTGAGACGGCAGCAAGTGAAGCTGTAGAGCTGTTCTTCGGATTGGCTCTGGCACAAAGCAGTGTGCGTATGTCTGAAGAGTATTTAGCAGCATGCGACACTATCTATGCTATAGGTGAACGCCGATTCAAAATAGCGAGCATCTCGAAAGCGGAGCTGTCTATGCTGGAATTGGAAAAGACCAATGCGGGCATCACGCTGACAAATGCCCGCATCGCGCATACACGTGCTGTCCAGGAATTGGCGACATATCTGGGCATGGATCCCGCAATGGAAATCGAATTGGTGATTCCAAGTGTAATACCTAATCTAATCATTGATGCAACGGAGGCTGTAGAACAGGCACGTGAGAATAATCCTCATTATATAGAGATGCAACAAGCTGTGGCTGAAGCTCGTCGTGACGCTGCAAGAGCTCAAGTAGAGAAGAACTTCAGCGTGGGGCTTGATGTACGTGTCGGATTTAATCAGGCAAGTTCGCGATTTGTGGATGCATATCGTAACCTTTTGTCACAGGACATGGCTACCGTTACACTTAATGTCCCCTTGGTTGACTGGGGGCGGCGGAAGAATATTTATCAGGCAGCCCTGAGTAAATTGGAGATGGCTGAACAGACGGAGCGGGAGTCGGCTAGTAATACTGAGGTTGCTGTAAGGCTTGCAGCCGGGGAGTTCAACGAAAGACAATCTATTGTGGCTTCTGCCAGTGAGGCACTTTCCATTGCAGAAGAGGCCTACACTCAGACTTTGGGGCGTTTTATCCGAGCGCAAGCGGACGTTTATGAGCTGTTGCTTGCACAGAGTCATTGGCAGACCGCAAATCAGAACCAGATAGCCAGCCTGCAAAACTATTGGCTGTCGTATTACCAGCTGCGACGCCTCACGCTCTTCGACTACCGATTGCGCCAACCCATACGCTATGTCAGCCAATAAAGGAGATGAGGCCTATCGCGTCTATGACTTCGGACGCAAGGATGCCAACGGTCAGCCTCGTGAGCTGCACATTGAGCAGGCCCGAGATGCTATAGACTATCGTCCGCACTTCTTGGTTCACCGTGTGGTGGTGATGTGTCTGTGGGGGTGAGACCATTCTGGTGCCAGCCTGTGAGAATGTACTGTACATATTCGGAAATGCTTCGTTCCTGACTGCAACCATTGATGTTTAGTTTAGCACCACGAATTACACTAATTTGACGAATTCGAGTTGTACACTACGCAGGTGCTGATTCGAAGTCTGTGGATTACTTAGTGCATTAATTCGTGAAAATCGTGGTTGAAAAAATATGTATAACTAGTAGTTTATTGATGAAAAGAATAGTTAGTTGTGGGGCTTGTCTGCTCCTGTTTGTAGCCACAGCTGTGGCCCAGCAAGTATCGTCGCCTGATGGACGATACATCGTTGCCATAGGAGAAGGCATGAGATATACTGTCACATTTAACGGCTCCACTATCATCAAGGAGAGTCAGATGGGTGTGGACATAGACAACCGCCTGTTTGAGTCGGCGCTGGGAGTGCCGCGTGGTGAACACGAGAACTGGTGCAGCGACCTTGAGCTGAAAGGGGAGGAACACACAACGGTAGATACCACTTGGACACCTCTCTACGGTGAGAATGCCACCGTACGCGACAATTACAACCAACTCATACTGCATTATGAGAAAGGCAGCAATGGGCAAGGCATCGTGTCACAGGGCTACGACAAGCGCAAGTACTATGCAATGGATATTGTTGTCCTTGCCTACAACGAGGGCGTAGCCTTCCGCTATCACTTCCCTGAGACGGCCAACAGCCTCTTCCTGCATGTTACAGGTGAGCAGACCACCTTTGCTATGCCTGAGGAAACGATTGCGTGGTATGAGGAATGGGCACAAGGGCCTTATGAGAAAAGAAGCCTAAGACCCAGCCCTGCCCCCTCCCATGAAGGGAGGGGAGAGGCTGGCGCGCAGCTATCGGGCGATGTAGATGGCCTTTGGTTCGAGAGCGAGCGTCCGTTGTTAATGCAACTCCCCGATGGCACTTATGTGGCTCTGCTTGAGGCTGCCATGAAGGACTATACGCGTGGCAAGTTCCGCCTAGCTGCCGACAATGTGCTGCAGGTGGCCATGTATGGCTGTGCCGACATCATCTCGCCATACGATACTCCGTGGCGTGTCATCATGGCTGGTGAAAGAGCCGTTGACCTCATCAACCATAAAGACCTAATTCTCAATCTCAATGAAGACCCACCCCTCACCCTCCCTTATAGGGATGGAGTGGTTACCGGTGAGAATGGTGTGTCTGATTGGTCTTGGGTCTCTCCTGGCAAAGCCTTCCGTTCCTGCCGCCTCGACAAGGCCTCAATATTCAAGAGCATCGACTTTTGTGCAGCATTCGGCATCGATTATGTTGAACTGGATGCCGGCTGGTATGGTCCTGAAGGAAAGGTGAGCAGTGATGCCCGTAAGGTGATTGAGACTCGCGACTTCACCATGCCTGAGGTCTGCGAATATGCCAAGAGCAAGGGCGTTGGTGTGTGGGTATATGTAAACCAGCGAGCACTATATAATCAGTTGGACGAGCTGCTACCGCTCTATCATCAGTGGGGCATCAAGGGCATTAAGTTCGGTTTTGTGCAGATAGGCAACCAGCAGTGGAGCACCTGGCTGCACGATGCCGTAGCGAAATGTGCAGAGTACCAGATTATGGTGGATATCCATGACGAGTATCGTCCCACGGGCCTCAGTCGCACCTATCCCAACCTGCTTACACAAGAGGGTATAGGTGGTAACGAGGAGATGCCCGATGCCACCCACAACCTCGTGCTGCCGTTCACCCGTTACCTCTGCGGTCCTGGCGACTATACCCTTTGCTACTTCAACAATCGGGTGCAGAACACCAAAGGTCATCAGCTGGCTATGGCTGCCGTGTATTACTCGCCACTCCAGTTCTATTTCTGGTACGACAACCCCTTCCCCAGTGGATGGGAGAGCGAGGAACTCCAGTTCTGGAAGGATTGCCCAACAACCTTTGATGAAAGCATAGCTCTGGACGGCGTTCCTGGTGAATACATCATCCAAGCCCGCCGCTCTGGCAACGACTGGTTTGTGGGTGCCATGACCAACACCGAGGCTCGCACAGTCGGCATCCCTACCGACTTCCTTCCAGCTGGCAAGTATCAGGTCACAATCTACAACGATGACCCAGCCCTTGACACGCAGACTAAAGTGAAAAGTGAAAATGTAAAGGTGAAGGCTGGCAAGCCTATCCAGCTTGATCTCCAGCCCAGTGGAGGTGCAGCCCTGCATTTTAAGCCTATTGCAAAGTAACGCTAAAATAATCTCTAAAGATGAAACAGATATTCCTTACAGCAGTGTTTATTCTGATGCCAAACGTATGCACGTTAGCTCAGACGGATTATAAGATGTCTGGTCCCTACGAAGTGGTGGCCCGAGATGGCGAATTCCGTGGCAGCAAAGGCGGCAGTGAGCGGGATATGAAGGCTGCTTGGGACTTTGCCCGAGAAGGAAAACACGATGAAGCCTTGCGTATCATCAATGCATACGCAGAAACTTTGCAACGACTCGATGGTCACGATGCACCGCTCTGCCTGATTCAGGGCTACTGGTTGTGCCGCTCCATTATGGAGCTGAAATTGAAAATTGAGAATGGACAATTGACAATTGACAATGAAGAATTGGGGTCTTGGGAGGCGATGCTTCGTCGGGCCATGGTGCCGACGATGGATAGGTTTGAGGCGAATAGTCCTTATGCCAACGGTAACTGGGGAGCCATTGTGAACCGTTTCCGTATGGCCTGTGCCATCGCCATCGGGGACTCTGCAATGTATCAGGCAGCCATAGACTATTATCTCCACGCCAACGACAACGGCGCGCTACCCAACTACGTGAGCGAGACGGGTCAGTGTCAGGAGACTGGGCGTGACCAGAGTCATGTACAGTTGGGACTTGGTGCCATGTGCGAAATATGTGAGATGGCATGGGAACAGGGTGATGATCTCTGGGGCGCACTGGATAACCGTCTGATGAAAGGCATTGAGTACACCGCTAAATATAACCTAGGTTATGATGTGCCTTTTGAGACGTGGACCGATTGCACCGGCCTCTACAACTACTGGACGGAACCCGGTTCCATGGGACGTGGCAGGTTGTGGCAGATTTACCAGATGCCTTACAACCATTATGTGGGACGAAAGGGACTGAAGATGCCTTATACGAAAAAGGTGCTTGACATTTACAATAAAGCCTTGAAACGAGGCGAGGTAAAGCCTGACATTGAGTCGGCGACATTCTATGCACCTGGTGTTACAGAAGGACAGAAGCTGCATCAGGTGTTCACCTATCCGGCGCCCGAAGGTGCTCCACTGAAGGATGATTACGATGTCTATATCCAGCCGCGAGGTCAAAAGGAGTGGATTAAGATAGATACGTATATGGCGAAGGTGAATGCAAGAGAGTCCTCCAGCTTGAAGCATAAAGTGAGTGAGATTAGTTACTGCTTCTTCGATTTCACAGGTGATGTTTTAGTGAAAGTGATTACCAAGAAAAAGAAGTTCAGTACCGCACGTATCCGTCCCGACTATCGTGGCACGATTGCCAACGTACAGAACGACTCCACCGTGCAGTTCCTGTTGTTCCAACCTGAAAATGTCAGCGTGGAATTCAGCCTCACCCCCGCCCCCTCTCCGAATGGCGAGGGGAGTATATACTCAATCTCCGATAATCTTCTGGTGTTCACCTCCAAACCTCCTGTGACTAAGGAGGAAGCTGAGGAACAGGCAAAGAAAGAAGGTCGTCAGTTCATCTATATCCCGCCTGGCTTCTATGACCAGGAAGCTCTTAGCCGTACAGCTCCTCTCCTTGCCAAGGGGGATGGAAATGAAACAGGTGGTGAAGCCGGCTCGGGCGGTGAGGTTCTAGTTCCCTCCAACACCACTTTGTATCTTGCTGGCGGTGCTTACTTCACAGGCACCTACCTGATTAAGGATGCGCATGATGTTAGTATCTTGGGTCGCGGCATTGCCCGACCAGTCAACGGCTACAATGGTTGCTTTGTAGCTAACAGCAAGAACGTACTCGTGGATGGCCTCGTCTGCTGTAAATGTCCTATCGGAGGCTCCGATGGCGTTACGCTCCACGATGTGCGCAGCATCTCGCATCCCAGCTGGGGTGACGGACTGAATGTGTTGGCTTCCAGCAATATCCTTTATGACCGCGTGTTCTGTCGCAACTCTGACGACTGCACTACAGCCTATGCCACTCGCTTGGGCTATGAAGGCAACGCCCGCAACATCCACATGCGCAACAGCACCCTCTGGGCCGATGTGGCTCATCCAATCTTTATTGGGCTGCACGGTGCTGCTGCAGGACCTCACCCTGAACGTCGCGACACAATCGAGAACCTACTCTATGAGAACATTGACATCCTCGGGCAGGCTGAGCCTCAGGTGGATTACCAGGGCTGTCTGGCCATCAACTGCGGTGACAACAACCTAGTGCGCAATGTGACGTTTGACAACATTCGTATAGAGCAGATTGAGAAGGGCTGCATCCTGCAGGTGAAGGTGGGTTGGAATCAGAAGTACTGCAAGGCTCCTGGTCTTGGCATAGAGAACATCACCTTCCGCAACATCAGATATTACGGTAATCTGCCGAATATATCTCTCGTCAACGGCTATGACCAAGAGCGTGGTATCAAGAACATCACCTTCGAGGGCGTGAAAGTCAATGGCCGCACAATTTACGATGACATGCCAGGCAAGCCTAAATGGCACTCCACAGCCGACTATATCCCCATGTTCGTTGGCAACCATGTGAGTGGACTGACTTTCACCAAGTAAAGTCCGCGTCCAAGCATTTGCCATAGTCCGTCCCTCTGCCCTCCCTTTAGGGGGGTAGAATGTGTTGGAGTGGGCGAGGAAAGAGTTGTGTGAATAATTATGCAATAATAGGTGGTGCCTGCGTGGTGTTTTGTGGCAGCCGCTGAGATAGTTGAAGAAAGCTGCTGGGGTCGTTTGTAATATCTGCTGAGGAGTCATGTGTTTCCTCATCAGATATGAGTTGTCTCGTCAGCAGAAGAGAAATCAAATGTCAGCAGAAATGGTGTGTCTGGTCGGCAAAAGAAAGAGGCGACCTTAGTGGGTAATCTGCTGTTGCAGCATAAAAAAAGCCTCATGCTGGGGAGGCATGAGGCTGAAATCGCTAGCGATATAATAGTACTATTATGGCACAACAATTGACTGCTGTGGATAATTATGCGTAAATGCTATTGAATGATTATTCATTGTCCAGGACTTGTTTTTGGTTGTGCAAAGATAGGGCTGGTAATTCGGATTTACAATAGGTAAATTAAGTTTATTCCCAGAGTGTTGCCCTCCTAGTATTTTTTTTGCCCTATGCAAGTTTTAGGTGGAAAAAGTGGTGTTGTGTGGGATCTGGTAGTGCATCAGAGGCTATTTGTTTTTGTTTCTCAGTAAATTTGGCATTACTTTGCAATAAATACTCGCATTTGTAGTTAGATATATATGATATAATAGAATGTTATGCGCAAGATAATCTGTTTACTACTGCTGATAATTGCATGTGCAGTTACACCTGCTGTGGCTCAGACCATGACTGACGATCAGATTGTGACGTATGTCATGCAGGAAGTGGAGAAAGGAACTCCGAAAGCAAACATCATACGCACATTGGTGCAACGCGGTGTGACTCGAGAGCAGCTGCAGCGGGTGCAGCGCAAGATGGAGGCTGAGCAGCAGCAGATAGGAGCCGTGGATCTCACTGGAGGCCAACGCAGCAAGAGCGACCAGCGCACACGTCGCCAGCGGGCGGTGAAGCAGCGCACTAAGAACGGTCAGCTCATACGCTCTGTGGATGAGGAGGAACAATTGCGGTCGCGCACTCATCAGCAGCGCATTGACGATATGGAGGACGATGCCATGTTCTTCGACCTTGACAGCCTTGACTACTATGCCAGTCAGATTTCAAAAGACCAGCAGGTGTTCGGACGCAATATCTTCAATCAGGAGAACCTCACTTTCGAGCCGAACATGAACATGGCCACCCCCACCAACTACCGTCTGGGAGCCGGCGACGTGGTGATTATCGATGTGTGGGGAGCTTCGCAGCAGACATTCAATGAGACTATCTCACCAGACGGTACAGTGACGCTGGAGGGCGTTGGACCTGTACATCTGGCAGGCATGACAGTCGGAGATGCCTCATCGCGCCTGAGAAGTCAGCTCTCACAGTACTACAGCGACTGTCAGGTGAGCCTGTCGCTGGGCGAGACCCGCAGCATTATCGTTCAGGTGCTGGGTGAGGTTAACACCCCAGGCTCCTACACTATCAGTGGTCTCTCCACAGCCTTCAACGCCCTCTACGCCGCAGGCGGTATAAGCGATGTGGGTACGCTCCGTTCCATCAAGGTGTATCGCTCAGGTCGCAACATAGCCACCATTGACGTCTATGACTATCTGCTCAATGGCAATTCCGCCAGCGATGTGTCGCTTCAGGACAACGACGTGATTATCGTTGGTCCCTACGACTGTCTGGTGGAGATAAGAGGCAAGGTGAAACGTCCTATGTTCTACGAGATGAAGTCAACCGAGTCGGTAGGACAGTTGCTAGACTTTGCAGGTGGCTTCACAGGTGATGCCTACAGGAACAATATTCGCCTCATACGCAAGGCTGGTGAGGAATACTCCATCCACACCATCGATGAGTTCGGCCTTAACGGTTTCACGCTGACCGATGGCGACTCGCTCTTCGTTGACTCCGTCGTACCCCGTTTCAGCAACCGCGTGTCTGTGATGGGTGCCGTGATGCATCCAGGCGACTACCAGCTTGGAGGTGACATTCAGACGGTACGCGACCTGCTCCGAGTGTCGGATGGCCTGACAGAGGATGCCTTCATAGAACGTGCGGTGATGCACCGTGAGAAGGAAGACCTCTCGCTGGAGATGATACCTGTGGATGTGCAAGGCATCATGGCTGGCACCACAGCCGATGTGGCTCTGCGCAAGAACGACCGCCTCTATATCCCCAACAAGACGGAGATGCGAGGAGAGCAGACCTTGCGTATCAACGGAGAGGTCAACTACCCAGGCACCTACGTCTTCGCTGAGAACACAACCATCAAGGACCTCATACTGCAGGCTGGAGGACTGACGCGAGCTGCCTCCACAGCCCGCATTGACGTGTTCCGCCGCCTTTACACCCCAGATGCGGAGAGTGCAACCAAGGACTTGTCGCAGATATTCAGCTTCAACCTTGCCAACGGCTTCATCATCGAGGACACCGCTTTCGTGCTGCAACCCTACGATGAGGTGCAGGTGCGCCGCAGTCCGGTGTTCAACGAACAGCAGAACGTAAAGATCACAGGATTCGTCAACTTCCCTGGCGAGTACGCCCTCACCGACCGTGAGTTCCACATCAGCCAGTTGGTGCAGATGGCAGGAGGCCTGGCTCCGCTGGCCTACTCCAAGGGCGCACGTCTCATACGCACCATGACAGATGACGAGCGTCAGCGTCGCGAGGCATCTCTCAGAAACGCACAGATATCCCTCTACGAGCAGAGCATGGAAAGCGAGAGGGGCTTCAATCTGGACCGTGCTGATACGCTGCTCGACATGAAGATGAATCTAGGTAACACCTATTCGGTAAGTATCGACTTGGAGAAGGCTATGGCAGAACCCGGTGGTGTCTATGACATAGTGCTCAGAGCCAATGACGTGCTGGACATACCGCAATACTCCAACTTCGTGAAGGTATCGGGCGAGGTCATGTACCCCATCTCCATACCTTACAAGAAGGGAGCTTCGCTTGGCTACTACATACGCCGTGCCGGTGGCTACACTACCAAGGCCGGAAAGAAACAGACCTATACCATATATATGAATGGGTCTGTAGCCCAGCTGGGCCGGCGCGACGGAGGAAGCCACATATCCCCAGGCTCGGAGATAGTGGTCCCGACCAAGCCTAAACGTGAAGGTCTAAGCACGGCAGAGATTATGATCCTCGGAACCTCCACCGTCAGCATCAGCTCCATGATTATCTCCCTCATCAACAACCTGAAGTAATGGAAGAGAACAGTAAGGAATCTGTAACTACAGTTCGTCTGAGCAGTATTGTCAAGGTTGTCAGACAGAACAAGAAGCGGTTCGCTATCAACCTCATACTGGCCTTCGTGCTGTCCTGTGCATACATCATATGCATACCTCGTTACTATAAGGCAGAAGTGCGTTTGGCGCCAGAGGTTGAGTCTGCAACAGGATTAAGTTCCCTGTCGTCAATAGCATCATCATTTGGCTTTGACATTGCCTCTGGCCAGAGCAATGATGCGTTTGGTCCAGAACTATATCCTGACTTGTTCGAGTCCAATGACTTTATTGTTCCACTACTTGACATCACGGTTACAGCACCGTCGAAGGGAGTTGACGGCGTGGACTACTATACATACCTGACCACTTATCAGGATGAGACTCCTTGGAGTCCTGCATTCAAGTGGGTAAAGAAGTTGTTCAAACGCAAACGTGAGACATATTCATTGGGCGACTCTGCAGTATCAGACAGTACAGCCAATAAACCACGTTTCAATCCATTCTACTTGAGTGAACTGGAAAACATGGTCGTAGAGACCGTTCAGGGTAACATTGTGTGTACAGTTGACAAGAAAACAGATGTGATAAGTATCACCGTGACCGACCAGGACCCTGTTGCTGCTGCACTCATTGCTGATTCTGTGAGAGTAAGATTGCAGGAATTCATTACTGAATACCGTACAACCAAAGCACGAAATGATGCGGAATATTATAAGATGCTGCTGGAACAGGCACATCAGGAATATGAAGACGCCATTGATGCCTATGGCCGGTATGCAGATGCTCATGTAGGGCAGTTGCGCCAGTCTTATCAGACACGTCTGGAAGAACTCCAGAACACCAAGGATGTCAAACTCAACACCTTCGTTGCTTTGGAACAGCAGTACCAGAATTCAATAGCCAAGGTGCAGGAACGTACTCCGGCGTTCACCGTGCTCCAGAATGCTTCTGTGCCGCTCAAGCCTGCTGGCCCGAAACGTATGATATTTGTGCTGTTCATTCTTGTATTGACATCTGTAGGAACCTACACATGGCTCATTCGAGCAAAAATCAAGGCTGTCTTGGGGTTGGCTGACATGCCAGAAGACAAAGATGTAGAATGAGTGGACGAAATCATGATATTACGATAGCGTTATTATACTATAAGGTGAAGAGCAATTGGAAGCTCTTTGCTTGTAATATCTTGATAGCTACAGCTGTGATGACAGCGTATATGTTGTCGAAACCAGATTATTATCGCAGTACTGAAACGGTTAAATATTCGCCAATCAGTTCCAGTGTAGCGGCTGGTTTGCACAGTGTGGGGTCGTATGTAGGTTTCGATTTGGGGTCGGTGAAGTCGAACACAGACGCTATATTCCTGCCTCATTTTGTAATCATGACAGCCTCAGAACACTTTCTGGAACGAATCATGAAGACGGAGATAACCACTCGCGACGGACAGCGCATGAGTTACTACGAGCATGTGAGGGATGAATATGATGTAGATAAGGATGAAATATTCGAGCTTGTAAGGAAAAACATCGTCTGCATGGTGGATACGAAGAAAAACATCTGTACGTTTTCCGTTCAAGACTACGATGCTCAGGTGTGTGCCATCATGGCAAGTGCCATTAGCGACACTCTTCGGTTGTATATGACACAGTACAGACAGGAAAAGTACAGACAACGAGTGGCTTTTCTGGAAAGCATATATGACAGCGTCTCCGTAAGCTATGAAAACTCTGCCATAACCTTCGACAGCTACGGTGATGTGCATCACAATTTATCAAGAGGTACGGTCATGGAACGATGGAACCGATTGCGTCAGGACGTATGGCAGAAGCAGGCTATACAGAGAGCTGTAGCTGCACATCTGCAGGAAGCGCGTTCCTTTCTTTCGGATCGGACTCCAGTCTTCACCACTCTTGAAAAAGCTGCCATTCAGGCGAAACCAGCCGGCCCGAGTCGAGCCTATGGTATCATCTCCATGGCGATACTGGCATTCCTTGCTACTATGGTATATGTCATCAAAGACGATATAATCTATCAGCTCAGGTAAAAATGAACATCGTCAGGAACATAATCAGCAGCCTTCATCTTTCACCTACGCGGGCTAAGATAGCAGAAAATCTGTTCTGGTCGGTGCTGGGTAAGGTCGTCACTCTGCTCAGTGGACTGCTGGTGGGCATCATCGTTGCCAGATACCTTGGGCCTGAGCAATATGGACTGATGGATTATGTTGTGAGCTACGTGTTCCTCTTCCAGTCATTTGCCATCTTCGGGCTTGATGCCATAGAGATTCGTGAGGAAGCTCGCGGCCAGCATCCCATACCAATTATCATCGGAACCGCTTTTACACTGAAACTAGTGCTGGGTCTGTTCTTCATGGTGGCTGTCATCCTGACATCATGGTGGATGGATGCCGACGGCTACACGACCCTGTTGGTTGCCATTTATTCATTGACCATAGTTCTCAACACGCTGTGCGTGATACGAAACTATTTCACAGCTATTGTCCAGAATGAATACATCGTTAAGGCGGAGATAGCGCGCACTCTGATTGGTGTAGGCATCAAGCTTTGCATGCTGTTCCTTAATGCTTCCTTGACGTGGTTCATGGTGGCATATATGTTTGACTTTGTGCTATTGGGGAGTGGCTACATCATGGCTTACCACACAAAGGCGGGGCGGTTGAGAGACTGGTCTTTTGACGCAGCTGTGGCCCGATACCTCTTGCGCGAAGCCTTCCCGCTACTGTTGACCAATATAGCGGTGATTGTATATCAGCGTATAGACCACGTCATGATAGGTCAGATGATAGACAAGGTGGCTGTAGGTTACTATTCCGTGGCATCACGTTTCGTGGAGGTGCTGATTTATATACCCATGATGTTGGCTCAGACCATAATGCCCGTGTTGGTAAGTTCACGCGAGCGGGATGAGAAGGAGTACATTCAACGGGGACAGCAGTTCATGAACCTCTCACTATGGTGCTCGCTGCTCGCGGCTGCCATCACCTCGGCCCTGTCGTATTGGATTGTACGTTTTACTTTTGGCCTGGACTATTTGCCAGCCGTAGCCATATTGCAGGTCCTGGCTTTCAAGGCTGCGAGTGTAGCCTTGTCGAATACAGCAGGCGCCATGCTCGTTACTGAGGGCTTGCAGCGCTGGGCTATTCTGCGCGATGGACTCGGCTGTATTGTGTGTGTGGTCCTCAACTATCTGCTGCTGCCTCGCTATGGCATCATGGCTGCCGCCTTCGTTGCTATAGCCAGCAATGTTGCTGCAGGCTATCTGGCCGATGCCATGATACCTGCTTACCGCCATCTGTTCGTGCGTCAGACTAAGGCTCTGTTGCTTGGGTGGCGTGACCTGACTAATATACATAAAATGTTCAAGGCGAGATGATTCTGGTTCCGTTCCTATATTTCACAGGTCTGACCTTCTTCTGGTGGAAGAAACACCAGGGTATGGACATATGCGTGTATATGTCTGCACTATATGCCTTCATCTCTCTTTGTGCAGTGATAATCGTAACCTTCGACCTGCTGGCAGAAGCTGGCATCTTGTTTGACAGGTATGACTACGAAATAGGTGTGGTGCCAACTCTGTTGTACTGTCTGCTGCTGACCTTGGGAATGTTGCCATTCTCGTTTATCTATCGCAATGATATACAGACTGTGAAGCGGTCGGACTCATGGATTTTGGATGCTACCTGTTGGCTCCTGTTCTTTGTGTTCCTGCTAAATGTATATCTGATTATTGACTCCACAGCAGAGATTTTGGCGGGCGACTTGTCGAATGTACGACAGGACCACTATAATGGCATACAGTCGCCAGCCGAGATTAAGGCTGAGTCATTACCTATATATATACGTCTTTTCTTCTGGTTCAATACATCGACCTGTCTGGCTTTGCCGCTTTTCTTCTATTACAGTTGCTTTACCAATCGCTCGTGGTGGTTCAAACTCATGGTGTTCTGTACATCGTTGAGTATGCCTCTATCGGGTCTTCAGGTGGCCGACCGTACGGAGTTTACGCTTTTCGGCATGATGTTCATTTATTGCCTGATATTCTTCTGGAAGTTCTTGTCAAAGCGATTCAAGTATGGCATCATGGCTGTGGGAACACCTATGATAGGTTTGATAATAACATATCTGGTTGCTGTCACTCAGGCACGCTTCTCGGAAAACAGCAAGGATGATGAGAAAGCATACGCCTCCGTAGTGCAGTATGCTGGACAGAGTTTCTTGAATTTCTGCTATTTCTGGGAAAACGGTCGGTTTGAGTATATCTCTCCGGAACGTGAGTTCCCAATGACCTGGCATCTCTTGTTTCATGTGGATTCGAATGCTGACAGGCGTGCTGTACGTGAGGCTGAACAAGGTTTCTTCATGAGCGTATTTGCAACATATATTGGAGATGTTATGCTGGATTTGTCACCTGTAGGCGTGATTGTCTGGTCTATAGGCTTTGTGCTAATCTGTTTGTTGCTCATACGTTACTCACATCGGGAGGTCTATGACATGGGTGATGTGCTAGCCATATTCATGCTGGCTGTGGTACCCATATTCGGCGTTTTCTATTATAGGTATTATTCATATATGAGTTTCTTTAATTTCTCGTTGGTGGCAATAATCTACTTTACACACAAGGTGAAAATTGTGATTCACCCAACTGAGAAACAGACACCCAATGATATTTAGTAATGATTAAAAAATAACATCCTAAAGTTTAGTGCATAGGAATAAGCCCATAAGAGGCATTATGCCCTCGATTATATGTTTGAATTTTAAAGTGTCGTTTTTGACCATCTTATGTTGCATAGTTTAACATTTAACAT
>JAFZQR010000073.1 GCA_017620295.1 Bacteroidaceae bacterium
CAGGCCAGATGTTTGCCGCCAGCTTCTTTCAGATTCCGCCTCGCAACGGACACCCTTGCTCTTGGCTATGTGATTCCCGCTATTAGGGCTCACTCGGGACTTGCACCCGTTAGACAATGCTCATGCCGAGCATACAGAAAAGTCCGTGCAATCTTTCGACCACACGGACCCTGATAAATAAGATGTGTAAGTTATGTGATTACTTCACCTCTTCGAAGTCGGCATCCTGGATGTTGTCACCCTGCTTGGTGTCGCCACCCTGCTGAGAGCCACCGGCCTGCTGTCCACCGAATGGGCCATTGGCGCCATTGAATGGGTTGCCTTGTGCGCCAGCACCAGCCTGCGACTGTGCGTAGAGCTTCTTGGAAGCCTCGTTGAGCTGTGCCATAGCGGCATCGATGGCTGCAATATCCTGTGCCTTGTGAGCATCCTTCAGCTTCTGCACGCCAGCCTCAAGCTCTGACTTAATGTCAGCAGGCAGCTTGTCGCCATTTTCCTTCAACATCTGCTCCGTCTGGAACACCATGCTGTCGGCCTGGTTGAGCTTGTCGATTTTCTCGCGCTCACGCTTGTCGGCATCAGCATTGGCCTCGGCCTCAGCCTTCATGCGCTCTATCTCCTCCTTGGAGAGACCGCTGGAAGCCTCGATACGTATAGCCTGCTCCTTACCTGTGCCAAGGTCCTTGGCAGAAACCTTCAAGATACCATCGCGGTCGATATCGAAGCTAACCTCAATCTGTGGCACACCACGTGGAGCTGGAGCAATACCGGTGAGGTTGAACTGACCGATGGACTTGTTCTGGGAAGCCATAGGACGCTCGCCCTGAAGTACATGGATAGTTACCTCTGTCTGGTTATCGGCTGCTGTGCTGAACACCTGCTTCTTGTTTGTAGGAATGGTGGTGTTGGCATCGATGAGCTTAGTCATTACACCGCCAAGGGTCTCAATACCCATAGACAGAGGTGTTACATCGAGCAGAACCACATCTTCTACTCCACTCTCACGGTTCAGAATAGCACCCTGGATGGCTGCACCTACTGCTACCACTTCGTCTGGGTTTACACCCTTTGAAGGCACCTTACCGAAGAAGTCCTCAACGAGCTTCTGGATTGCCGGGATACGGCTGGAGCCACCCACAAGGATAACCTCGTCAATGTCGGAGTTGGTCAGGCCGGCATCCTGCATAGCCTTCTGGCAAGGAACCTTACAAGCCTGAATGAGACGGTCAGCCAGCTGCTCGAACTTTGCACGGGTCAAAGTCATTACCAGGTGCTTGGGCACACCGTTGACAGCTGTGATGTATGGCAGGTTGATCTCAGTGCTGGAACCGCTAGACAGTTCTATCTTGGCCTTCTCGGCAGCTTCCTTCAGACGCTGGAGTGCCATCGGGTCTTGTTTGAGGTCTATACCCTCCTGGCTCTTGAACTCACCAGCCATCCAGTCGATGATGACCTGGTCAAAGTCATCGCCACCGAGGTGTGTGTCACCATTGGTAGCCAGCACTTCAAACACACCGCCACCGAACTCAAGGATAGAGATATCAAAGGTACCACCGCCGAGGTCGAACACAGCAATCTTCATATCCTTGTTTGCCTTATCTACGCCATAAGCCAGAGCAGCTGCCGTAGGTTCGTTGACAATACGCTTCACCTCAAGGCCTGCAATCTGACCAGCCTCCTTGGTTGCCTGACGCTGAGAGTCGCTGAAGTAAGCAGGCACTGTGATGACAGCCTCTGTCACTTCCTGTCCGAGATAGTCCTCAGCTGTCTTCTTCATCTTCTGAAGAACCATAGCACTTATCTCCTGAGGAGTATAGAGACGACCATCAATGTTGACACGTGGGGTATTGCCCGCACCGCGATCAACCTGATAAGGCACACGGTTAATCTCTGTCTGAACCTGATCGTAGGTCTCTCCCATGAAACGCTTGATACTGTAGATGGTGTTCTTCGGGTTGGTGATAGCCTGACGCTTGGCAGGATCACCTACCTTGCGCTCACCATCCTTCATGAATGCTACAATGGAGGGAGTTGTGCGCTTGCCCTCACTGTTGGTGATGACAACTGGCTCGTTGCCCTCGAATACGGATACGCAGGAGTTTGTCGTACCCAAGTCAATTCCAATAATCTTTCCCATAGTTGTAATATTTTATATGTTATTATTCGTTTTTGAGTTGTCAAGCTCACTACCCTACAAGCAAACGCCGTGCCAAAACAGACAGAATGACGTATTTTCGGTCGCTAGACTGCTATGAAATCACAAATAAGACTCCATATCTGACATTATATCAGTAAATACACGTAACTTTGCAATCTCTAAAGTACGATTCATGACTAAGACATTCAGGATACTACTGTCAGCAGCACTTGCGCTATCATTCTCACTACAATCAGCTCAAGCACAAAGCGACTATATAGTCTCCACGGAGCAAACCTCGGAAACAGCCAGCGATAGCACCGAAGCTCAGGCTGCGACATCATCACTCTCACCTGAAGAGAAGTTCCTTAACGACAATTTCCCTTACATATCACTCTGCGACTGGCCTTCAGGAATGCGATTCATGGTCATCCCAAGCGAGCGTGACGCCACTATGCGTTCATTCACCGACTCGTTGGAAGGAAGACAGATTTCCGCAGCCGACCTGCGCCACAAGGTTCTTGAGTATCGCGGACACGAGACCACCGACCGAGGATGGTTCCGCCTGCTCTTCTACTGCCCTGACAATCAGCGGTCATATTACTATGAGGTACGCAACTTTTCCTTTGAAGAATACTGTCTTCGCATGCAAGGCGGTGTTCCCGCACTTGCCTATCTTGGAGATGTGGACAAGGCGCGCGAACTCCTAATAGGGCATGAGTTCTGGCTTAAATCACCAACCGTATATCGAGATCGGAGGAACAGCCCAAGAGGCTATGAGCAGAAACAACTGCGTGTGGACCAACATGTGACAGTTGTTCAAGTCGGAGTTGGGACACGCGAATATCCTGTAAAGATTATCATGCGTACAGACGATGGAGAGCTTTACTTCCAGACTGTTGCCATGAGCCGCACCAACAGCGGGATGCAAGAAGTTGAGTACGGCGCCAGCAAAGCTCACCACTATTTTGCCAACGCGTTCTCCATTGGCAGTGAAACTGACGCAAGGTCTGCCAATATGGCACAAAGACTCAAAGGACAGAAAATCACAACACGGCGTTCAACCAAGATGAGCCAAGGCGGCAGCACTAAGACCGTCACCCAAGGAACCACATTCACTGTAGTTGACGTAACAGCCAAACCAAACAGCAACTACTATACGCTCCGTCTAAGCGATAGGACAAGTATCATCTACCGCAAAGATGTGACATGGGTTAACGAGAGCGTGTCAGGAAATATAGACGGCTACGACGAAGCCTATTTCCCAGAATTATTCTCAATGGGGGAAACCTACACACCAAGCGATGGAGTCATACGACGCTCAAACGGGTCTGTCAGTTCAACAGAGAACAGCGACTACATGCACATGATTGTTGGCATTATCAGCAATGGCATGACACAGGAAGAGGTTCGTATGTCGAAAGGCGACCCCAGTCACACACACCGTCTCAACAGCGGCGGTACACAATGGGACTTCTATGATGGCACCAAGGTTCAGTTTGACCGAAGCGGTAAGGTTGTAAGAGTCATTAACAAATGAATAAGAACACTATGAAATACTATCACTGCATACTCACAATGATGTGCTTACTGCTGTTACAAGCATGCAACAAGCAGAAAGAGGGCGAAGATTTCTCTGATCCTGCAGAGTCTGCCGAGGCCTACTATAACCTACTTACCCTAGAACAATATGGCCGCTTTGTGAGCGGTATGGCCAATGCCGATAACATGCCCGATGACTACCGCGAACAAATGGAACTGCTGGTTCAGCAGCAGATGGAGACCCGATGGCAAAAGCATGGTCAATGGAAGTCTATCGACGCCATCGATACACAACTGTATGGAGCCAATTCTGACTCTGCCAATGTTTTTCTATCCATATCCTATGCCGACAGCACACAAGAACGCATCATGGTTCCAATGGTTTGTTTGGAAGACGAATGGTTCATGCAATGATACAACGTTATAGGCATACTTAATACATTATTATCATATCAACAGGGGATGTGTCGATTGGCTGACACATCCCCTGTTGCTATGATAATATTGTCGTTTAAAGACTACTCGTCCTTCTTCTCGGCAAGTTTCTCAACAATCTTGGCCTCTATTTCCTCTGCCAATTCAGGATTGTCCTTTATAAGATGCTTGACAGCATCACGGCCTTGGCCTATCTTGCTACCATTGTAGCTCCACCAAGAACCACTTTTCTGAAGTATGCCAAGTTCTGTACCAAGGTCAACAATCTCACCTGAATGGCTAATACCCTCGCCAAAACTAATCTCAAACTCAGCCTTACGGAATGGAGGTGCCACCTTGTTCTTCACGACCTTCACTCGTGTCTGATTGCCAATGACTTCTTCACCATCCTTGACACTGCTCACACGGCGAATATCAAGACGAACGGACGAATAGAACTTCAAGGCATTACCACCCGTTGTGGTCTCAGGATTGCCAAACATAACACCAATCTTCTCACGCAGCTGATTGATGAAGATGCAGGTGGTCTTTGTCTTTGAAATTGTAGCTGTGAGCTTGCGCAGAGCCTGACTCATCAGACGAGCTTGAAGACCCACCTTGTTATCGCCCATGTCACCGTCAATCTCAGCCTTTGGTGTAAGTGCTGCAACAGAATCGACAACCACAAGGTCAACAGCTGACGAACTAATCAGTTGGTCGGCAATAGCCAGTGCCTGTTCACCGTTATCAGGCTGTGAAATGAGCAACTCATCAAGATTTACACCCAGCTTGCGGGCATACGTTGGGTCAAAAGCATGTTCTGCATCAATAAAAGCAGCCACACCACCTACCTTTTGGACTTCAGCGATGGCATGTATTGTAAGAGTTGTCTTACCAGAGCTTTCAGGTCCATAGATCTCAATAATCCTGCCTCGTGGGTAACCTCCGACACCAAGTGCATGGTTCAGCGCGATGCTGCCAGTAGGTATCACCTCGACCTTCTCTGTTGCCTTGGCACCCATCCGCATTATAGAACCCTTGCCAAAGTCCTTTTCAATTTTGGCCATCGCATTCTGAAGTGCCTGAAGGCGTAAGGCTTTCTCGTCTAATGGTTGTGTTTCTGTCTTTGCCATAGAAATATATAGTGTAAAATTATACTGAACACCTGCTTACAGTTCCAAGTCTATGTCGTGAAGCTCATGCCAAGGCAGTCCCTGCTTGTTGAGCTGTTCCATGAATGGATCTGGATCAAACTCCTCCACATTATGTACACCAGCCTTCTGCCATTTACCTGTAAGGAACATCATAGCACCAATCATAGCCGGGACACCTGTAGTGTAGCTAACGCCCTGCATACCCGTCTCCTCGTATGCGGCCTGATGTGAACAATTGTTATATACATAATATGTATGTTCCTGGCCATCCTTACCTATGCCACGGATTCGACAGCCTATACTTGTCTGGCCATCATAGTTCTGACCAAGGTCCTGCGGATTGGGTAGCACAGCTTTAAGGAACTGCAGCGGAACAATGTTCACCTTCACAGTCTTATTCGGGTCATCAGCCAACGGTGCCTCATAGGTTATTTCATCTATACGGCTCATACCTATGTTCTGGATGACATCCAGATAGGTCAGGTACTGCTGACCAAAAGTCATCCAGAAACGGGCACGACGAATGGTCGGATAATTTATGACCAGGCTTTCTATCTCCTCATGGTGAAGCAGGTAGCTCTCCTTTGGACCAATCTCAGGATAGTTCAGGGCCTTATGAATTTCCAGCGGTTCTGTCTCTACCCACTTGCCATTTTCCCAATAAAGGCCTTTCTGGGTTATCTCACGGATATTGATTTCAGGATTGAAATTAGTGGCAAAAGCCTTATGATGATTACCTGCATTGCAGTCAACTATATCGAGATACTGAATCTCATCAAAGTGATGTTTGGCTGCGTATGCCGTGTAGATGCTGGTAACTCCAGGATCGAACCCGCATCCAAGGATTGCCGTCAGTCCTGCTTTCTCGAAACGCTCGCGATATGCCCACTGCCATGAGTACTCAAAGTGTGCTTCATCGCGTGGCTCGTAATTGGCTGTATCAAGATAGTTACATCCTGTCTGCAAACAAGCCTCCATGATGGTAAGATCCTGATATGGCAATGCAAGGTTCACCACAATATCTGGCTTGTAGTCATTCAGCAGCTCAACAAGCTGCTCCACACTGTCGGCATCCACTTGAGCTGTGCGTATGCCCTTAAAGCCTGTGGCACGCTCAACATCAGCAGCCAACTTATCGCATTTTGCCTGTGTACGGGAGGCAATCATTAGTTCCTTGAACACGTCTGGGTTCTGGGCAACCTTGTGTGCGCAAACTGTGGCAACGCCACCTGCGCCGATTATAAGAACACGTCCGTTCATTATAGTAATGTTGAAATATTGGAAGATTGAAGGTTAAAAGAAAACATATTATCCATTACACATTCACCACAGCTTCCACTGGGCAATGGTCAGAACCTTGGATTTCTGTATGAATAGTAGCAGACTGCAATTGCGGCAACAGCCGCTCGGATATGAGCCAATAATCGATACGCCACCCAGCATTCTTCTGTCGTGCCTGAAAGCGATAGCTCCACCATGAATAGACATCGCGAGTGTCTGGATTCAGATGACGCCACGTATCAATGAAGCCAGCATCTAGCAACAGCCCAAACTTAGCGCGTTCCTCATCTGTGAAGCCTGCGTTCATGTGGTTGGTACGCGGGTTCTTGAGGTCTATTTCCTGATGTGCCACGTTCATGTCGCCACATATGAGGACAGGTTTCTTCGAGTCCAAAGCCTGTATGTATGAACGAAAGGCATCGTCCCACTCCATACGGTAGTCAAGACGCTTTAAGCCGTCCTGCGAGTTAGGTGTATAAACCGTTACCACGAAGAAATCGGCATACTCCAGAGTGATGACACGCCCCTCTGTATCGTGCTGAGGCAGGCCTAACCCTAGACGCACAGCCAGGGGCTCATGTTTGGTGAAGATGGCAGTACCACTATAACCTTTTTTCTCTGCATAGTTCCAATAGCTATGGTAGCCATCGAAAACCATATCAAGTTGTCCTTCCTGCATTTTCGTTTCCTGAAGGCAGAAGAAATCGGCATTCAACTGGCTGAACACATCTCGAAAGCCTTTGCCATCACAGGCTCTTAGGCCATTGACATTCCAAGTGACGAACTTCATATCTTTAATTTATGCAGCAAAAGTACAAAGAAATCGTTGCATGACTCCACTTCTTGCAAACTATTTACACAGTCCTACTCACCAAATTGGTCTAGCTTGCGCATATAATAAGTTCGGAGATCAACCCAACGATAGTAGGGGTATTGTGTTGTTGACACTGGCATGGAAACTTCGCGCTCATTGAGCAAAGCCTTCACCAATACATCTCCCTCACGTCCTTTCTTCGGGCGGTAGAACACCAACTGGATATTGCACCCCATCGGGAAAATATCATAGTTGCGCCAGACGTTATCCAAAGTGTCAAGGTTCTCCACAACGGCACCACAAGTTCCGAGTTCAAGCAGACAAGCCAACGGCATGACGCATACCTCATGGCCAAAACGCAACGTGGCTTGCGGCTGAGTCACGGTGTCGGCTGTCTCAATAATGTTGCGCAACAAGTTACGTTGGCTGAATGGCATCACGCCCTCGGTTATAGGTGATGGGCCATAGCTAATGTACCAGCTCACATTGTTTATGCGCCACTGGTCGTACAACTCGTCAGCGGTGAAATACTGCAAGAAATTCGGACTACCCTCATGGCTCTGCATATTGGCAGCGACGGTAAAGAACAGACGCATAAAGTGGCCAGCATTAATGCTGTCACTAACCCACTGCTGATCATTGAAGAACACAGAGCTGAAGCGCTCGCTGTGAGTATAACGGTTCTTATAGTCCTCTTTAACGCTACCACCTTTACGTCCTTGCTCACGAACCTTGCCGTCCCAGTCTTGATTAAGGTAGTACTGCAAGCTTTGACTCACATCGTTATGGATACGGGCTGTGGGATTGAATGCCATCAGTTCCTCACACTCCGCAACCATCGACAAGATGCATCTAGGTACTACTGTACTTCGGGCGTCGATGGGCAGGTTCTTGCGTTTGAACAATTCTAGGAAATGCTCAGTCATCCGGCGTCCAATACCATGATGCTGCCTCTCACCAACAGTAGTGAGGTCGCCATGACGCTTAGGAGTTGTTGTATAGAAAGTCTCGAACTCAGCCAACACACGTTCACCAGTTGGTGTCAGTTTCCCCTCTGCCTTAGCTTTACGCAAAGTAGCGAGAGGCTCATTGTACTGCCATTCACCAATCAGCCAACGTGAGCCATGACGTCCATAGTGCGACATGTAGAACACCTCATAGCCCTTAGGTGTTGGGGTCAGAGCAGCTGTGGCTGGATAGTTGTCGTAATCTATGTAGTTGCTACCACATAGATATGGGTTGTCTGCAATCTGCTGACGTGCAGTCTGAGCCGATACACTCAGTATCAACATCATGGCTGCAAAAGCAATAGAAATGGTTCGTTTCATGATTATTTGTATTAGTTTATAAGGATACACAAAGTGTGATGAAGTAATCTTCCAAATTAAACGTATTGTAACTCAGGTTTGAGACATACTGATGGTTGTCATTGTCATCGTCGTTCCACTTTATCCCAGTCCCCAAAGCCTTTACTCGTGCCTCGTATATAGTCCAAAGTCGTGTGAACATCTGGTCTCGGCTTTCATCATCACAATGCAACAACTGCTGAATATCCTCAGAGCTGAAGACCCTGCGAGCAACCCCCTCTCTCCATTTAGACATTTTCTGAATGTCTATGCCAACAGACATCGACAAGTTATCTGTCTTCACTATAGCTGCAGCGACCATTGTCCCAGAGTGCGATAGATTGAAACAGAGGTCCTGGGTATTCATGAACATCGGTTTACCATGCTCGTTGAAGCAGTAACTCATTGTTCTTTCAGCCATACCAAATGGTTGCAGTAAAAGGTCAAGAGCCAGTCCGGCTCCAGCACTAAGCTGTCGTTGCAACTGATGCTTACAGGCCAGCACCTTTTCCTGCCGTTGAGCCGACAGCCGATTTAAGGCTACTGTCAACATGCTGTCATCAGACAAAGGTCCGACATCAGCAACAATCACATGAACAGCTTGCTTACTGTCTGTAATAATCGTGGTATCAAGTCTTATGTCCAAAGCATCAGCCATCACCTTCACTGTAAGAACATCTTATATTCCTGCTCAAAGTTTGGAGTAAGCTGTCCGGAACCTATGGCAGCCTCTATCTCGGACTTTGTCCAGAACCGACCTCCATCCAGCTCCTCGCTAGGGTAGATTGGGCCATCATAAACTGCCACAAAGGGATACACCAACTCGCGGTCGAGTTCACACTCAAATACATATTTGTGTAAAGAACGATATTTGAAATCCGTGATACCTATCTCCTCACGCGTCTCACGAAGCAGTGCTGTCACAACATCCTCACCTGCATCAATATGGCCTCCAACAGCCGAATCCCACTTATCCGGCTGTGTCTTTTTCCATACTGGACGGTGTTGAAGATAGATGTCTCCTGCAGAGTTCAACACATGAAGATGCACAACAGGGTGCAACAGGTGCTGCTCATGGCACACGTCCCGTGGTGCAGAGCCTATGACATTTCCATCGGTATCAACCAATGGTAACATCTCTACCTTTTTATTTGTTTCATGGGATAAGGATAGAGGAGTCTCCATAACTGAGAAATCTAAAATCGTTGTCTAGTGCATAGTCGTATATCTTGCGCCACTGCTCATCACCTACAAAGGCTGATACCAGCAGAAGCAGCGTTGACTGCGGCTGATGGAAATTGGTTATCATTCGTTTCACTATGTGAAACTTATAGCCTGGTGCAATAATTATCTGTGTGTTAGTGTGAAGTGCCGACAGTTTATTACGCAACAACCAGTCTTTTATTGCCTGAATGGCCTCAATAGTGGTTATACAAGAGTATGCGTCGGACTGCTCATAAGGCTCCCATTGCTCAACATGCAGTGCAGACTCTGTAACATCCGGATTACGCAAAATCTTTACACCTATATAATATAAGCTCTCTAGCGTACGAACACTGGTTGTTCCAACAGCGGTACATTCGCAGTGATGACGCAACAATGCATCAATAACAGAAATAGGGACATATATCCACTCCGAATGCATCTCATGATCTCCAACCTGTTCGGACTTCACGGGCTTGAATGTACCCGCTCCTACATGCAGTGTGAGTTCTGCGCGCTCTATGCCCCGTTGCTCTATCTCTTTCAGCACACGCTCTGTGAAATGCAAGCCAGCTGTAGGAGCGGCAACACTACCCTTAATTTTGGAATAAACGGTCTGATATGTGGTTAGGTCACTTGCCTCGGTCGCGCGGTTGAGATAAGGCGGAATGGGCAACTCACCCACAGCTTCAAGCACCTCAGCCCATGTGAGCGATGTATCTGTCCATTCAAAATCTATGATATCATCATTGGCACGCCTGCACCTGAGCTCGAACTGACGTTCTTGCCATGTTGCCACACGTGTCAGCCATCCCTCTTTCCATTTTTTGCTATTCCCTACAAGACAATGCCAAGAGCAACATGCTGTCTGTTGGAACATCAGCACATAGTCAGATGGGGAAGCTGGCTCAAGGCAGAACACCTCTATGTTAGCTCCAGTTTCTTTCTGGAAATGCAATCTTGCCTGTATTACCTTAGTGTTGTTCATCACAAGCAACGACCCTTCAGGTAACAAAGACGGCAGATTGCAAAAAGTACGATGGCTGATACCTCCATGCTCATACACAAGAAGCTTGGAGCCATCACGTTCGGATAGGGGAAAACGAGCTATTCTATCATCAGGCAGAGGATAGTTATAGTCAGCTATATGTAAATTACGAGGATTTATCATGTCAGTGTACAATCACAAGCGTTGCACCAAATCCATATTCACGGAACGATGCATCCTGATATTCACAGTTGCGATAGCGGTGGCGCAACTCCTTAATGATGGCCTCGCGCAACACACCCTCTCCCTTGCCATGAATAAATACTATCTTCTGTCCCTTATTGGCCTTGTTGCGTTCCATGATAGTACGAAACTCTGTCAATTGCGTGTTGAGCAGAACACTATTGGACAACCCATTGGTATTATCCAATAATGCGGAAATATGCAAGTCCACTTCTATCACGTCATCACCAAGTGTGCGTTTTGGCTTAGAATAGCGGGGATCTCGCTCCGCAACCTCACGCTTATACTGGGCCTTGGCCTGTTTCTTTGCTTCAATCTCAGCCTTACGCTGCTGTTCGGTCATCTCCTCTATGACATCAGCTAAATCCTGTTCCTCATCTGCCTCTGTCACCTCGTCATGGGACACCACATCATATATCAATGCAGGTTCGCGGAAGAATGGCGATGTCTGAAATACATGCAACTTATAGAACTTAACCGAATCGATTCTTAGAATAGTGCTTACAGCAGACTTCATCACGAAAGGTTTGTCAACCTTCCAAGCATGTAGTTGAACCGACATTCGTTCCATCTGTGGAAGCTCATTACGCTCAAAGATATTCAGAAGGATCTTAGTGTTAGGTTCTATTGTTCCCTCCCACATCAAGTGCCATGCTGCATTCTCTGCCGTTGCAACAACAGCATGAAGGAAATAGTTGGAATCGTTTATCAAATAAGTCTCAAAGCGTGTCTGAGTCAGCTCACGGACATTCTCTGGAATAAAGGCCAAGTGAACATTCATTGTATCACCTCCTTTGCGTTCCACAGCCTTTGGGTGGAATGTCACTTCACGGTCTGCAGGATCATCAATAGCACCATCCTCTAGAAACCTAAATGATGATTCCTTCTTCTGTTCAACTGTAGCCGACACATGTGACTTCTCACTTACTACTTGACTAGCAACAGGTTTACCTGTCGTCTTTTTATGCTCAAAATTATTGGCATTGGTTTCTATCACAACAACCTGTGACCTTAACATCGGGATATCAAAACCATCCTCGTCCTCAACAAGCACAATATCCTTGCCTTGGAAACCAGATATAGTTCCTCCGCCAACTTCATTAAGAAACCTTACTTTTTGTCCTATCTCCATTTATTTGCAATTTTGTGTACAAAGATAGGTGAAAATGCAAGCCTAGCCAAATTTATATTACAAGAAACTGCGTAAACTTATAGGATAACCACCAAAGGTTCTCCCTGATAATACTAGGAAGACCAAGGAAATCCGAGGGAATTCCAGATACTCCAGTTCCAGATAACAAAAAAAGAGCGTGTCCTCAGTGGATTTGACTCCACGAAGGACACGCTCATTAAAAAGGGGCGGCTACCTACTCTCCCACTTGCGCAGTACCATCGGCGCGGGCGGGCTTAACTTCTCTGTTCGGGATGGGAAGAGGTGGAACCCCGCCACTATAGCCACCTAAATCTCTTCATGCAACATTGACGCTCACA
>JAFZQR010000010.1 GCA_017620295.1 Bacteroidaceae bacterium
GAGCCTGTGAGCGTCCATCTGGTCATCCAAGACCGATTTCCGACTCACATCAGCTCCGAGAGTTAACGACCAATGCTGGAATACAAAGCCAGACAGAGGTCAATGTCTAATCAAACAAATACCACATTTTCAAGTGGACTCTTTTATAATATCCAGCAATGTAGGTGCTTTCATGTCTTTGTTCGCTCTTTGGCGCATCTTTTCCTTTTATCCTCAGTCACAGAGTCCGCTCTGCTCCTTCGGAGAAATGAAAAATCTGCATCCAAATAGCTGAACAATTACATAAAACTAATTGTGAACACCTACTTAAAACCTGATATTCATTATAAACTGTCCTATGAAATTAAGTGTTGTCATTCCGGTCTATAAAGTTGAGCCCTATTTGGAGCGTTGCGTCAAGTCTGTTTACCGCCAGACTTTCCGTGACATGGAAATCATTATGGTCGACGACGGCAGTCCAGATGATAGTGGGAAACTGGCAGACCGGTTGGCAGCGCAGGACTCGCGTGCTCGTGTGATTCACCAGGAGAATCAAGGACTCTCAGGAGCGAGGAACACGGGGCTGCGCGTAGCTCAGGGGGACTATGTGGTATTCTTGGATTCAGATGACGAATGGATTATTGAAGATGGTATTGAGACTCTGCTTCGCAACGACGGAGCAGATCTCATCATCTTCAAAGCCGTACACATCTGGAAAGACCACCAAGAAAGAACATCTGATTTTGATATTGATTATATCAACAGTCTTCCAAATACTCAAGATGTATTCTCTCATCTAGTTAGGTCACGGCAGTTCCAGGTTAGCGCTTGTAAACTGTTGGTAAGAAGGCAACTACTTATAGATAATAACATTTTCTTCCCCTTAGGCTATATCAACGAGGATATCGACTGGAGCTTCCGACTCTGGCAAAAAGCAACAAAAGTAGTTTTCACGAATCTTGACTTTTATGGTAACCATCATAGACCAGGAAGTATAACCCAAACCACAGATATCCGTTCGTATCAAAGCTACGATAAGATTTTCTCCTATTGGAAGGAGGCCTGTCAACATAACTGTGTCAATGCAGGTGCGATTCAGATTTACCTGGCTAATCTATGGGTAAGCGGAGGGTATTTTTATTACCAGCTATCTTCTTCACAAAAAAAGGAAGCATTGAAAATACTCAAGAAGCATAAAGACCTTTTGAAATACGCATATTCGCCCATTGCAAAAGGTGTAAAGACGTTGGTAAAAATCATCGGCATCCGAATGGGTGTTGTTATTCTGGGTATATATAAGAGGGTTAGACTCAGAACATCCAAAAATGTTGTATAGACTGCATAACAATATACTCATCGTTGGTCTGATAACAATCTGCTTATTAGCAGCCATGTCATCAGGAAAAGCATTTAGTCTTATTACGCCATTTACGTTAGTAGCATACGCAACACAGTTGTTGCTTATTTTGCCTTTTACACGAAATGAGAATGCATCGTACTCAGATAAGTTGTTGTTTGTAACTGTATTTGTGTATGGTTTGTTGTTGGGTCTATTGACAATTTTTTTATCACATTATTATAACGGAGAGAAATTTCTATTCGAAGATCCTGATGCTGTATTCTATTATCAAGAAGGAATAAAATCGGCCGACATAGGTCTTGTAGAAAATGCGGAACGAATCATAAGGATGTACGATTTTGACGACTGGGGGGCATTGTTGGTGAGTTGTATTTTGATGTATATCATACCTTCAGCCTATTTTATGAATGTATTCTATGTGTTTATCGGTGCTGTTTCTGCAGTAATGCTCTATCGTCTTGGTAAACAATTTATGCCAGAGACATATGCTTATCTGGCATCTTTGGCTTATAGTACATCATCTTATATCATCTTGTTCCACTGCACATTCCTAAAAGAGTCGTTTTTTGTCTTTCTGGTAATCTGTGCCATATATTACTTTAATGTATCTATTAAAGGCGGAAATCACTTGGCATTGTTCATGGTGTTTCTAAGTGTTTTCAGTATCTTTTTTTACCGACCACCTCTGGTCGCATTCTTCATGATGGCTTATATAGCCTACTATGCTGTCACTCAGCGAGGAAATGCCATATCCGTTTTTTTGTATATGGCTATTGCTGTGGTCTTTGTGGCATCTATTGCTTTCATGCAAAGTCAAGTGGATTCTTATACCGAGGGTGGAAACACTGACGAGTTGCTTTTAGAAAACGGATCCTCAAACTATTCTGGTGGCTTTAATTTTTTTGTTGGCTGGTTTGTTGCTTTATTAGGCCCATTTCCAACATTGTTTCCAATGGAGGGTACAGATCCAAAGTTGATTAACTTTTTCGGGGCAGGTCTAACGTATAAAGCATTTCTGGCATTCCCCATGTGGGCAGGTTTGTATTGGGCTGTAAAACGTTTTGAAGTCGTGATGATTCCTATGGTTGTGTTCACGATGGTTGAAATTCTAGCTGCCGCGTATGTTTTAGCTAGTTTTGAGCTTCGCAAAGTACTGTTACATGTGCCTTTTATGTATATTCTGTCGTACTATGGTCTATATCAAATCGAGAATAATAATGTCAGTAAGACATTGAAACATTATTTGACAATTTCATACTTTGCATTTGCAATAGGCGTTCTGGTATTGTGGAATTTAATCAGAGTAAGATAATGACAACAAAAATTCTTATAACCGGCGGTGCCGGATTTATTGGAAGTAATTTATGTGAACACTTTGTTCACAAGGGGTATGATGTGGTTTGTCTGGACAACCTATCAACGGGGTTTCTACACAACATAGAACCGCTTAAAGGCTGTCCAAATTTCAGTTTTATTGAAGGCGACATCCGTAACATGGAAGACTGTCGCAAAGCAGTTAAAGGCTGTGATGTGGTTCTTCACGAGGCAGCTCTCGGATCTGTGCCACGTAGCATCAACGACCCCATAACCACGAACAGCAATAATATTGACGGTTTCCTGAACATGCTTGTCGCAGCTCGCGATGAAGGAGTGAAACGCTTTGTTTATGCAGCCAGTTCCTCTACGTATGGTGATAGCAAGAAACTTCCTAAGATAGAACACAACATAGGTCGTCCACTTTCGCCTTACGCCATCACAAAATTCGTGAATGAGCTTTACGCAAATGTATTCACTTCGCTCTATGGAATTGAGACCATCGGCTTGCGCTATTTCAATGTCTTTGGAAGGAGACAAGACCCCAATGGGGCCTACGCAGCTGTTATTCCACTATGGGTCAAAGCACTGATTCGCCATGAGTCGCCCTTTATCAATGGTGACGGCACTTATTCCAGAGACTTCACATACATAGACAATGTGATTCAAGCCAACGAATTGGCAGCCACATTACCGACAGAAGACCTGATGTCAAAGGCGACAGCCTACAACGAGGACTTGCCCCAGGATGCACCGAAGGATTTGGTGTTTAATGTGGCATACGGTGGCAATACTACCCTATTAGAACTCTTTGACTGTCTGCGTGAAAACCTAGCCAAGTTCGACCCAGAGATTGCAAAGATAGAACCCACATTCCGCGCCAATCGTGCTGGGGATATCCCTCACTCACAGGCTTCTATCCTAAAGGCTCACAGGGTGCTTGGCTATGCACCGAAATATGATGCGCGCTCTGGTTTTGCCGCTGCGTGCCAATGGTATTGGGAGAATTTGCGATGAAAGTATTGTTTGTTGGAAGTGGCAATCATGCCAAGATTTCCCCGATAATCAAAGCACAGGGCGATTCCCTTGTCAAAGCTGGGGTTGATGTCGATTATTTCCTGATAAAAGGGAAAGGTATAAGGGGGTATCTGGCTCAAGTGCGTCCCCTAAGAAGGTATTTGAAGCAAAATCATTATGATGCTGTACATGCCCACTACTCACTATCAGCTTACGTGGCTTCACTGGCAGGTGCGAAACCCTTAGTGGTGTCGCTGATGGGAAGCGATGTTAAGGCAAAAGGGTGGCATAGCAGGCTCGTCCGCATTTTTAGCAGATTATACCGATGGAAAAACATTATTGTAAAATCCAAGGATATGGCAGAAGCTGTTCGGATCAAAGGCGTTAAAATTATCCCTAATGGTGTTGATACAGATTTGTTTGTTCCGATGGATAAAGATAAATGCCGACAAAAGCTGGGTTGGGAAGAAGGAAAGAAGCATGTCTTGTTCCCTGCCAATCCCGACCGTCCGGAAAAGGACTTTGCACTTGCCATGCAGGCGATAAAACTGTTGGGAGAGGACGTAATAATCCATGTATTTAAGGATGTTGGACACAGCGATACTGTATTCTATTACAATGCTGCTGACACCGTATTATTGACCAGCAAATGGGAAGGAAGTCCTAATGTGATTAAGGAGGCTCTTGCATGCTGTCGTCCTATAGTAAGTACTAATGTTGGCGATGTGAAAGAAAGATTATCTGGTGTTGAAGGGTGCTATGTGGCAGAGACACGTGAACCAGAGGAACTGTCTGGCTTCCTGAAACGCACCATAGACATGGAAGGGCGTACCTCTGGACGAGATGCCATCATTTCCGACAAGTTGGACAGCAGACAAATCGCAGATAAAATAATAAACATTTATAAGAACGCTATATGAAACTAACACTCATTGCTGGTGCAAGACCAAATTTCATTAAGATTGCGCCAATTATACATGCCATAAAAGATGTGCAAACTAAAGGAGTTCCATTGTCATACCGATTGGTTCATACAGGACAGCATTATGACCAGAAGATGAGTCAGACATTCTTTGAGGAGCTGGACATACCAATGCCTGATGTTAATTTAGGATGCGGTGGCGGTAGTCAGGCCGAACAGACGGCTAACATTATGGTGGCTTTCGAAAAAGACTTGATTAATAATCCAACTGACATGATTATTGTTGTCGGGGATGTGACATCAACAATGGCCTGTTCGATTGTTGCAAAAAAACTCAATACGAAAGTTGCTCATGTTGAGGCTGGAATACGCAGTTGGGATCTTACTATGCCAGAGGAAATTAATCGTATGGTCACTGACGCGTTGGCTGATTACTTCTTTACAACAACTGAGATTGCCAATTGTAATCTTATACGCTTTGGTGTACCCAAAGAAAAGATATTCTTCGTTGGTAATGTCATGATAGACACCCTAATGGCTAATATCGACAGATTCAGAAAGCCTGTAGAATATGACAAGTTAGGACTTGAAAAGGGGAGATATCTTGTTTTGACAATGCACCGTCCTGCCAATGTCGATGAAGCGGAAAAGCTAAAGAAGACCATGAACGAGATTGTTGGCAATGTTCAGGGATTGCCTGTGGTATTCCCCATCCATCCGCGCACAGCTAAGATTTTCAAGGACATGGGTATTGAGGCCGATAACCTAAAGGTGATTGAACCTCAAGGATATTTGGAGTTCAACTACTTGGTAAAAAACTCCTTGGGCGTTATTACTGATTCTGGTGGTATCACAGAAGAAACGACCGTAATGCATGTGCCATGCTTGACATTGAGAGATAACACAGAGCGCCCCGAAACATGCGAGGTAGGTACAAACAAATTGATTGGAACCAATCCCAATAATATCAAACCAGCACTTGACCGACTCTTTACTGGTAAATGGCAGAAAGGTGAAATTCCTCAGCTTTGGGATGGACATACTGCGGAAAGGATAGTAAAACATATCATTAATATAGGTAATTCTGCAACGAACTGATATAATGGAAAAGAATTTTATACAGTGTAAACGTTGTGTGATGGACACAACTGTTCCAGATATATGGTTTGATAATCAGGGTGAATGCAAGTACTGTCATATACACGACGAGATGGAACATCTTCATCCTTTATCAGATGACAGTGAAAAACTTACTGCCATTATTGAGAAAATTAAGGCTGATGGCACAGGCAAGAAATACGATTGTATCTGTGGTCTTAGCGGAGGACGAGACAGTTCCTACACCCTACTCAAGGCTATTGACTTCGGACTTCGCCCGCTCGTAGTGTCTATAGACAATGGCTGGGGAACCCAAATAGCAGAAGAGAATATCAAGAATGCATGCAAACACCTGAACGTGGATTTGATAAACGTGAAGTTCGATTGGGATGAATATAAAGACATCCAACGTTCATTCTTCTATGCAGGTGTTCCTGATGTTGACTCTCCTTCGGACTTCGCCATTTATGCTCAGTTATTTCAAACAGCTAAAGATAATGGCATCAACTATATCTTGAACGGTCATAGTTTCAGAACAGAAGGCAGTTCTCCAATAGGATGGTCATACTTCGATCCTTTGTATATCAAAGATGTCCAGAAAAAGTTTGGCACAAAGAAATATAAAGATCTCAAGTCAATACCAACGATGACACCTTGGCAACTCATTAGCAGGACTTTCTTTAAGAGTATCAGAGATATTCGTATCTTGGAATATATGGACTACAGGAAAAAGGAAGTGGATGCAATACTGCAGGAACGGATTGGATGGAAAGACTATGGAGGACATCATCACGAAAACAAATTCACCCACTTCGTTCAATCCTACTATCTGCCAGTGAAGTTTGGTATTGATAAAAGGAAGACTGAACTGTCTGCTCAGATCAGAAGTGGTCACATCACCAAGACAGAAGCTGAAACAATTCTCTCGCAGCCATATCACTATGATCAGCAGATTGTTGATGAAGTCATAGAGCGTCTTGGCTTTTCCAAGAGTGAATTTGATGAATTGATGCAAGCGCCCAATAAGTCACATAAGGATTATAAAACGCTCAGACCCTTATACAAGGCACTGAGCTTCCCCATTAATATTGTGACTAAATTGGGCATATTACCTCGAATACTCTATTTGAAATATTGCTAACGATATGAAAAGAGTTCTTTTCTCATTGAACCATCCGGCTCACTACCACATGTTCAAGAATCTGGCCTTACAACTTGGACATGAAGGTAATCCCGTCATCTTTGTCATTAGTAATAAGGATGTATTGGAAGCTTTGATGAAAAATGAGGGTGTTGATTATGTAAAGCTTCAAGACCAGCGTCCACGCAAATCAACCGCTCTTTCTGTAATTACAAACGGAGTTGCTGACATGCTGGATAAAGACCGCAGTCTATATCGTTATGTTAAGCAATGGAAGCCCGACATCATGCTTGGAACAGATATCAGTATTACGCATGTCGGACGGTTTACAGGCATCCCATCTTTCTTTTTCAATGAAGATGATTACGAGATTAACAAGGCGGCCTGTATCTTGTCATATCCCTTTGCTACAGGAATCATATCCCCAGAAGTATGTAGCGTGGGAAAACGCTTCGAAAAGAAAAAAATATCATACCGAGGCTGTCAGAAAATGGCCTATATTAACCCCATCAGTTTCAAACCGGACAGGAGTATTGCAGAAAAGTTTGTAGCTAAGGATAAGCCTTATTACTTGATTCGAGTGGTCAGTCTGACGGCCGGACATGATATATCGGGTAAACATAGAGGCTTGGAAGACGACATATTGAAACAATTAATCAGTTTGTTGAGCGAACATGGCAATGTCTATATTACAAGTGAGAGACCACTTTCCGAGGCTTATGAACAATATAGGCTACAGATACCTCCCGAATACATGCATCAAGTGATGAGTTTCAGTTCTTTGTTCATCGGAGATAGTCAGTCTATGTGTATGGAATCAGGGTTGATGGGAGTTCCCTTCATCCGCTTTAATGATTTCGTCGGGAAAATCGGCTACCTGAACGATGCAGAGAATGAATATGGTCTTGGATATGGAATTCGGACATCAGAACCGGAGAAGCTGCTCGAGGTGACACGAATGCTAATAAAAGAAAAAGACCTTAATTCTCAGTGGAAGAAGAAGCAGGAGAGATTCTTTTCTGAAAAAGTGGATGTAACAGCTTTCTGGAAGTGGTTCGTACTGAATTATCCTGAGAGTAAAAGTGTATTAAAGGAGAATCCAGATTATCCAAACAGGTTTAGATATAGCTTATAAGTTTTCTTTTGCCCTTCAGGTGTAATAATGAAACTCTATACTGATAGCCTTCACAAAATAGCTTACGCAACGGATGCCTCTGTGTATCGTGAGATTCCTTTCGGGGTTGCCTATCCCGAAACGGAGAACGATGTGCGGACATTGATGAAGTTGGCCAGAGAGAAAGGCGTTGACTTGATTCCGAGAGCTGGTGGAACCAGCATAGCCGGGCAGGTTGTGGGCAGCGGTATAGTGGCAGATATCAGTAAACATTGGAACAAGATTCTTGAAATCAATGCAGAAGAGCGTTGGGCGAGGGTGCAGCCAGGAGTCGTGCGCGACGAATTGAATATTGCCCTGAAACCATACGGTCTGTTCTTCAGCCCAGAAACATCCACAAGCAATAGATGCTGCATAGGTGGCATGTTTGGGAACAACAGTTGTGGCACACATTCATTGGTCTATGGCAGTACACGACATCATGTGATAGCGGCCAAAGGCATACTCTCTGATGGAAGTGTTGAAGTGTTCAAGAGTTTAAGTGTTCAAGAGTTAGAGGATAGATTTGGGAAGGAGTTCTGGAAACAAGACAAACATGAGACACTGATAGAACGCATCTATGCACAGCTCATCAATTGGTCAAACGATGAGGCTACGATGCGGCTCATTGAGGAGAGCTATCCAGACAAAGAGTTGAAGCGCAGAAGTTGTGGATATGCGATAGATGAGGGTATTTGGGGTGAGGCGATTGACCTATGCAAGCTCCTCGCTGGAAGCGAGGGTACTTTGGCATTCATCACTGAGATTACCGTAAGCCTCGACCCATTGCCGCCGAAGGAGGTGATGGTGGTGTGCGGACATTGCGATGACCTGATGAAGAGTTTCGAGGGGAACCTTGTGGCACTGCGTCACAATCCGACAGCCATCGAACTGATGGACGGGGATATCCTCGAACTCAGCAAGCAGAGTGATAGCATCAAGATTCAGATTTCAAGTTTCAACTTTGGTTCCCCAGCAGCATTGCTGATTACGGAACTGCGGGCTGATACACGCGAAGGACTTGACCAGAAAGCCGATGCTTTGGAACAGGATTTGCTGGATAGCGGACATATATATAAATGTACGCGCGTATATGGAAGCGATGTTGCTAAGGTGTGGAACCTGCGCAAGGCGGGATTAGGCATCCTTGGCGGAATGAAAGGCGATGCCAAGCCGATGGGTGTCATCGAAGATACGGCTGTGGCACCCAGCCGCCTGCCCTCCTACATGAAGGACTTCCGTGAAATGCTTGACAGACTTGGAGCCAAATGCGTGTTTTATGGTCATATCAGCACAGGCGAACTGCATCTGCGTCCCATCATCAACCTAAAAACACATGAGGGTCGTGAACTATTCCGCACGATAGCCAACGAGACAGCCCTTTTGGTCAAGAAACATCGCGGCACAATTAGCGGAGAACATGGCGATGGCCGTCTTCGCGGTGAGTTCATTCCCCTACTCTACGGCGATGAAGCCTATGAGCTAATGCGTCAGGTGAAGCTATGCTGGGATCCCGATGGCATACTTAATCGCCACAAGATTGTCAATACCTTGCCGATGGATTCCATGCTTCGTTACGAAAAAGACCAAGTGTATGAGATTGAAAAGCTCATTGGTAGTGACAACACCTACTTCAACTGGAAGGGCGCATTTGATGAATGCACTGCACCGGGTTCTACTGGGGCAAGGTCGCAGACACACGCTCTGATGTGTTCCATAGAACAATGTAACGGAGCCGGTGATTGCCGTAAATCCAGCTTAATAGGTGGCACTATGTGTCCAGCCTTCAAGATAAGTCGTGACGAACTAAAGTCAACCCGTACCCGTGCCAATGTCCTCCGTGAAATCCTCACCCGTGGTCCATTGTCAAATGTCCATCGTCCATTATCCATTGTCAAAGAAGTCCTTGACTCCTGTCTTGCCTGCAAAGGGTGCCGAGGTGAATGTCCGTCGAATGTGGATATAACCCGATTGAGGGCAGAATTGCTACAGCATTATTACGACCAGCATGGAACTCCTCTACGCACATGGCTCGTATCCAGGACCGCACAAATGGAAGCTATCGCACTGCATGTACGACCGCTCTATAATTTCATGGTAACATGGAAACCAACGTCATCACTTATCAAAAAGATGTTAGGTTTCACAGAAGAACGACAATTGCCACAGCTCAAGAAAATGAAACCCATCCCATTTTCTCCCCTCCCTATGGGGGAGTGGTCGGGGGAGAGTACTGGGGATGGGTCTGTCTTTTTCTTCCTTGATGAGTTTACACGCAATCATGAGCCGGAATTAGCAGAAAGCTTTATTGGACTGCTCCATGCGTTGGGCTACCAAGTTGAAATACCCAATCTCTTGGAAAGCGGTCGTGCCGCTATCTCCAAAGGTTGCCTAAAGCGTGCCAAGAAGATAGCACAAGAAAACGTAAAACGTCTCTCTTCAATTTTCAATTATCAATTCTCAATTGTCAATTGTCAATTAGTCGGCCTCGAGCCTTCGACCATCCTCACCTTCCGCGACGAATATCCGGATCTGGTACCTGCAGAGCTGAGAAATGAGGCCAAGGAGTTAGGCCGGCACAGCCTGTTGTTTGATGAGTTCCTGCTACAAGAGATAAAAGCTGGTCGTATCAACCGCGACAGTTTTGACCAGACGCCTATAGAGATCTTCTTGCATGGTCATTGTCATCAGAAGGCATTGGTCGGTGTTGAGGTGATGGCGGAGGTGTTGCGTCAGCTGTTGAATGCGAAAGTCAATGTGATTCCCAGCGGTTGCTGCGGTATGGCTGGTTCTTTTGGCTATGAGAAGGAGCATTACAAGACCTCCCTCGCCATTGGCGAAATGGTGCTTTTCCCTATAATTCGGGAAATGAAAAATGGACAATTGAAAATGGACAATGCTCATCCCACATACGTGGTGGCACCAGGCACATCATGTAGGCAACAGATACTAGATGGGACTGGTGTCAAGGCTGTACACCCAATAGAAATACTCCATAAGTATATTAAGGTAAAAAAGTAAAATATGAAACAAAAACAAAAAATTATGGAAAAGAAAAACTTTGCACTCATTGGAGCTGCTGGTTACATTGCTCCACGTCACATCAAGGCTATTGCCGACACAGGTAACAACTTGATGGTCGCTTACGACAAGTTTGACAGCGTAGGACGTCTTGACAGTTCGTTCCCTGATTGTATGTTCTTCACTGAGAACGAACAGTTCGACCGTTTCTGCTCCAAGCAGATGCGCAAGGCCAACCCACTGCACTGGACTTCCATCTGCACACCCAACTACACCCACGATGCCTTCATCCGTTACGGTCTGCGCTTGGGAACCGATGTCATCTGTGAAAAACCACTGGTGTTGAATCCCTGGAACATTGACAACCTGGTGGAAATGGAAAATGAGACAGGCCACAAGGCATATACCATCTTACAGCTACGTTTGCACGATGCTATCGCAAATTTGAAGAAAAAAGTGGATGAGGGGCCAAAGGACAAGATTTACGATGTTGATCTGACATATATCACTTCCCGTGGCAAATGGTACTACATCTCCTGGAAGGGCGACATACGCAAGAGCGGTGGTGTAGCTACCAACATTGGCGTTCATTTCTACGATATGCTGCAGTGGGTATTTGGTCCCGTGAAACGTAATGTAGTACACGTGATGAGCTTCGACCGCGTAGCTGGCTATCTAGAATTGGAAAAAGCCCGTGTGCGTTATTTCCTGAGCATCAATGCCGACTGTCTGCCTGCCAATGCTGTACAGGGCGAGAAGCGAACTTACCGCACACTGAACATTGATGGTGACGAGTTCGAGTTCAGCCAGGGCTTCACCGAACTGCACACCAAGAGTTACGAGAAAATCTTTGCAGGTGAAGGTTTCCGTATCAGCGAAGCACGCCCCAGCATTGAAATTGTCAGCGACATTCGCAATGCATCTCCCATTGGTCTGAAGGGCGACTATCATCCAATGGCTAAGATGCCGTTGGCTGCACACCCCTTCGGTTGGGATGACAAACGATAAAGAATAATTGTCAATTCTGAATTGTCAATTATCAATTTTCAATTGTTATGTCCTACACCCCCGATAATAAGCGAATGATCAAGAATACCATCCTGCTCTATTTCAGGATGGCACTCATGATGGTCATCAGCCTCTTCACTTCCAGAGTTGTACTGCAAACTTTGGGAGTGGAGGACTATGGCATCTACGACGTTGTAGGCGGTGTGGTCATCCTGCTCAGTTTTATCAATGACGGCATGACCACATCCACCTTGCGCTTCCTGACATTCGAACTTGGTACGGGCAACAAGCAGAAGTTGAATGATGTATTTGTCACCAGTTTACACATACACCTTCTTATATCTTTACTTATCATCATATTGGCCGAGACCGTGGGTCTATGGTTCCTGATGGAGAAGATGGTCATTCCGCCTGGACGCATGATAGCTGCTCATTGGTGTTATCAACTCAGCATATTCACAGCTGTGGTGAACATCATGAGTTATCCATATAACGCAGCAATCATCGCACACGAGAGAATGTCGGCATTTGCTTATATTTCCATTCTTGATGCTATTCTCAAGCTGCTACTAGTCTATTTGCTATTGGCATTCAGCTACGACCGTCTAATTCTATATGCCATTCTGTTTGCATGTGAGAAATTGCTTTTACGTTCTGTATATAATGTTTATTGTACTCGTCATTTTGAGGAATGTCGCTATAGATGGACATATAAAAAACCATTATTCAAGGAGATGCTAGCTTTCGCAGGATGGAACATGTGGGGAAACCTAGCATACGTGGTTAGTGCACAAGGATTAAACATGTTACTGAACGTGTTCTTCGGCCCTGTTGCAAATGCTGCACGAGCTGTTGCCGTGCAGGTGCAGAGTGCTGTGAGTCAGTTTGCAGGCAACTTCCAAATGGCCATCAATCCGCAAATAACCAAGACATATGCCACAGGACAGATAAAAGAAACGCACCAACTTATCTTTAGAAGTAGTCGTTTCACATTTTGTCTGTTGCTAATTCTCTGCCTGCCCCTCATTGTGGAAGCACCAGCAATCCTAGGTTTGTGGTTGAAAACTGTACCTGATTATTCTGTGTCATTTGTCAGATTGTTACTTATCATTTTGATGGTACAGCAAAGTGCCAATCCGCTGGCCACGGCTGTAGCTGCTACAGGACAAGTGCGGAAATGTGAGCTCATCATCGGTACACTGATGCTCGTCATTGTCCCAATGGCGTATGTGGCATTGAAAATGGGAGGACAGCCTTGGGCTGTATATACCGTACATTTGTGCATAGCAGTTATAGCTTTTTATGTCCGATTGCGCATTGTTATGCCGCTGATAGGATTGAAAATAAGTGAATATGTATGTAATGTGATGAGACGTTGCGGATTGGTTCTTATATTGTCATTAGCTATACCTTATCTTATGAAGCAATTGCCTTATAGTGGCATTGGCTTCTCCATATTGAACATTTCCATTATGATTTGCTGTACCGTTATTTTAAGTTTCGGTCTGGGATTAGAAACTCAGGAAAGAAAAACTCTTGTGAGTAAAGTGAAGGCCAAGCTGGGAAAAAGGGTTCAATAATCACGAACAATCATCAAAATATATAACGTATTCCTAATGAAGAATGTTGTACTTTTCCTAATCTCAACTGTCATCAGCGGCCTATATGCAACTACAGCTCAAGCTGATACACAGGACTCTATATTGACGGGAACGGTGATTGGAACACTTCAATCGGTGGATTATGGTTCAAATACCCCATCCACGAAAGTAAACACTCGTGAGTGTGCATTTGATGGTGACCTCAATACCTACGTTGCAGCCTATGACCGTAGCTTTGCATGGGTGGGATTGGATTTGGGTGAGCCGTTTGTCATTACACGCATAGGATGGGCACCAGCAAACCGTAACCGAGGAGATGAAAGAATACTATTGGGGGTTTTTGAGGGTTCCAACTCCCCAGACTTTATGGATGCACTACCTTTGTATATCATTCCTGAAAAAGGGACTTACAAAAAAATGACTTATACCGATGTCACATGTTCCAAAGGCTTCCGTTATGTGCGGTATGTCGGCCCTTCTGACCAAAGATGCAATATAGCCGAACTGGAATTCTATGGACATGCGGGTGAAGGTGACGAATCAAATCTATACCGATTGACGAATTTGCCAACGGTAAGCATTCATACTGAGGATAACGTTGAACCCTATGATAATGTACATAATATCAATGCCCTTATAACTATCATCAGCGACAATAAATTACGCACAGACTCAGGAACGGTGCGCTATCGTGGTAACGGTTCCTTGAATTTCCCCAAAAAGCCATACCGAATAAAATACAACAAGAAACATAAGGTACTCGATTCACCCGCAAAAGCAAAAAAATGGACTCTCATTAACAACTACGGAGACAAGACATTGATGCGCAACCTGCTGGCCAATGAACTAAGTCGATGCTTGGAAATGCCATACACCCCCTACTCACAGTCTGTGGATGTTCTGCTCAATGGCGAATACAAGGGGAACTATCAGCTTTGCGACCATATTGATGTTAAGAAGAATCGTGTAGAACTTGTTGACACATTGAATGAGAATCAAGACGAATCGCTATCAACCGCATTTCTTGTTGAGGTTGATGCGCGTGCATCTACAGAACCTAGTTGGTTTATGTCGAAAAATGGAACTCCCATAACAATACATTATCCAGAAGATGATGAGATTACTCCTGAACAAGCCACATATATTGAGGAATCTTTTAACAGAATGGAAGATGATTGGCAAACATATCTCGACTTAAACACATTTCTCCGCCATTTCCTAGTCGGAGAATTGTCTGGGAATACGGATACTTACTGGAGTGTTTATATGTATAAGCACCGTGAAAACGACACAATCTATGTAGGACCTGTTTGGGATTTTGATCTTGCGTTTGAAAACGACAAGCGTACATATCCAATCAATGACAAGAAGAACTATATCTACCGCAGTGGAGGAAGTGTCTGTGGCAATATGCAAGTATTCGTGGACAATATTGTCATGCGCAATACAGATGCTAAAGCCAAGATGCTAGAGATATGGGGGAATGCAAGGGTTAGCGGCATTAATGAATATCACCTTTTGGACTTCGTTGACAGACTAGAAGAAGAACTACAAGAGTCACAGAAACTTAACTTTATTCGCTGGCCAATCATGAATGAAGAAGTACAACAGAACCCTGTTGTATGGGGAAGCTATGAAGCAGAAGTGCAGAATGTTCGCCGATTCATCAGTGAAAGACTACTATGGATGGATCAGAAGATAGGCTACACGTTCAATCCCACTGGTATCACCGATGCCTCTCTCGAATCCACTCAGTCTTATCAGATATTTAACGTTTCTGGCCAACTATGCTCTGGCAATCTGCAGCACCTGCCTAAAGGCATTTACGTTGTGAAACAAGGACGCATCATTAGAAAGGTTCAGGTTAAATAACACATAATAGCAACCCATCAACAATGGAAAAACAAATACCAAAAGTCATACACTATTGCTGGTTCGGAGGTAACCCATTGCCTGAATTGGCTCAAAAATGTATTGCATCGTGGAAGAAGTTTCTTCCTGATTATGAAATCAAGGAATGGAACGAACAAAATTTCGATGTGTATCAGGCACCATATGTTGCGGAAGCATATCGATTAAAGAAGTATGCCCATGTGAGCGACTTTGCCCGTTTCTGGATACTCTATCACCATGGCGGAATATATTTCGATACTGACGTAGAAGTTATTAAGCCATTGGATGACATACTATCAAAAGGCGTATTTATGGGATTTGAATGTCCAGAGGGGACGTCCGAGGATAATCCAAATGGTAATGTAGCAGCGGGATTGGGAATGGGAGTCTATCAGGGCCATCCATTCTTTGGACAGATTGTTGACTACTATGAACATATTCATTTTGTGAGGTGGAATGGGAAGCATTCTGGTAACGTAACTCCTCATATCACCAACCTTCTAGACTATGACCACAAGCAAATACTGCCTGGTGGCATTATCAAAGTAAATGACTTGCTGATATACCCGGAAGAGTATTTCTGCCCAATGAATTATAATACGAAAGAAATCCATATTACTTCAAACACACGAACCATCCACCACTATATGGCATCATGTCATACATCTGATAGCAGATTGAAAGCCATCCTTACACGACTGCGCTTTATTTCTGTTCGTGTTCTTTGCATGATGAAACGTTATCACTGAAAAATGAAATACAGAGCATTAGCATTTCTTCTTGTCGTCCTTTTGACGGCTTGTAGCAAAGAGGAAGCCACAGAACTAGAGCGGACTACTGCGGGTTTCATCGAGGATCTGAACGGTGAAATCAGTCCTCAGCAGTGGTGGCAGACTTCTGTAAGCATTAAAATCAATGTCGTTACAGATGATTTAGTTAAAATTTGGCTATTATCTTCAAAAAACGAGTCCATCCTTTATGATTACAGGGAAGTAAAAAAGAGTGGTACTATTGTATTAACGGCTCCACAAGGACAGGAGGACAATGTCACTCTGACCTATAAGTGTGACAATATCGTGTCCTCCATAGATATTCCTTTGACAGGTAAAAGCGAAGAGAGTATCTATCTGGATTTGAAACAGAAGAATAAAGTTAAACGTTTGGAAGCTCCTGCAGAAACGCTCAGCGGAAATAGTGTAATTGGAACTAAAGACCCAGCTAAACGAGCACAGTATTATGAGTTTGAAATGGGACAATTGTTCGATTTCTTCAGCATGATGAATATCTCAAGCATTAATACAGATGCCAAGAAATTAGGTCTGAACTGCAATTACGAACTGATTTCCAACGGACCGTTTACAATCACATGGGTTAATGGATATAAAGCAGACCAGAAATCGCGTATTTTGGGTTATTATTTCCATACTCCTGGTACCTACGCTGACATTCAGTATGTAGATTTGTCGGAAACCCATAAATGGGATTACATTGACGGAAAGGCAAAAGTGCAATACAAACTTAGTAAAGATGACACTGTTGATGGACATACCTTCTATGCCAACACATGGTACGATGCCAATTTCGATCTAAGAGACAAGTATGGTGCCACCTTCAGCGAAAACATGGACCGAATAGGCGACAATGCATACAATATGCAGGAAGTCTTTAACCGTTATCAAGGCTATATTTCTGGACTAAGAGGTATTTCGTTTGACATCGATGTACCAGTAGGTATGCATATTGGTTTTTTCCTCCGTTCTGACGAAGAACCCAACGCAGAACAGTGGCAACGTTTGCAGCAGATGGGAGTGAAACCATACACTTCACGCCAATACAACTTTATGGGTTCTTGTTTCTCGGCTGAGGCGCTTAATGTAGATGGCACCCACCGCAGTTTCATCATGGATAATGAAGAGGTTATCTGGATGGGAATGGAAGACATTGTTGAAGGCGGTGACTTGGACTGCAATGATGTTATTTTCGGAGTGGTAACAAAGTTGGACATCAACTATATGCCTGATATTATCATACCAAATTTCTTTTCTGAGGACAGTTATAACGTATTCCCTTGGACATTGGCTTTTGAGGATGTAAACCGTGAGGCAGACTTCGACTTCAATGATGCAGTTATCAAGCTGACACCAGACTTTGAGAATGAGCTATGCTGCGTCAAGGTAATGGCTGCAGGCTCAACAGAACGCATGTACTTGCATTATGATGGTCCAGACGGTGACCAGAATCTAGGTGAGATACATGAATTATTAGGCCAAAGGAATAAATTGGAAGCCATCAATACGACTTCATCGATTATCTCCACCCCTGTTGTGGATGTGGATTGTGTACCATGGCCCAAAGGCTATACGATGGCTAACGATGCCAAACGTTTCTATATAGAGGTGAAACGTGGTGATTGTCCCGACTGTTCAGATATCATAGCATTGCCAGTAGAACCAGGTTTGATGCCTGAGGCTTTGCTTGTAGCCGGTGAATGGAAATGGCCAAAGGAGAAGACTCACATTTTTACGGCTTACCCAGACTTTTACAAATGGGCAAAAGACGGGAGCAGAACCCGCTTCTGGGAATGGTATCAGTCACCATCCGCTGACAGTTTCGTTTCGTATTAAGTAATATGGGTATAATGAGAAAACTATTGATATTGGGGCTTCTGATTTGTTCGTCAAGCTTATTTGCACAAAGTAAAGCTGACAGCACGGCGTTGCTAAAAGATCCTTTCTATCTGCAATTGTATCTCGGAGTCAACAAGTCTGCCAACGAGAACTTGCCATGGACTGAATTTTCAAGCTATCCATGGTCAGGAGGGCTATTCATCAGTGCCGGTCAAGAATTCAACAAACTTTGGGGATGGCGTGTGGCACTGCGTTTTAATCACAACAAAAGCCGCAATGTTCAGGCCTGCGAGTCAAAAGACACATGGGGATGGAACAATACGGGGTTGTTTGCGGATGTCACGTTTGACGTGAGTGATCTACTTCGCAATAAGTTAATAGCAAAAAGGCCGTTGTTCAATCTAAAAGCGTTTGCCGGAGTTGGTATGGCCTATACCTATCATTTTGACCAGGTTCCACTCTCCTACACCCATCCATATTCACGTTCCAGCCGTCTTCTACCTGCTGTTCGTACCGGCTTAACAGCATCTTTCAAGCTTACTGACAATTGGCGGATTGGCACTGAACTGAGCCATACACTGTTTGAGGACCATTTCAATGGTGTTGCCTACAACACTCCTTTGGACAGCCGCACCAATTTGAAAGTGGGCGTGACCTATCTGTTTGCAAAGAAAGTGAGGACGAAAAGGTCTGTACTGCGCCTGAACAGGCTTAGAGAGTGTCCTTTATTACCTTTAATAATACCAGACCCTGAAGATATCAAGATACGCCAAATTGAGGGACATGCCTTCCTTGACTTCCCTGTAAACGAAACAGTTATTTATCCAAACTATCGCAAAAACCCTGAAGAACTCGCTCGGATTCACCACTCTGTTGATAGCGCTCAGTTTGACAGATCGATTGTTATCAAGCGAATATCCCTTCACGGCTATGCCTCACCAGAGAGTCCCTATAGTAACAACATCAGACTGGCTAAGGGCAGAACGGAGGAGCTAAAGCAACACTTAATTAGTAAATATCACTTTGATTCGAGCGTGTTTAGCACCGAATATACTCCAGAGGATTGGGGTAATTTACGTAGCTTCCTTCAGGAGAATAGAGAGCGCAAGGTGAAAGATAGTTATTGGTATGACAACCCAGCATATACAGAAATGCCAGAGACCCCAGACTATGTGATTAACAATCGAGATGAACTGATTCGTGTCATAGACATGGATATGGATCCCGATGCCAAAGAGGAAGTATTGAAGAAGGTCGGAGGCGGGGAACCATACCGATGGTTGCTTAAGCATGTTTATCCCGGCCTCCGTCATACGGATTACATCATAGAATATGAGGTAAAAGCCTATCCTGTCAAGGACGGGCGCAAACTGATTTATACGCATCCTGAAGCCTTGAGCATGAATGAAATGTTCTTGGTTGCGCAGAGTTATGAAGAAGGGGCTGACGGCTGGAGGGATGCTCTGCTTATCGCTGCTCACCAATATCCAGATGACGAAACGGCTAATCTGAATGCCGCTTGTGCATGTGTTAAGACATACCGCTTGGTTGATGCTAAAAAGTACCTTAAGAAAGCGGGGAATAGCCAACAAGCAAAATATGTCAACGATGTGATTCGGGCGATGGAAGGAAGCGTCAAATGGAAGCTAGAAAACGGAAGAGTCATTGTGTTTGAAGAAAACGAATAAACGTCAAGAGAAATGAATAACATCTATTTCAAGTTGATGAGGTACTCGGGGTTCCCTCTGCTATTTAGGGAATGGGTACAACGGAACAAGGTCACCATCCTTATGTTTCATGATCTTGATGCTAAGAATGCCGCCAGCACTTTCCTCTGGCTTAAACAAAACTATCATCTCATAGGCCTACAGGAATATTTAGATGCCGTGCAAAATGGAATATCTTTGCCAAAGAAGTCTCTTATTCTTACATTTGATGATGGACATGCCGGTAATTACCAGTTGTTGCCATTTATCAAACAATACCAAATACCCGTGACGATATTCCTTTGTTCAGACATCGTAGGTACACATCGGCATTTCTGGTTCAAGCATAGCAAGGAATTGAAATCGAATCATCAACATCTGAAAAAGATTCCAAATGCCGAGAGATTAGAGGCTCTTAAGGTTTTTGGCTATGAACAGACACAAGAATATGAAGATAGGCAGGCTCTGACCAACGATGAGATTGAAGAGATGAAATCCTGGGTGGATTTTCAGTCCCACACCTGTTTTCATCCCTGTCTGCCTCAATGCGATGAAGCGACTGCACGGGAGGAAATAGCAGTTTCAAAACAGCATTTGGAACGGGATTATGGTTTAAGGATCAATACCATCTCTTATCCGAATGGCGACTATACGGATCGCGACATTTGTTTGGCAAAGGAAGCGGGTTATATCTGTGGCATCACGGTTGACTACGGCTTCAACGACCTCCACACAGACTTGTTCCAGCTGAAGCGCATCTCGGTCAATGATGCGCGTTCGATGGACGAACTCATCGTAAAGGCTAGCGGCTGCTATGCCTTTATGAAACAACTCCTAAAAAGAAAACATCAACCAATAGTTAAACAGAAATAAATCAAAAATGAAAGAAACAAAGATTTGTGTAATTGGACTGGGGTATGTTGGCCTGCCGCTGGCCCGCCTGTTCTCAACAAAGTACAAGACCGTCGGTTTTGACATGAACCAGAGGCGCGTGGATGCCTTGATGCAGGGCCACGATGCAACGCTGGAAGTAGATGATGCCCTTCTGCAGGACGCCATCAACAATCACGGATTCGTCTGCACAACAGACATTGAGAAGATTCGCGATTGTAATTTTTATATTGTGGCAGTCCCGACCCCTGTGGACAGCGACAATAATCCTGATCTGACTCCTTTGGTCGGTGCATCTACAACCGTTGGAAAAGTTATCGGCAAGGGTGATGTTGTCGTTTACGAATCAACCGTATATCCAGGAGTAACAGAAGACGAATGTATTCCTATTGTGGAGAAAGTAAGCGGTTTAAAGATGAATATTGATTTTTACGGGGGTTATTCACCAGAACGTATAAATCCAGGTGACAAGAAACATACCGTGGAGAAAATCAAGAAGGTAACAAGTGGTAGCACGCCAGAGATCGGAAAATATATCAATGAGGTTTATGGAAGTGTCATAACCGCCGGGACTCATCTAGCTCCAAGTATTAAGGTCGCAGAGGCTGCCAAGGTAATTGAAAACAGTCAGCGCGACATCAACATTGCTTTTGTCAATGAGCTGTCGAAGATATTCACTAGAATGGGAATTGACACTCTTGATGTGCTGGAAGCAGCTGGTACAAAATGGAATTTCCTGCCTTTCCGTCCAGGACTTGTGGGTGGTCACTGTATTGGTGTTGACCCTTATTATCTCGCAAAATGTGCCCAACGTTACGGATATCATCCCACAATTATCCTCGCAGGTCGTAGAATGAACGATGGTATGGGCGAGTATGTAGCTTCTCAAGTTATCAAACTGATGATTAAGAAGGGAGTTCAAGTTATTAGCTCAGATGTGTTAATCCTAGGTTTCACCTTCAAGGAAAACTGTCCTGATGTACGTAACACCAAAGTCATAGACATCTATAAAGCACTAAAAGAGTACAATCTCAACATTACTGTTTATGACCCTTGGGCAAATCCTGCAATCGTAGAGCATGAGTACGGTATCAAGGTGGTAAATGAACTTCCAAAGCAAAAGTTTGATGCTATAATTACAGCAGTTGCACATAAGGAATTCCTTGATATGGACATTAGACAGTTACTCAAGGAACATGGAGTGACCTACGATGTAAAGGGCATCTTGCCACGTGACATCGTAGATGGCAGACTATAGAGATTTCATCTGATTGTTTTAAGAGGCTGTGTCGCGTGACACAGCCTCTTTTCTTTATCTTCGAACAGGACGAACTGTCATCCCATAGTAGCGGTGCAGGCTGGCGGGGAACACTTTATCGGCCTTGAAACCAAGATAACGCGAGGCATAAGGGCTAGGTTGGTCAATCGATGCTGACCAGTAGTAGCCGTTTTGACCTTCGTCATAGTGACTTTCACTGACACGACAGCCTGATGCAGGCAGGAATATGGAATTTCCTGTGGATGTGCTTGTAAACATACAACCATAAACACCTTCCAGTGTCGTCCACTTACTTTTGGTGTTGTCAAACAGTTCGTAGACCTCATCATTAGTTGGCATTCTCCATTCATCTCCCCAGTTGATAAAGGCAGCATCGTCAGCTAAATCAAGAACGGTTTTGTCGTCAACGATGCCATAATCGCTGTTGGTGCAATATTTTGTCTGACTATCACGGGATCCATTACACCATTTGTAGTTTGACCAGTTAAATGTATGACCGTCTGTTCCGTCTCCACTGTAGCCATCAGTCTCGCCCCATGCAAAGAACAAGCCCAAATCCTCTGACTTTGCAGCCCCCAAATTCACGTTTGCCCATTTTGTGCCACTAGGTAACCCCAAATCTACAGCCTGAACGTTATCTGGGGCTGTTCCAGTAATGGCATTCTCCGATATCGTTACAAAACTGCCAACTGGGGAAACATACTGTTTGCCGTTCAGATTTACATACGTTGAATAATAGTAAACGGTGGAGGGGTTGAGCGAATTCAATTTGACTATAGCAATTGGTTCTTGACCAAACACAACAGCCTGAGTATTGGCAGTGAACTGATTACTGTTCTGAACCAAAGCCTCTTTTTCAGTGGACCATGCAATACCATAGGACATGTGAAGATTGTTGTCAGTCAGCTCGCTATAGATCTCAGAGAGATCCCAGCGTAGGGTGGCATCCCTCATTGCAACCCACTGTATAGAATTGTATTTCAGCAACTCCAGAGGACTATTTGTACGGAACGTCTTTTTCTCATTAGCAACAATGAGTTTTCCATTATTATCCTTGATGTAGGCATAATAGCTATAGTCGGTATCAGGAAATAAACCGCTGATTGCAACATAAAAATTCCTGTTACCAGAATCATATTCAAAGTCTGTAGCCTTGATATAGGTTATTGCATTACCATCGTTTCCAAGGCAGTAGGCTATGCCTATTTCACTTGATGATGATGATGCACTGACGCTCCCCGACAAAGTGGCAGTTGTCAGACCCACATCTTTTATTTCACCTGTAACAACCTGTACAGCCACTTGAAGCGATTCACTATCATCATCAGAATTACAGGCATTCAATCCCACAACAAAAGGTAATAGCAAGATTAAAGACTTTAGACTTTTCATACCCTTAAGTTCTATAAAACGGTTATCTATTTCATTTTCCCTATGCAAATTTATATTATTCATCTGTATTTTGGATAAGCCAAGGAAAATATTTGATGCAAATCACCGAAACTTACTTGAAAAGCTTGGGAAACAGATATAATGTTGTATCTTTGCAAATCAAATGGTCCTTTCAAACAACTAAACGGCCTTTTTACACAAAGGAAAGAAGATGATACGTTATTTGCTGATACTCATTGCTGTCCTGTTTTGCAGCACGGTTCAATGTGCAGTCTCCCCAGACGACATTGAGCGGCTCGAAGCAGAGATGCATTATTATTTCAGCAGTGAAGACCATGACAAGTTCTTCAGCATCACTGAACAGCTGAAAGATGCCAGCAAAGATGCAGGTGACGAGGAAATGTATTATTCTACCTGGGGCTATCAGAGCATCTACGAAGCTACACAGCAGAACTATCGTCAGGCACTTGAAATAGTGCAGAAAATTCATGACGATGCCCGCGAAAACGGCAGCATCTACGGTGAATATGCAGCCATGCATGCCAAAGCCACAATCCTGTTTGAGAAGCACGACTATGATGCTGCAGAAGAGGCCTTCTTGAATGCCGTAGAGTTCCATCACAGACACTTCCCCAACGAGAGTGCTGCTGCAGACCTACAAGAACTCATGAAGATTGCCAATCTCCGCAAAGATACCAAGGCTTGTGCGCGTTTTGCCCGTCAAATCGTTAAAGAGTCAAACGTCGATCCCATCCACAAGGGCAAAGCCCTATCCTATCTCTGCCAGATGGCTTTCGACAATAACGACATAGACGAGTTCAACCGCCTCTATGAAGAGATGGAGCTTTTACAGGGAGCCGATAGTCTCAGCTCGCTGAAAACGCTCGTTGAAATTAATTACCATATCATCAACGGAGACTATCATCAGGCACTACAACTCTCGAATCAGCTTGATGAGGTGAACAGTGCAGAGCGGAAGGCCCTTATATACCACCGCATGGGTGACGACACGAATGCCTACAACTATATGCTACTGTACAAGACTCTCAGTGATTCCATCACACAGGCATCCCACAGTAGCGCCATATCCACCTATTTCACGCAGATGAACGACAACCGTGAGGAACTGGAGCAGAATATGCTTGAAAGGGAAAACACTCGTTTGCGCATCCGCTTCTACATGGCATTGGGAATCGCAGCATTTGTAGTTCTGTTCTTTTTCACCTTGAGGGCACGCCGACTGGTTCAGAAACTCCGTCAGGATAATATGTTCCTGACAGACGAAAGGAAAGACGCTGAACGGACACTCACGGACCTAAACGAACTGTCGTTTTTTGAAAGTAAAAAAGAACTTTCGCTCACATCGCCTGTCAGACTTAACGATATGTGTAACCGTCTAGCTGGTGCCACACAGTCGCTCTGCCATAAAGGTGTCACGATAATGTTTATGACCGATTTTCCTGACAGCTTTGAGATGAAGAGCGAGTCCGATGCTTTGAAGAAGCTCCTAACTCACCTACTCCACTATTCCGCACGATTTACGCATAAGGGTTTTATCAAACTGGTCTGCACCGATGCTGGAGAAAACATCCTTTTCAGCGTTATGGACACCAGTTCCAGCCTCAGTAAAAAACCGACAAAGACCATCATCGGTATGTCCTCCGAACAGAACGACAAGATACGTTACGTTGGCATGAACTTCAATATCTGTCAATCTATCACACGTTTGCTTATGGGACGTATTTGGTATGATGCGGAATATACCAACGGCACTCGCTTCTACTGCGAACTGCCTAAAGACCCCAATAGCTTGTTAAATAATCTTAAAAATAGGGGGGGTGATTTGGAGCCATCAATCAATGAATGATTCTAAATATTGGAAATAAAAACGTTAACCGAAGAGTAAGTGGAAGAGAATACGATAAAGATATCCCATAAGCCGACGCGCTACATATTTCTCACTGTGCTGGCAATGTTTGCTATCATTGTATCCGTGTCTTTTGTGATATGTTATCAAGTTGTAATGGCAGAGGCAAATGCACGGTACGTTGGCATCAGGAACGTGTCCTCGGAAAAAGTGGCAAAAATCATCCGAGGTGTGGAGCAGAATGCCCAAAACATCTTCGACGAGGTGAGGCGCCACCTGCATAGTTCGGAGGAGGTAATTGCTGCATTAGAGAGTGATGCCGACCTGAATATGGACGCGCGAGGCTATTTCGCTGCTTTCGAGTTGAATTATTACCCAGAGCGTGGCACATGGTTTGAACCTTATATTTACCAACCTGATGTCACAGGATTTGAGTACAAGCAGGTAGGTTCGGCACGCCACAACTATATCCGTTCACCGTGGTATATCCGTGCGAAGAAGACGAACAAGTCTTTCTGGTCCGACCCCTACTTTTACTACGACGGCACCAGCATGAGTGGTCAGTATAGTACATACATCAAGCCTATATATGACGATAATGGTCAATTGGCTTGCGTCTGCGGTGCCGACATTAAGTTCGATTGGCTGGCCAAGGAATTAGCTTGGGTTGATGAGGCCAGCAAGAACAACAACCTCCTGAATAATATACCCCTGCTTAAAAGCTTGGACTACTATTCTGTCATTCTTGACAACGAAGGTTCCTGTCTCGCAAATCCCGAAGATAAGGCACTGATTATAGGTGACAGGGACATTCTCAAAGATATGGCGCAGAAAAGAAGCGGTATCGCAGATTTGAACGTGAACGGTATCGCATGTAAAGTATTCTACGGTCCTATAGAATTTGTTGACTGGACACTAGCTGTCATCGTGCCTGTACAAGATATTTGGCAGCCATTATTTCTTGTGGGCGGCATTCTCTTATTGCTCACGGTTATAGGATTGTTAATTGTCTGGCTAGTCTGTCGGCGCGTTCTTCGATAAAGTCATCAGACATCTTTAACAGAGTAATAGAGTAATTTATGATAAAGACCATCTTCTCCCCACCGTCGCTCAGGCTTAACACGACAGTCATTGTCGGAGTTATACTGCTGCTTGCAGTGTCGATGGCTATAATTTTTCAACAATCGCGCCAAACCCTGAAACAGGAGGCTATACAGAATGCCGAACAGACGCTGGAGGCCACAACTCTGCAAGTAGAAAACATACTTCGAAGTGTGGAACAGACGACAGGTAACATTTATATGGATTTTGTATGGCATTTAAAAGACTGCGACCGTATGGATACCTATACGCGTGAGATTGTAAAGACCAACCCATACATCTACGGTTGTGCCATAGCCTTCAGTCCCCATGCCACTGCTGACCACGAGCGTTTTCTGGTATATACACATCGTAAGACATTCGACTCTTCGGAACTTATCACTTCAAACCGCTATAGCGAAAAATCATATTTGGAGCAGGCCTGGTATATTGAACCTGCAAAAACAGGCCAAATCTTCTGGATTGTTCCCAAGGAAGAGGACCGTAGAAGCGATGACGTTCCTGTTATGCTCTACTGCATACCGATTCGTATGGCTACCGGTGACCCAGCTGCTGTCATCGCTGTAGAAGTATCAATGGATTTACTCACGAAGGTTGTGCAGAAGGCCAAACCTTCGCCACAGAGCTACTGTATGCTGTTGGACAATGATGGTACATACATCATACACCCAGACCACAACAAACTGAATGGCCAGACGCTGTTTTCGGTTGCCGAGGAGGATGCCGACACGACCATGCTTTCTACCGCCAAAGCCATACTGTCCGGCGAGACAGGCTACAAATCTTTCCGTGCGGAAGGAACAGACTATTATGCATTCTACAAACCTTTCCTCCGCACCGACAGAGTGGGTCACAACCTATACAATATCAATTGGAGCATCAGCATCATCTATCCGGAGGAGGATATCAACTCACCCCTCAAAGAACTACTCCTTTCAGCAATGAGTATTTCCAGCATCGGACTGCTGGTGTTTTTCTTGCTGACCCGTATAGTCATTCGTCAACAGACAAAGCCTCTGCGCAAGCTTACTCAGGTGGCAGAGGAGATTGCCGATGGCAACTATGATGAGGAAATTCCCAAGACACATCGTATGGACGAGATAGGTGAGTTCCAAAGGAATTTCAAGCACATGCAGGATGCGCTGCTTGACAGGGTCAGTGAACAGGACAAACTGACATCTACGCTTCGTGAACGTCTAGAATCACTGAACAAGACCTACGAACAAATCAAGGAAAACGAACACGTAAAAGCAGACTTCCTGCACAATGTATCTAACCAGATGCTGGAGCCTGCCCAAGTCATCAGTGCAAGTGTCAACACACTCTGTAACAAGTCTCAAGACATCAGTATGCAAGAGGCTCAACACGAAGTGGATAACATCAGAGAACAGAGAGAAACCATTCTGGAGGCTCTTAATCAAATTTTACCCCCCCCAGAGAACGAGATGAGAAAGGAGGACAGCCATGAGTAAGTTCCATCAAATACTTTCCAAAAAGATTTTCCTCGCTATCTTCCTGTTAGCGTTCCCGCTCTTCGTCGTGTGTCTGAGTTCCTTCTTCAACAATGTGCAAGTACTCCAGCACGAAAAGGCCTTGCAGCGGACGTCCAGCATTCTCAACACAACCATGCAACATGTGACCTATTTCTTGAATGCGATAGAGACAGCTGCAAGCTCAAACGCATGGCTGCTGGAGGAGAATTTCTATCCCGAGTCGTTGCAGTCCATCTCATACCGTTTGGTGAGAAATAACAACAGTGTATATAGTTGCACAGTATCTACAGAACCCGATGCCCTGCCACAAAGCGGACGCTATTTCTCGGTCTATACCGTCAACGAAGGGGACACCATCCTAACAATGCTTGAACCAGACTTCGATTATACCTACAGGACTTGGTATCAGGCTGCCATACAATCTGAAAAGGCCTGTTGGGTTGATCCCTTCAGCGATTTCCGCGAGGGTTCCATCAGTACCATGGACGCCATCGGTTCCTACAGCATTCCACTTCGGCCTCATGGAAACAAGATAGAAGGTGTGGTCTCAACCGACTTTTCCTTCAACAGACTGGAAGAAATCATCAACGACACTGAACTCCCCTACCCCAGTGCTTACTATATGCTCCTCGGTGCCGACGGACGCTATCTTCTGCATCCGCAATCCAACCTTCTTTTCCGGAAAACCATTTTTTCAGACAACGATTCGATTCAGAATCCCGATGTCATCACTTTGGGGCGTGAGATGGTTTCTGGAAAGGAGGGCATCATGCATGTCGTCAAGGACGGTGTGAAATACCATGTATGCTATGCTCCTGTACCAGGGACAAATTGGAGTCTCGCCCTGGTATGTCTCGACGATGAGGTACTCACGGATTTCTATAATCTACTCTATATCATTGTTGCGGTTGTCCTTGTCGGGATGCTGTTCATCATTTTTCTGGCGTTTATTGTCGTCAGAAATAACATGCGCCCCCTCAATCGGCTTTTGGAGGCAACGAAAAAGATTGCCAACGGACAATACGACGAGGTGATAGAACGCTCCAACCGCAAAGATATCATCGCAAAACTACAGAATGCCTTTGCCTTGATGCAGGAATCGATAGTATCGCGCAATGAAAGCATCCTCCGAATGACAGAACAGCTCAATAAGGAAAACGAGGAACTGGAACAGGCAACCCTACAGGCAGAGAAATCATTGGAGGAGAAACGACTGTTCTTCCGCCACGTGCTACGTCAGATAAAGACTCCGCTGGATGTCATAGACGGTCTTACCCACGTGATGTTGGATAATATTGAGTCTAGAAGTAATCTTGGTAGCGTTGCCGAAACAATGAAACTCAATGCCGCTCGTCTCATCCGCCGAACGTATATGCTCTACGACAGCTCCGACAAAGGTACTCCTGACAAGGAGAAATATGCAAGGAACGATGAAGTGTCTTGTAACCAAATTGCCAAGGAAAGCATAGAACATGTTCGCACCTTAAACCCGACAATGGGATCACACTTTGAATCTGAGTTACCAGACGATGTGTGCATCCAGACTAACCATCTCTATCTCAAGCGCTCGTTATGTGAAATTATCCTCAACGCTGTCAAATTCTCTGACGGCAAACACATCACAGTTCGCGTCACACAAACGGATACCAGCGTCAGCTTCATCATCGAGGATGTGGGGCCAGGCATGCCCAAAGATTCACAGAATCTATTTACACAGCCCTTCATGAAATTTGATATGGAATCTCGTGGTCTAGGCGTTGGTCTCCCACTCGTCAAGCGCCACATGAGCAACCTAGGAGGAGAATTGATCTTAGACACGGACTATGACCAAGGCTGTCGCATCATCTTGGTAATGCCCAAATAAGTAAGTAGGTGTTCACAATTAGTTTTATGTATTTGTTCAGCTATTTGGATGCAGATTTTTCTTTTCTCCGAAGGAGCAGAGCGGACTCTGTGACTGAGGATAAAAGGAAAAGATGCGCCAAAGAGCGAACAAAGACATGAAAACACCTACAATTCTGGATATAGTAAAATAATTTTGAACACCTACTTATATTTGCGCCAAAAACCATGAAGCATTATGTAGTCATCATTGTTGGTCTGTTGCTTTCCATTCATGCCTTTGCCCAGTTACCTTATTTTGCAGGCACAGTGGGCAAAGACGTGATGTATGGCTACTCGTCGGTCAAAAGCCGCCCTGGCATTAATCATCAGGAGACATATACGACCTTCCAATACGGGTTAGGCGGTGATTTAGCCACAGGCATCGACCTCTATACAGGTCCACAATGTGCTTATTGGGGTGCGCTTGTCCGCTATGGACGTCAAATCAGCAAATGGTTCAACATCGGAGCTGAAATCACACCATCGTTCAACCTGAACGACAGTTTCCGGTTTTCATACCTTACACACGCACTTTACACAAACGGTGCTCTCACGAAAGACGGACGCCTCTTCTGGTGTTCCAACACCTGGTGGGTGGTTAACGATGGATCAGACAACACATTCTATAACTACGAGTACTTGGGCTATACTGTTCCCTTCAAAAAAGAAGGCCATTCCATCACCCCCATGGCTGGTATCAATCATTCCTGGCTGTTTGACCAGGATATCAACATTACCGCAGGCTTTTACTACACGCTCAGGAACTGGAACATCTATGTCTGGAGCGACAAATTCTTGGAAAAGTATCCACGTTTCATTGTCGGCATCGACTTCACACTGTAATTGGAAACAACAAACTATAATACCTTTCATATCATGAGACCTTTGAAGAAATGGGCATTGTGGGTTTTCATACTGCTGCCTTTCTGTGTTTTTGCACAAAATACGATTCACATCAGCGGTCATGTGAAGTTCATCGATGAAACCATGAAAATGTCGGTGTACCGTCGCATCCATTTTGTTAAGGATACGTTGGCAATTGCCAACATTGACCCAGTCACGCAGACCTATTCTATCGATGTTCCATTTGACAAACCTGGGCTGGCCACACTCGACTGTGGCAATTGGCAGGACGTGAACATCTGGTTGGAGGACGAGGATTTGGACATCGACTTCCGTGGAAAGGATACGGCAAAGATAGTCATCAAGAACCCGCCATACGTGTATATCCGAGGCGGCAGGAACAACGAACTGATGAATCTGGTGAACTTCGACGACTGGAACTATTACCAATTGATGATTGACCTGGCCCAGAAAGCGAATGCGGTTCAATTGGCAGACGAATCCCAGAAGCAGGCCTTTTCGATGAAGCTGTATGATGCCAACGCGGATAACAGCGAGAGATGGACGCGCTATTTAGTAGAACACTATGCAGATTGCAGTAGTGTCTTCGTCCCTGTGAAGCGACTGAGTTGGACTAGGGATAATGAACTCGTGGTTGCAACACTCGACCGTTTGGCGGCTAAATCTGACCTATGGGCCCAAATGGTGGGCGAATATCGTGCCGAGAAGGAGGCAAAGGCTGCGAAAGATGCCAGTATTGCTATAGGTGCTGTTGCACCCTCCATTGAGATGGTCACCCAGGCTGGCGAGAAAGTGAATCTGTCCGACTTCAAGGGTAAGGTACTGGTGGTGGATTTCTGGGCCTCCTGGTGCGGACCCTGCCGCAAGGAAATCCCCAAGATGAAGGAATTATATAATAACTTTGACAAGACGGAGGTGGAATTCCTCAGCATCAGCATCGATAGTGACCGTGGAAAGTGGCTGAAGGCCAAGAATGAAGAGAAGATGCCCTGGTCGCAGGCTTGGGTTGAAGACGGCGGCATAAAGGTGATGGACACCTATATGTTCTCAGGCATTCCCTACATCATTGTTCTTGACAAGGACGGCAAAATCTTCCGCAAGCACTTACGCGGTGATGCTATCCGCGAAGCTGTAGAAGAAGCATTACAGCAATAGTTTTAGAAATCATACATTTATTTACCTTTATATAGAATTTTATGAAGCTGAGAAATCTCCTTTTATTTGCTGCGGTTGCGGCATTGACTTTTACTGCTTGTTCTTCTGACAGTGACGAAGAAGCACCTGCTGTAGGCCTTACCGCTGCCACAATCACCCCCGCTGGCAGTAGCGTTGTTTACACAATGTCTCCCGTCGGTGAAGATGTTCTCAACAACAGTGCGGATCCTGTGGCATGGGACGTTACCGATGCAGCCTTGGCTGAGGCTGTCCTGAAAGTTAGCCCCACTCTGAATACTACCGTTAGCTACAATGGTACTGCCATTCCAGAAAATGGTATCATCGTTGATGCCACCAAACCCATCGTGGTGCAAGCCGTCAACGGTTCCATCACGAGGGACATCACCCTAAATGTGATTCGTACCACGGAGGCTGCCGAAGGCCTAACGAAAAAAGCGACCCTCGACGCCACCAACGTCATCTGGCGCGACTTTGCCTACTTCAAGGGCAAGTTCTATGGTTTCTATGTGAAGAACACCATCACAAACGCAGAGACCGGCGATGCGCTGGAAGAATATCTGCTGATGAGTTCTACCGACGGTGTGACATGGTCTGATGTGGACTATACCATTGATGCTGAGAACGAAGTCCTTGGCGGTGAGGGTGCACGTCTGGTAGTCTTTAAGGACAAACTCTACGTGCTGACCGGCCAGCGTATTAGTGGTAAAGACAAGTACGGCAATGACATCGAAGCTGACGACTGGGGATGGGGTCCTCTCAACAGCATCTTCAAGTGGCGTGAATATGAATCCACCGACGGCGTGAACTTCAAGTCTCTTGAGGCTGAGGCTCAACTGTATAAAGATGAGCAAACGAAAACAATCCCTTCATACCTCAATACTCCCTTTAGCAACGTCTTTGTATTCAAGAACCTGATGTACATTCAAGGAGGCTATTCCTTTGCCATGGGACAGCAGCAGACCGACCGCAACTTCATTGTTACGGCAGATGGCCTGCAATGGGAACCCGTAAACGCTACCTTCACCGATGGAGCCACTCAAGTACTGCCCAACAACAGCACAATCTTCGAACTTAACGGCAAACTCTTCTCTGTGGGCGGTTACCGCAACTTCATCACTGCAGATAACGTCACCTCTGCTGTCTATACTACTGCTGACGGCACCAATTGGGATACCGTAGCAGAGGCTGCCGAGGGCCTGCCCGCACTCTATCAGGCAACGGCCGTGAGCAACGGTGAAATTGTATATCTTTTCGGTGGCGAATATCTTGATGAAGACGGAGTAACCCGCATGATCAACAATAAGATCTACCGCTCCACCGATGGTGTCCAGTGGACTGAGGTTGCAGCTCCTTCAGCTTATGCCGGCACACGCTTCGCTAAGGCAATGCTCGTAGGCAATGTCCTCTGGCTCTTCGACGGCGATGGTTCTGTTTCACAAGGTTCTTACCCCGCTCCACAACCCACAGACACCTATCCCGGCAACATCTGGAATACTGCGCTGAAATAATTCTGTTTTATCTAAGAGGGTGTGTCTGATAGATAGGTACACCCTCTTCTTTTTTGTAAAACCGATGACCATGACACCCCGTTGCTCTCTCACCATCTTGTTTTTTGTGTTCACGCTGGCAGCCTCTGCACAACAATACATCGTGACTGGCAATGTCACCGACGACCAAGGCTCGCCCCTGGAAATGGTTGCAGTGAGCGTGAAAGGCACACAGAACGGCACTTATACCGATGCCTCTGGTGCCTACGAGCTCAGTGTCCAACCCACCGATTCTCTTCAGTTCAGTCTGATAGGTTTTCAGAAGCAGACGGTGGCAGTCAATCACCGTAAACGTCTCAATGTGGTGTTGGAGAACAGCGACTTCCGCTTTGCAGAACTCGTTGTGACAGGCTATAGCACACAGGAGCGTCGTGACATTACGGGATCGGTATCTTCGGTGAAACTGGATGAGGACGTATCTTTCCAGACTGTCGATCAGATGCTGCAGGGGCGTGCACCTGGTGTGTTTATGACCTCGTCGTCGGGTGCCCTAGGAGCTGCCAACGTACTCACAATTCGCGGACTGAGCAGCATCATTGGCGACAACAATCCCCTGTATGTCATTGATGGCGTTCCCATCTATGGAACGGACCGTTCCAACAACTCCGCAGACATCTCCGGCGGAGCCATTGCCGCGATTTCCATGGGAGGGATGCAGACAGGGGGCGGCACACTGGACTACAACATGGACCTGAAGTATTCGTTCGAGAAGAACCCGCTGGCCACCCTGAACCCCGAAGACATTGAGAGTATTGAGATTCTGAAGGATGCCTTTGCCACTGCCATCTACGGGTCGCGCGGAGCCAACGGCGTCGTTCTTATTACCACTAAAAAAGGTATGCGCGAGCACCCGCGTGTAAACGTTTCCTATACGTTGGGCGTAGATCAGATTATCGGTAAGCCCGACCTGCTGAACGGCGACGAGTACTCGCAGGTCTATAGCAGTTATTTTAGAGGAGAGAACTACCCCAAACTGTATAACACAGACTGGGTGGATGCCGTCACACGCACAGCCATAAGCCACCATACGTCGGCATCCTGTAGCGGGGGCAGTCAGTCCACGTCTTATTACATCAGTTTATCCTATGACAACAACGACTCGTATGTCATCAACAACGACCTGCAGCGTTATGCGGCTCGTCTGAATCTGGACACTGAGCTGAGCAAGCAGTTGAAACTAGGTGTGAATCTGTCACTCTCACGGTTGGAGAACAACGCACTCCAGGCACAGGATATCTATAGCATGGCTATAAGAAAGGCTCCCAACCTGCCTGTTTACACACCAGAAGGCGACTACTACTATGGCTACCAGCCCAATGCCCGTGGTACGGCAGAGGCATACAATCCTGTTGCGATGGCTTATATCAACGATGAGTCAAGTGACGACACACGTGCTGTGGGTAACATGTACATTACATGGAATCCCATCAGTTGGCTCTCGTGGAAGACGGAAGTCGGTATGGACATCTACAATGTATTCTCAAATATCCGCAAGGGGACTCTTCCCGAGAGCGTGACAGGTGTAGCAGGCAATCAGGCAACGGAAACCCAGCGCAACAACATGAAGTATGTGATTAACAACACTCTGAACGTCAACAAGGTGTTCAAGCAGCATTTCTTCCAGGGGATTGTAGGACAGAGCTACGAGCATTCAAAGGAACGCTACATGAGTGTGTTTGGTGACAAATTCTTCAGCCCGGACCTGCAGGGGGTAGGTGCTGCACAGACGCGTCGTGTACAGGGTGCTTACGCCCGTAATTCGGCCCTCTTCTCGGCTTTCGCACGCTTCAACTACCAATACCAGATGAAGTACATGGCGGGCGTCACCTATCGTCTGGACGGCTCGTCGCATTATAACAAGAACCACCGCTTCCTTGGCACGCCTTCAATCAGTGCCGGCTGGCGCTTCTCACGCGAAGACTTCGTTCACAAGGCTCTTCCTTTTCTGGACGAAGGTAAAATCCGTGCCAGCGTGGGCATTTCCAGCAAGGACGGCAACAACAACTACTATGGTTCACAGGCGGTCTATACACTGAACTCACTGACCACCTACGGTGGGCTGAAATACCTAGAGATGTCGCAGCCCAGCAACGCCAATTTAGATTGGGAGCGTACTGTCACCTGGAACGTGGGTCTTGATCTGGAACTCTTCAAGCGTCGCGTTACACTTACCCTGGATTGGTACACCAAGAAAACGACTAACATGCTCTTCCCCTCCGGACTGCCCTACTATACCGGCTATACGACAGAGAACCAGAACGTAGCCGATATGCGCAACACGGGGCTGGACCTGCAAATCGTCACCCAAAATATTAACACGAAGGACTGGCACTGGGAGAGCATCCTGAATCTTTCACTTGCCCGCAACAAGATATTGAAGCTCGACGGCTCACGTTTGGACGAAATGAACAGCTCCTACAAATATTATGCCGAGGGACAGCCTGCCGCACAATGGTATCTCCACAAATGGGCGGGAGTGGATTCGCAGACGGGCGACCCGTTGTGGGAATATGCCGATGACACCGTCTCCACTGTGCCGCCCGCCTCGAACTGGAAGGCATCGGAAAACAACAAATTCGTCATGGGCACTGCCATTCCCACCTTCTACGGTTCGTTGAACAACAGCCTGACGTGGAAGAACCTGGAACTGGACATTTTCTTTACCTACAGTGTAGGCAGCCACATGATTAATGCCACTCGCGCATCCTTGCTAACCTACACCCAAAATGCCCCCAACCTCTCGTCCGAAATAATGAATATGTGGCAGATACCCGGCCAGAAGACCGATATACCTCGGCTCAACAATGCATCTATCATTGGTGCATTCGACTATACCACGGCCATCACGACTACCCGTTTTCTGGAAAACAATTCTTATTTGAGGCTGAAGACATTGACACTCGCCTACCGTGTTCCCCAGCGGCTGCTGACTAAGACACGCATCCTGCGCCAACTGCGTTTCCACATAACCGTGACAAACCTGTTCACCATCACTCCATACAGCGGGCTTGACCCCGAGGTCAGTGCTTTCGGTTCGTCTGTCACGGCAATGGGCTATGACTACAGTACGTTGCCCCTCTCGCGCTGCTATCAGTTCGGAGTCACTGCCACATTCTAATCCTTCACCGTCATGACAAAGAATCCATTTCTGTCGCTTACAACCGTTATTCTTGTGGTCACACTGGCAAGCTGTGAACTTGACTATGCTCCAGAGAACACCTATGTCGATTCGAAGGTCTATCATAATGCAAAGACGGCTGAGGCAGCCTTGGCGGGTGCATACGTCCGGCTGAACGTCTTCCTCTCTGGTGCACCCCAGGATCAGAACAACTATCCGAATGACGGCGATGTCTTTGTTCTGGGAGATTTTTCGACAGAGAACCTGAAGGCGAGGGCAAGTTCCACCGACTATGTGGCTATAGAGACAAGCGAATACAGCAACACAGAACGCGATGGTATTATCGCAACCATTTGGAAACAGGGCTACAATGCCATCGACTATACCAACAACATCATCAACGGTATTCAGACCTATGGCCAATACGATGCGCAGTTGCAGTTGCAGCATATTGCCGAAGCCCGTTTTATCCGGGCATATATATATTTCCAGATGCTCTGCATTTTTGGCGACCAGGCGCTGCAGGGCAACACCAACGGTGATGGCATAGTATTGCAGACAGAGCCTTATAATGGCTATAAGCCAGGACAGCACAAGGGGCGCTCGTCTAATGCCGACTGCTGGACGTTCATTGTCAGCGAACTGGATGATGTTATTGCCAGTCTCGACGATAAGGTACCAGCGGCAGCACAGCGCATCAGAGCCAATAAATCCGTTGCCAAGGCACTGCTCAGCCGTGTCCTGCTTTACAAGGCCACTGCCACAGACAATCGCACGGAGTTGCAGCGTGCGGCCAGTCTTGCAAAAGAAGTGATAGATAATACCGCATATTCATTCGTCGCATCTTCAAGCGAATTCACGACCAACTTATTCCCCTCCAACGAGTATTCTCAAGCAAACGGCCATCCCGACCCGAGTAACCGCAGCAACGAACTGATCTTTTATGAACCCAGCCGACGCTTTGTCGACAACTATCCTAACGGAATGTACTATTATTCAAAAGCCTTATACTATATCCCTTCAGAGGCACTGTCGGCTTACGATGCCAACGACATTCGCAAGACACAGCTTATTGTCCACGGCTCCCCATCAGACAACCCTGGCGACTGGACTTCTGCCAAATATCTTGGCGGGCATTACGACGATGTAATCTATATCCGCTTGTCGGAAATGAAACTGACATACGCCGAGGCCATCACGCGAGTCACGGGCAGTGTCTCTGCAGATGCCATTAACCAGCTGAACGACATTCGACAGCGTGCTTTCCCCGACGGGCAGAAACCAGCTCCTTATACATCTGCGGACTTTGCTTCGGCAAGCGACTTCTTACGTGCCGTATTAAGAGAACGTCGTCTGGAACTGGCCTACGAGGGACAGTATCGATGGGATTTGATGCGAACAGACAACCTATTGGGTGACCTTCGGCTGGGTTCCATCGCCAAGAACCGATGGAACTTGCCCGTACCCGACTATGAAGTACGCTTTACCAAAGGTGTTATAAGCCAGAACACTGGATACGCAGAGTGAAGGAACTCAAGTTTCGCATATAGGAAGTTATAGAAGTTATAGGAAGTTATGTGACCTTCGGTCACGGAAGTTAAAGGACAATACCTCTTTTATTAGTTATATCAGCCTGCAAAACATTCGTCCTTTCGCTCGACCTTTGGTCGCTTGACACTTCAAGAACTCCCAAGCAAGCGGAGCTTGCGAAAGATGAGTGATGGATATTTACAAATCCTTGTAAACATCTTTCATCTCACATGGGAACCAGAACGAGGCAACGTTTTTCTTGTCGCCTTCCGAATCCATGAAGAACTCACCTCCAAACATATCTACAATAGCCCGACAGATGGCCAGACTCAATGCAGTTGACTTTCCGGAATCTTTCATGGCATCATCCTCTTGAAGAAGCGAATAAATGTCGCCATGCGCCAGTTCGGATAGATCCAAGCCTTGATAGCTGACAGCTACCTTAAGTCCCCTGCGCTCACAGTTGTATTTAATGAAGATGTCGCCATGAGTAACGTGTTTTGCAGCACTTGTCAACAGATGCATCATGAGCTGGTGCATGAGATTGGTGTCAAGTATTGCCCTGCAATGAGGCGAGAGGTCTGAGATGACGCGGACAGTGACATCGGGCTTGGTGTAGTTCATCGCCTCGCGCCGATAAGACGCCATAAGTTCGGTAAGGTTTACCTCTATGAAAGTGAAACTCGGGGTGATACCTTCGAACTTGGACATTTCGTGAAGCTGCAGTACGTAGTCAAGTAGCTCTTTTGAATAGTCAGAGATATTCGTCACCGCCGTCATCACTTGGGCAGACTGCAGGTTTCCGTCTTTTTCCTCAAGTAATTTGTTGCAAGAGTTTACAATGGCGTTCAACGGTGAGCGAAGGGTACGACTTATATTATCAATAAATACCGACTTAAGTTGCTCACTTTTTTGTGCTCGCTTAGTTGCCAAATCCAGAAGTTTGATGTAGCGACGTCGAACTATCAAGAGACTAATGCCGAAGGCAATTATCAGAAGAACAATAATCAAAATTGCAACTTTCATAACAAGATAAATCTTTGAATAAGCTTAAACATATTATTATATGTACAAAGATATTGAATAACAATGAGAGCAGCAAGAAAAATGGTTGTTTTTGTCAAAAAGCTATAGTATCACACGGATTAACATCGGGTCAGAGTGACTCGCATTCTGCCAGCCACGCCTCACGAGAGGCATCCGATGGCATTCGCCAGTCGCCACGCGGGGAGAGACTTACGGTGCCAACCTTTGGTCCGTCGGGCAGACAAGAGCGTTTGAACTGCTGGGAGAAGAAGCGACGGTAGAACGTGGTGAGCCATTTACTGATGGTTGACTCATCATAGATGCCGTCAAAGGCCTGTTGTGCGAGGAAAGCAATCTTGGAAGGACGGAAGCCCCAGCGCAAGGCGTAATAAAGGAAGAAATCGTGAAGCTCGTATGGGCCAACGAGATCTTCTGTCTTCTGTTGAATCTCTCCTTGCTCATTGGCAGGAATCAGTTCAGGACTTATGGGGGTGTCAACGATGTCCATCAGAGTGGCAGCGCTACGCTCATCCGACTGTCCAGCCACCCATCTCACCAAATGCCGCACAAGTGTCTTGGGCACACCAGTATTAACACCATACATGGACATGTGGTCGCCATTGTAGGTACACCACCCCAGAGCCAACTCTGAGAGGTCGCCTGTGCCAATGACCATTCCATTCATCTTATTGGCGACATCCATGAGTATCTGTGTGCGTTCACGAGCCTGGGAGTTCTCGTAGGTTACATCGCGGTCGGCAGGATCATGTCCTATGTCCTCGAAGTGTTGTTCAACAGCCTGTGCAATGCTAATTTCTCGTACTGTTATGCCAAGGCTGCGCATCAGCTGGAGGGCATTGTTATAGGTTCGTCCTGTGGTGCCGAAGCCTGGCATGGTGATACCGATGATGCCTTTGCGTGATAACTGCAGTAGGTCGAAGGTACGAACAGCGACAAGCAATGCAAGAGTGCTGTCCAACCCACCTGAAATGCCGATTACAGCCGTCTTACACCCAGTGTGGTGCATACGCTTAGCCAGGCCTTCTGTCTGAATGGCAAAGATTTCCTCACACCGCTCATCGAGATGGTGTCCTGTAGGCACAAATGGATGTGGGTTAATTGTGCGGGTGAACTTGAAGTCGCGTGGTGCAATCAGAGCCGTATCAACAATCTCGAAACGTGCGGCAGTCCGCATCTCATTACCACAAGCTGTGAAGGTTGTGTTCACACGTCGTTCTGCCCTGATGCGTTCAACATCTATCTCACTCTCAAGGAGCTGGGATGTAATGCTATGGCGTGTGGCCTCAGCTATCACATCGCCATACTCTATGATGTAAGCCTTGCCGCCAAACACAACATCCTGTGTACTTTCCCCGAAGCCACATCCAGCATAGACATAGCCCGATATGCAACGTGCGCTCTGCTGGCGTAGCAAAGAGCGCAGATAAGCCTCTTTGCCAACGAGGTCGTTGTCGGCACTGAGATTGAAGACTATCTCAGCACCCTGGAGCGTCTGGATGGAGCTGGGAGGTACAGTAGCCCATAGATCCTCGCATATCTCCACGCCAAAGGTGCATGAGGGAGTATGAAACAGTTGGGAGGCCTGCAGCCGTACCTGCTGTCCGCAAATCCAGACCTGCGCATCTGAAGGTAAGGATGTGGCACTGGCAAACCATCGCATCTCGTAGAACTCCTTATAGTTTGGCAAATATGTCTTGGGAACAAGCCCCAGGATACGTCCTTTCTGAACCACAGCAGCACAGTTAAGCAGCGTACCGCCATAGGCCACAGGCAAACCGACGATGGCTATGATGTCGAGTGAGCGTGTGAAGTTCATGAGGTGAATGAGTGCAGCCTCAGCCTCATCAATCAGCAGCTGCTGGGCAAACAGGTCACCACAGGTGTAACCTGTCAGCGACAGTTCTGGCAGTACGACTATTTCCACGCCCCGTCCTTCAGCCTGCACCACCAGGCTCTCAATCTGCTGGACGTTCCATTTAGGATTGGCAACCTGCACTTCCGGTATGGCAGCGGCCACCTTCACAAACCCATAATGCATCATAGGATTTAAGGATTTAAGGATTTTATGATTTGACGATTTTATGATTATTTTGATTTGATGTTCAAGCTTCAATTTACAGCTGCTAAGCTATCGGCCATCAGAGCCTCTGCCTGCCGTCTGGCTGCGGCCTCACGTTCCATGCGCACTTCAATGTCACGCATAGCAGAAATGACTTCTGTGTAATAGGCGCCCTCTGGATGACGGGCGATATAACGGTTATAGGCATCACCGGTGTCAAGAGAACGAGCTTCCATGTAGTCAAGAGAATCTATCAGGAACTGCGCACGCTGCTCGTGGGGTGAATGAGGATAATTGTTGACGTATGCCTCAAGCCTGGAACGGTCGTTTGAGTTCTCCACAGCCAGCCATTCTTCGTCCTCCTGCATCAGGGCATTCATTCTGGCTCGTACGTCATCCAGATGATCGCTATTAGGGAAGCGGCTGATGAAGTCTTCATAGTTCAGAGGATTGGTGCATCCCTCCAGCAAAGTATAAGCCTCCTCCTCTTTAGCCATCTGGTCAACGGACAGCCAATAGAAGATGTAAGCTCCACCTCCTACTATGCACAGAAACAATAGCACAGTCACAACGACAGCTGTGACCGAAACGCTCTTTTGCTTCTTAAGAGTCGTCTCATCAGGTTTGATTTCTTCCATATCCGATACTTCGTCTAGTTCGTTTTCTGGTTCTTGCTCTGGTTCGTTTTCAAATACAATCACGTCCTCGACAGGTGACTCGTCGGCCTGTAAGATTTCTGGCAGCGGCTCCTCTGCTGGCAACACTTCCGGCAGCGGTTCCTCTGGCATCACTATATCTGGTTGCACCAGCTCCTCCTCCTTAACAGAAGGCTGCTGCGGTAGTTTGACGGCATTGGCTGCAAAACGCGCGCCACAATGAGGACACTGTGAGGCATCTATAACGGAAAAACCTCCACAGATGGGGCAACGCTTGATGTTGCCCTGGATTGGGATACCGCAATGCGGACAGAACGGTGCCTTGGTTGACACCTGTCCATCACATTCGGGACATTTTATCATACTCATATCTGCTCCTTTTTATAAGTAGGTGTTCAAAATTATTTTATAATATCCAGCAATGTAGGTGCTTTCATGTCTTTGTTCGCTCTTTGGCGCATCTTTTCCTTTTATCCTCAGTCACAGAGCACGCTCTGCTCCTTCAGAGAAAAGAAAAATCTGCATCCAAATAGCTGAACAAATACATAAAACTAATTGTGAACACCTACTTAATGATTTACGAATTTTAATGAGTGAACTGCTTCAGCCATGTTTCAGCTAATGCAGGCCATATAAGGCCAACACCAGTACGCATGCCATAGCCGTGACCTCCACGTGCGAGATAGTGCAGCTCGATGGGAGCACCTGCACGACGCATAGCATCTGCTATTGTAAGACATGACGGGCCACTGTAACGAACATCATCCTCTGTGCCAAACACAAACATTGGAGAGGTCTCACTGTTCACAGTCAGCTCAGGTGTCAGCGTTCCACCCTCTCCCTCATCGAGGTAGGCAGGGTAAATAAGCATAGCAAAATCAGGACGGGAAGAGAGTGTATCCTTAGCATCAATCGGTTCATAGGTCTGTTCAGCCCAACGTGTTGCTGCACGTGCCGACAGCGAGCCACCAGCAGAGAAGCCAATGATACCAACACGCCCGAAACCTATGGAGCGCACCTCTCGTATAGCCCTCTGTGCATCCTGAAGCGCACCAGCACGATTGTTTGGAACACGATAGGCCAAGACAAAAGCATGAAAGCCCTGACGAGACAGCCACTCAGCAATCTCCTGTCCCTCCTTGTCATAGGCCAGTATGGCATAGGCTCCGCCAGGACATACGATAACAGCCTGTCCATTGCCTGTGCCATCCGCTGGCTCAAATATCTCCAACGTAGGATTAGTAACCTCGTCCATACGCCACACGCCATCACGTCCCATCTGAGTGCGTGGTTCAGACTTCGCCTTTGTGGCACCAGGAACAGCATCCTCCCAAATAGTAACTACTGGACGTTTGTACTGTGCATGAGCGTTGAAAGATAGCATCATGGCGATAATTATCAATGTCTGTCTCATAAAAGATTTATATTAACGTATTGGGGTTCTATTTGATTTTCCGGTTATTATGGCCAGCAGCTTGCGTCCTGCAACAAGCAGGGTGACAGCAAAGAGCACGAGGAGAATGCCAAGGACGATGCGAGGTGTCAGGGTCTCACCGAAGACAAAGACACCAATGACTAAGGCTGTGATTGGCTCAAGGGCTCCTAGTATGGCAGCTGGTGTGGAACCAATATAGTGTATGCTGAGGTTCATTGTCACCAATGAAATGATTGTCGGGAACAGAGCAAGACATAAGAGGTTTAGCCACAGCCAAGCGACATTGGGGACCTGCAGGTCGAATGCAAAAGAACCAGCCTCAATGTCAATCCTCGTAAGTCTCACTACATAGAGCATAGAGCCAAACACCAGAGCATAGAATGTCATGGTCTCAGAGTCCATTTTCTTCAATACAGAGCGGTTCACCCCGACGATGTATATAGCATAGCTCAACGACGATAACAGCACCAGCACAATACCCACCGTTGACAATGGGGCGTCTGGTTTGCCTCGATACAAGAGGCAGATGCCTATAAAGGCGAGAGCTATACAGATCCACGTCAGAAGATCGGCCCGTTCATGGTACATCAGCCACATGATGAGAGCCACCAGTACAGGGTACATGAACAGGATGGTGGAAGCTATGCCTGCATCCATATACTGATAGCTCAGGAACAGCAACAGCGACGAGGCACTGAAGATGAGGCCCAGCATGGCCAGTGATAGCAGCTCACGCCGACGTATGTGGAACGACCTGTGCTGCAGCAGCATCATACCTCCCATCATCAGTATGGCAAACACATAACGGTAGAACAGCATTGAGTCGGCTGTCATCCCATCGGCATATAGCGGTAGGGCAAACAGTGGATTCAAGCCATAGCTGGCAGCAGCTATGCTCCCTAATGTGACACCTTTAACCTTGACGTTCATGTTCGTTAACGAGTATAGTAATCCACAAGCCTGGTGATGGCTCTCTGGCAGACAGGACAGAACTCCTTGACCTCATTAATCTTCATGCGACATTCCTGAACGGGACGATAGACACCTTTCGACTGGTAGCCACCACCCTCATAGACACCGACCTTTGTTGTCAGGTCACGTCCATCCGGTTGTGTTGGTATGGCTGTTCCAGCAGGTAGCATATCGCGCCATTTGCTGTCAAAGTCCACCAGCGTTGTCAAGTTGGGTTCCCACGGCTCGGTGTCGGCAGGATACATGGTCTCATACATATCATCGTAGTAGTACTCATCACCCAAGCCTCCAAAGCTGTGTCCGAACTCATGCACTATAACCTCCATTTTGCTGCGGGGGCTTCGTGCGCTGGCTATGGTGTAGCTGTTGAATATGCCACCACCACCATACTCACGAGTGTTGGCGAGGATGATGAAGTGTTCAAAGGGAATACCAGTGCAGTAGTCGTAGAGGCGTGAAATGTTGGGAATAGTCAGGTAGCGGTCAATGTATAAACTACTGTAGTGTGCTCCAAGGGCTGTGTCATACCAACGGTTAAGCTTAGGGATGGAGATGCCATCATCTTTCGACACAGGCATCACAGCAACGAAGTTGAAGCGGTCTATCAGTGTATTATATGGTGCATGAGCCGTGATGGCCGCTATGCTGCTGTCACACATGGCAAGGAACTCAGGCATTTCCTTCTCACTGAAGCCTTCCGCCACGAAGCATACGTCTATGCAGTCGCGTGAGTCACCCGACTTGAGTATGTACTTCCACGGAGTTTGAGTCATCATGCTTCGGTCGGCTATGAGGATGTCATTCGGATCAATAATATGCTGCATCTCCGATGTGACACGATTGTGGGTGTCGAGCAGGGTGATGATTACTCTAACCGGCTGCTTTGGCATCGGGATGAGATAAGGGTTCTCGAAGGCACGTTCCACACGTGTAGCCTCCTCTGTGCTTTGCCATTCCTGAAAGAGTGTAGAGAAAGAATGGCGGTAAATGGTATCACCAGAAGTCGGTTCGACCACTGTGAGCTGTCCATTGCCACCAAGCAATAGCTTGTCAAGATTGCCACGGCGTCCATACCACCCCGCAGTCTTGGACATGTAGGCAAGGGCTATATGCTGTGTTCGACTGGTGCCGCTGAAGATGTAGTCGAGACGCAGCGTGGAGTCGGTGAACACCTCATTAAAGGGATGCTTGTCGGCAGCAAAGGAGCTTGCCGATAACAGCATACATGCAAGCAAAGCCTGTAGAAACTTCATTGTTGTTACTTTATTGAAAATGATTGTGTTTTGTTGGCACTACCATAAAGTGCACCCTGAGCCGTCTGACCAGAGCAACTATATGAGGCATTAATAGTTATCATGATGCTGGAACCCGGCACAATAGTAGTGGGCAAACGATAGCCCATATATGGGTCACCGTTGTACTCACCATCATAGTTTGTATGCTGTGAGAGTAATGTATCCACCTTTACCGTTGAGCCATCATCGGCTTGGGTCCAGTACGTAAATTGCCAGTTATATGTTGTGGCATTAATGAGCTTGCCCTTCACGGCCTGATGAGCTGTAGCCGTGATGCTGTCACCTGGTGCTGGGAGGTTTGGTTCCAATGTTATTTTATCCAGCACTGGCACTACACTTATTCCGTCTGTTTCATCACATGCTACGAAAGCGGTTCCCGTCAAGGCTATGAATATAGCTGCAATTATGTTATTTGTTTTCATAAGTAGGTGTTCAAAATTATTTTGCTGTATCCAATATAGTAGGTGCTTTCATGTCTTTGTTCGCTCTTTGGCGCATCTTTTCCTTTTATCCTCAGTCACAGAGCCCGCTCTGCTCCCTCGGAGAAAAGAACAATCTGCATCCAAATAGCTGAACAAATACATAAAACTAATTGTGAACA